>CAYZWR010000023.1:9931-33863 GCA_964481735.1 uncultured Thermoanaerobaculia bacterium
GCGACCCTCCTGGGCGCCCGCAGAGCGATAGAGTTGCTGCACGGCCGCTGCGCCGGCACCCTTTGCCGAGGCAGCGTCGCCCGCCCGCGATGACGCCAGTCCTCGACGAGTCGCTCGCCGCGATCGACTCCCCCGCCGCCTACCTCAACCGCGAGCTCTCCTGGCTCGCTTTCGCCCGCCGCGTCCTCTCCCTCGCCGAGGATCCCCGGGTGCCGCTCCTCGAGCGGGTGAAGTTCGCCGGGATCATGGGCATGATCTACGACGAGTTCGCCATGAAGCGCATCGGCGGGCTGCGCCGTCAGATCGAGAAGAAGAAGCGCTCTCCCGGACCGGACGGCCTCCTGCCGGCCGAGGAGCTGGTGGCCTGCCGCGCGGAGCTGCGCTCGCAGGCGCGGAGCGTGGCGCGCCTGGTCGAGCGCGAGCTCCGGCCGGCGCTCGCCGCCGTCGGGCTGCCGATCCTCGACGCGAGCCAGCTCGATGCCGGAGATCACGCCCATCTGCAGGCTTTCTTCCGCGAGTCGATCGAGCCCATCCTCACCCCGCTCGCGGTCGACGCCGCGCACCCCTTCCCGTTCATCAGCAACCTCGGGCTCAATCTGGCGGTGCAGTGGCGCGAGAGCGGCCGCCCGCGCTATCGCTTCGTGCGCATCAAGGTGCCGCCCAACCGCCCGCGCTGGGTGATGCTGCCGGGGCGCGACGGCGTGGTGCCGCTCGAGCAGGTGATCGCCGCGAACCTGCACCGGATGTTCCCCGAGGCCACCGAAGTGCGCTGCTCCTACTTCCGCGCCACGCGCGGCGGCAAGGACGACCCCTGGAGCAGCCTCGATGACGAGGAGGAACCCGACTTCACGCCCGGCGCGCTGCTCGGCAGGGTGACCGCGGAGCTCACCGCGCGCAAATTCGCCGGCGTGGTCCGCCTGCAGGTGAGCGCCGACATGCCCGAGGACCTGCAGCTCTGGATCGCCGAGCAGCTCCAGACCGACCGCGAGGACCTCGAGCCGACCGAGGGCCTGCTCGCTCTCGCCGACCTGATGAAGCTGCCCTTCGAGGGGCATGCCGAGCTGCGCGACGCAGCGCACGAGCCGGTCACCCCGCCGCGCCTCGTCCAGCTCGCGGCGGACGATCCGGGCGCGATCTTCGACGAGATCCGGGCCGGCGATCTGCTGATCCACCTTCCCT
The DNA here is from genome assembly GCA_964481735.1 of uncultured Thermoanaerobaculia bacterium. GTDB lineage: Bacteria > Acidobacteriota > Thermoanaerobaculia > Multivoradales > JAGPDF01 > JAGPDF01. The sequence goes on from CAYZWR010000023.1 coordinate 11,111, forward strand.
ACCAGAGCTTCGACCGCTCGGTCCTGCGCTTCCTCGAGTGCGCGGCGGTCGACCCCAAGGTCCTGGCGATCAAGCTCACGATCTACCGCACGAGCAGCCAGTCGCCGATCGTCCAGGCGCTGGTCGAGGCGGCCCGCCGGGGCAAGCAGGTGGCGGTGCTGGTGGAGATCACCGCCCGCTTCGACGAAGCGCCAAACATCGCCTGGGCCCACCATCTCGAACAGTGCGGCGCGCACGTCGCCTACGGGGTCGAGCGGTTGAAGACGCACGCCAAGCTCGCCCTGGTGGTGCGCGAGGAGACGGACGGGATCCGACGCTATGCCCACATCGGGACCGGCAACTACCACACCGGCACCGCCCGCCTGTACGAGGATCTCGGCATCCTCACCGCCGATCCGGAGCTCGCCGGCGAAGTGGGTACGCTGTTCAACGAGCTCACCGGCGCCGCCTCGGCGCGGCGCTACGCCCACCTCATCGTCTCGCCGCATACCCTGCGCGAGCGCTTCACGGCGCTCGTCCGGCGCGAGGCCGAGCACGCCCGGGCAGGCCGGCCGGCGGGGATCCGCGCCAAGCTCAACCAACTCCAGGACAGCCGCCTGATCGCCGAGCTCTACCGCGCCAGCCAGGCAGGCGTACCCATGCGGCTCAACGTGCGCGGGCTCTGCTGCCTGCGCGCCGGCGTGCCGGGGCTCTCTGCGACCATCCAGGTCTACAGCACGCTCGGTCGCTTCCTCGAGCATGGTCGCATCTACCGCTTCGAGAATGGCGGCGCGCCCGAGCTCTACCTCGGCTCGGCCGACTGGATGCAACGCAATCTCGATCGTCGCGTCGAGGCCTTGGCGCCGGTGCGCGACCCGCGGGTGCGCGGCGAGCTCGAGGAGATCCTGCGCGTCTACGAGGAGGACAACGCCACCGCCTGGGACATGCAGCCCGATGGCAGCTACCAGCGGCGCGAGCCGGCGCCCGGCGAGCCGCGCCGCGCGGCACAGGAGGTCTTTCTCCAGCGCGCCACGGCGAGCCGGAGCAACGAATCGCCCGCTCCCGCGTAGTGTAGGGAGGGCGGTCTCCCTCGCATCGGGGGCGCCGCAACGAGGAGGCCTGGAATGAGCACGCGAACCTGGTGGGAGACCACGAAAGTCCAGGGCGGCGAGCTGGTCGACAAGGTCCGCCAGCTCGTCCACGAGGGCAACGTCCGCCGCATCGTCATCAAGCAGGGGGAGCGCAGCATCGCCGAGTTCCCGCTCACCGCCGGGGTCGTGGGCGTGGTGTTCGCTCCGGTGCTCGCCGCGGTCGGGGCGCTCGCGGCGCTCGCCACCGAATGCTCGATCGCCGTCCAGCGCGAGGAGTGGGTGGCCGAGGCGGAGACGAGATCCGAGCCGGCTCGCGAGGCTGCGGAGGAGGTCGCCAGCGCGGTCGAGGCGGAGTCGGAAGTCGAGGTCTGACGGCTTCGACCCGCTGCCACCCGTCGCTTGGCGCGGCGGTCGCTCCCTCGTACACTCCCGAGCGGGCGGCTGCCGCGGCGCCGCCCGCATCCGTGGAGGGGCTGGATCCCATGCCGAAGCGCGCACCTCGAGGCTACGCACCCACCGTCCATCACTTCCGCCCCCACCCCTGGCACGGCCTCGAGGTGGGGCCCGATCCGCCCGACCACCTCAACGCCTACATCGAGATCACCCCGTTCGACTTGATGAAGTACGAAGTGGACAAGGTTTCGGGCTACCTCGTGGTCGATCGGCCACAGCGCTCCTCGGCACAGCACCCCGCCCTCTACGGTTTCGTCCCCCGCACCCTTTGCGGCGAGCGGGTGCGCGCCCTCGCGCCGGGCGCCAAGCGCGGTGACGGCGATCCGCTCGACATCAGCGTACTGTCGGAGAGGACCCTGGCTCGCAACGAGATCATCGTGCGCTGCCGGGTGATCGGCGGCCTGCAGATGATCGACCGCGGCGAGGCCGACGACAAGATCATCAGCGTGCTCGAGAACGATCACATCTGGGGCGCGGCGCGTGACTTGGCCGACGTTCCGGCCGTCCTGGTCGAGCGCCTGCAGCACTACTTCCTGACCTACAAGATGGTTCCCGGCCAGCGCTCGCGGGCCCGGGTCAGCCAGGTCTACGGCCGTGACCACGCGCGCAAGGTGGTGCGCGCCGCGATGGCCGACTACGCCGCCAAGTTCGCGCCCTAGGTCGGCGCGCGGCTCGGGCTAACCCCCGGCGATCGCCCCCACCACCAGGTAGGGCTCGCTTCCGCCGACCACCGCGTCGGGAAGCGGCGCCTCCGGCGCCGCGTCCGAGAGGTCCTCGGCGCAGGCGAAGAAGCGCAGGAAGGGGCGCCGCCGCCCGCTTCCCGGGTCGCGGATCGTGCCGCGCAGCATCGGGTAGCGTGCCTCCAAGGCGTCGAGCAGGGCGCGCTGCGTGACCGGCCCCGCGACCTCGAGCTCGATCTCGCCGCCGACCCGCGCCAGGGTCCGCAGGTGGTACGGCAGGACGACACGGATCACGGCAGCGTCTGCACTTCCACCGAGAGCACCGCCGGCAGGTCGCGCACGATCGGTTCCCAGCTGTCGCCGGCGTCGGCCGAGGCGTAGACCTGGCCGCCGGTGGTCCCGAAGTAGATGCCGCACTCGTCGAGCGAGTCGACCGCCATCGCGTCGCGCAGCACGTTGACGTAGCAGTCGCGCTGCGGCAGTCCGCGGGTCAGCGCCTCCCACTCGCCGCCGCCGGTCCGACTGCGGTAGACGCGCAGCTTCCCCTCCGGCGGATAGTGCAGCGAGTCGCTCTCGATCGGCACCACGTAGATGGTCTCGGGCTCGTGCGCGTGGACGTCGATCGGGAAGCCGAAGTCGCTCGGCAGGTTGCCGCTCACCTCCCGCCAGCTGTCGCCGGCGTCGTCGCTGCGCATCACGTCCCAGTGCTTCTGCATGAAGAGGGTCTCGGGGCGCGAGGGGTGCAGCGCGATGCGGTGCACGCAGTGGCCGACCTCGGCCGTCGGGTCGGGCATGAAGTCCGAGCGCAGGCCGAGGTTCTTCGGCGCCCAGGTCGCGCCGCCGTCGTCGCTGCGGAAGACGCCAGCCGCCGAGATGGCGATGGTCATCCGCTCGCGGCGGAGCGGGTCGAGCAGGATGGTGTGCAGCCCCATGCCGCCCGCTCCCGGCATCCAGTTGGCGCCCGACCCGTGGCCGCGCAGCCCGGCGAGCTCCCGCCAGCTCCGTCCGCCGTCGGTCGAACGGAAGAGCGCGGCGTCCTCGACTCCGGCGAACAGCTCGTCCGGGTCGTCGAGCGACGGCTCGAGATGCCAGACGCGCTTGAACTCCCAGGGATGCGGCGAGCCGTCGTACCACTGATGGGTGCCGGGGGTGCCGTCGTAGGGAAACTGGTTCCCCACCGCCTCCCAGTTACGGCCTCCGTCGTCGGAGCGCTGCACGACCTGCCCGAACCAGCTGCTGGTCTGCGAAGCGTAGATGCGGTCCGGATCGGCCGGAGAGCCTTTGAGATGGTAGATCTCCCATCCGGCGAAATGCGGGCCCTCGATCGTCCAGCGCGCGCGCTTGCCGTCGGCGGTCAGGACGAAAGCCCCTTTGCGGGTACCCACCAGGACGCGGACTCGGCTCATGGTTCGCTCCTCTCGGTCGGATCGCGGAGCGCCGATCGTAACCGAAACGGGGACCGGTCGCGGCCGTCCGCAGGCCGAGGGCCGATTGGACGCGGCGGCCGGTCTCGCAGGCGCGCGGGTCCAAGGAACCCTCCGACCGACGCGCGACGCGGGTTAGGATCTCCTTCCCTCGGGCGCCCGACCGCGCCGGGACGACGCCCTGTCATGCCCCCGCGCCTCGCCCCCTCCGAGCCCAGCCGCCACCGCCGGATCTACGCCCAGGTGGCGCGCATCCCGCGCGGCCGAGTGGCGACTTACGGCCAGATCGCCGCGCTCGCCGGACTGGGAGGTCAGGCACGCCTGGTCGGCTACGCGCTGCACGCCCTGCCCGACGACACCGCGCTGCCCTGGCAGCGGGTGGTGAACGCACGGGGCGAGATCAGCGCGCGGTCCGATCCCGCCGGACACCAGGCGCTGCAGCGGGTCATTCTCCAGCACGAGGGAGTCGTCTTCGACGCACGCGGCAGGATTTCGCTGCCCCGCTTCCAGTGGCGCCCGCGCTCGCGCGGCAGGTCGACCGGAGAGTGAATCCCCGACCGCCGCTCAGGCGAAACGGCGCATGAGCAGCGCGCCGTTGGTGCCACCGAAGCCGAAGGAGTTGGTGAGGCCGACCTCGAGCCGGGACGGCCGGGGCTCGTTGGGGACGAAATCGAGGTCGCACCCCTCGCCGGGCTCGTCGAGGTTCAGCGTCGCCGGAAGCACCTGGTGCTTGATGGCCAGCGCCAGGAGGCCGCACTCCAGCCCGCCGGCCGCCCCCAGCAGGTGTCCGGTCGACGACTTCGTCGAGGACACCGCGAGCCGACGGGCGTGATCCCGGAAGACCTGGTGAATCGCCTTGACCTCCGCCAGGTCACCGAGCGACGTCGACGTGCCGTGGGCGTTGATGTAGTCGACGGCCTCGACCGGCAATCCGGCGTCGGCGAGCGCGTAGCGCATGACGGTCACCGCGCCGCGCCCCTCCGGGTGGGGAGCCGAGATGTGGTAGGCGTCCGCGCTCATGCCGTAGCCCACCACCTCGCAATAGATCGGAGCGTCGCGCCGGCGCGCCGACTCGAGCGCTTCGAGCACCACGATGCCCGCTCCCTCGCCCATCACGAACCCGTCACGGTCCTTGTCCCAGGGGCGCGAGGCGCGCTCCGGCGCGTCGTTGCGCTTGGAGAGCGCATGCATGGCGGTGAATCCCGCGACCGCGAGCGGCGTGACCACCGACTCCGTGCCCCCGCAGATCATGGCGTCCGCCCAACCGTCCTGGACGAGACGGAAGGCGTCGCCGACGGCGTGCAGGCCGGTCGTGCAGGCGGTGCAGGGCGCGGTGTTGGGCCCGCGGGCGCCGGTGGCGATCGAGACCTGCCCGGCGGCGAGATTGACGATCAGGCCGGGAATGAAGAACGGCGACACGCGATCGGGGCCGCGCTCCATGAGGGTCGCGTGGGTGCGCTCGATGAGGGGCAGACCGCCGATGCCCGAACCGATGACCACTCCCACGCGCTCCGCGTTGGTGTCGTCGATCGCCAGGCCCGAGTCGTCGAGTGCCATGCGGCTCGCTGCCAGGGCGTAGTGGATGAAGGTGTCGCTCTTCTTGACTTCCTTCTTCTCCATCCAGAGCTCGGGCTGGAAGCCCCGCACCTCGGCGGCGATCTTCACGTCGAAACGCGCGGTGTCGAATCGAGTGATCGGGCCCACGCCGTTCCGCCCGGCGAGGAGCGCCTCCCAGGTCGGCAGGGTTCCCACGCCGAGCGGAGAGACGAGTCCTACGCCGGTGACGACGACTCGACGTCGTTCGCGAACGGACATGTTGGATGGGTCGTGGAGCGCGGAGGCCTGGAAGGTCAGTTCTTCTCCGCGGCGTGCTGCTCGATGTAGCTCACGGCTTCCTGGACGCGGGAGATCTTCTCGGCGTCCTCGTCGGGGATCTCGATGCCGAACTCCTCCTCGAAGGCCATGACCAGTTCGACGATGTCGAGCGAGTCGGCGCCCAGATCCTCGGTGAAGCTCGCTTCGGGGGTCACTTCGTCGGCTTCGACGCCGAGCTGTTCCACGATGATGCTCTTGACCTTCTCGGCAACGGACATTGGGGGGTTTCCTCCTTTGCGAAACGGCAGCGAGTTTCTAACACAAACTCCGGAAACGAGTCCAACCGGCGAGGCCTAGATGTAGAGCCCCCCGGAGACGTTCAGCACTTGGCCGGTGACGTAGCCCGACTCCTCGCTCGCCAGGTAGACGACCGCCGTCGCGACGTCGTCCGGGAGTCCCAGTCGGCCGAGCGGCACGCGAGCGAGAAGGTCCTGACGCGTGGCGTCGGGCAGCACCTCGGTCATGGCGGTCTCGATGAATCCGGGAGCAACCACGTTGGCGGTGATGTTGCGGCTGGCCAACTCGCGAGCGAGCGACTTGGTGAATCCGACCAGGCCCGCCTTGGCCGCGGCGTAGTTGGCCTGGCCCGCGTTGCCCATCAGGCCGATCACCGACGACACCGTGACGATCCGCCCCCAGCGGCGGCGCATCATGCCGCGCACCAGCTCCTTGCTGACCGCGAACGTCCCGGTCAGGTTGGTGTCGAGCACCGAGCGCCACTGCTCGAGGCTCATGCGGGCAAGCAGGTTGTCGCCGGTGATGCCGGCGTTGTTGACCAGGATGTCGATCGCCTCGAGGCCGGGCGGCAGTCCCTTCAGCCGGTCGCCGATCTCCTCGGGCCGCGCGAGATCGAGCGCCAGCGGGTGCGCCTCGCCGCCCGCCGCGCCGATGGCGTCCGCCACCGCGGCCAGCTTCTCCAGATTGCGCGCCGCGAGCACGACCCGTGCGCCCTGCGCGGCCAGCCGGCGAGCGACCGCCTCGCCGATGCCCTGCGAGGCGCCGGTGACCAGCGCGGTCCTGCCGTCGAGTCGGAACATCGCTCGCGTCAGCCCTCCCCCAGCTGGTCGAGCGCCGCGGGCTCGGCGATCGAGATCGCCTCGACCTCGGGCGCGATGCGCCTGATCAATCCGCTGAGCACGCTGCCCGGTCCGACCTCGACGAACCGCTGGATCGACAGCGATTCGACCAGCACGTGGACCGACTCGACCCAGCGCACCGGCGAATCGATCTGGCGCACCAGGGCATCGCGCAGCTCGTCGCCCGCGAGCAACGGCAACGCGTCCACGTTGACCACCACCGGCACGCGCGGATCGGCGAATGGCGTCGCCGCGAGATCCGGTCCGAGCCCCTCGCGCGCGTCGTGCATCAGGGCGCAGTGGAACGGGGCCGACACCGGGAGCGGAAGGGCCCGCTTCGCTCCGTGTTCCTTGGCGAGCACCATGGCGCGCTCCACCGCGGCGCGATGCCCGGCGATGACCGTCTGCTCGGGCGCGTTGAAGTTGGCCACCGAACAGATCTCGCCCTGCGCCGCCTGTTCGCAGACCGTCTGGACCTCCGTGGCGGTCAGTCCGAGAATCGCGGCCATCGCCCCCACTCCGACCGGCACCGCTTCCTGCATCAGCTGGCCGCGCCGGCGCACCAGGCGGCACGCGTCGCCGAGCGTCAGGGCTCCGGCGGCGACCAGCGCCGAGTACTCGCCCAGGCTGTGGCCGGCGACCGCCGCCGGAACGACGCCGCGGGCGGCGAGCACGCGGCCGATGGCCACCGAGGCGACGAGGATCGCCGGCTGGGTGTTGGCGGTGAGGGCGAGCTCCTCCTCCGGCCCTTCCCAGCAGAGCGCAGCGAGATCGAAGCCGATCGCATGGCTGGCCTCGTCGAACGCGGCGCGTGCCTCCGGGAAGTGCTCGGCGAACTCGCGGCCCATGCCCACCTTCTGCGACCCCTGTCCGGGGAAGACGAACGCCGTCCTGGTCTGCATCTCGTCCCTCGGCACCCGTCAGCCGCCACCGGCGGCGGCCCAGCGCGCTTCGGCGGCGTGCAGCTCGGCCACCTTGTCGCGGATCTTGACGTGCAGGTCGGCGGCCGAGAACTCGACCGCGCGGCGGATCGAATTGCGCATCGCCTTGGCGTTCGAGCGGCCGTGCGCGATCAGGCAGCCGCCAGCGACGCCGAGCAACGGCACCGCACCGTACTCGGTGTAGTCGGTGCGCCGTTTCATGCCCAGGAACGCGGGCCGCGACAGCCAGCCGCCGAGCCGGGTGCGCAGCGTGCGCGCCAGCTCCTCGCGCATCATCGAAACGATGAGCTCGGCCATCGACTCGGCGGACTTGAGCATCACGTTGCCGACGAAGCCGTCGCAGACGATCACATCGACCCGGCCGCTGAACAGGTCTCGTCCCTCCACGTTGCCGACGAAGTTGAGGCCGGTGGCCTTGAGGGCACGCGTCGCCTCGCGGATCGAGTCGTTCCCCTTGCCCTCCTCCTCGCCGATCGACAGCAGCCCGATCCGCGGAGCGGTCGTGCCGATCACCTCCTGCGCGTAGAAGTGCCCCATCACCGCGAACTGGCGCAGGTGTTCGGGACGGGAGTCGACGTTGGCGCCGACGTCCAGCACCACGGTTCGGCCGCGGCGATTCGGGAAGACCGCGGCGAGCGCCGGGCGATCCACTCCGGGGATCGCTCCCAGGGTCAGCTTCGCCGCCACCATCGCCGCGCCGGTGTTGCCCGCCGAGACCATCGCTTGCGCGCCGCCGGAACGCACCAGTTCGGCACACACCGCGATCGAGGAGCGGCGTTTTCGCCGCACTGCCGTGGCCGGCTCGTCCATGCCCACGGTCTCCTCGGCGTGCACCACCTCGAGCCGGCCGCGAGCATCTCCCAGGCGGGCGAGCTCGCGCTCCAGCCGGGCGCGATCACCCACCAGCGTCACTGCGATCCCGTCGTGCGCGGCGGCCGCCCACGCGCCCACGACGGCGGCGCGCGGCGCGAAATCGCCACCCATCGCGTCGACGGCGATGCGCGCAGCTGCGGACGGGTTCGGCACGGCGTCGGCGGTCGCGCTCGGACCGGCTGGGCCTAGGACTGGGTCGGGACTTCGACGACCTCGCGGCCGCGATAGCTGCCGCACGAGGGACAGGCGCGATGCGGCAGCTTGCGCTCGCCGCAAGTCGGGCAGATGGAGGACGCCGGCAGCGCCAGCGCGTCGTGCGCGCGGCGCTTGTCGCGCCGGGCCTTGGAGTGACGTCGTTTCGGATTGGGCATCGTTGCTTCCTTCTCGCTTCCTAGTTTTCTCTCTTCGTCCCGCCTTCGGCTCCGGCCTTGAGCGCCGCCAGCGCGCCCCAGCGCGGGTCGATCCGATCGGCGGCACAACCGCAAGGGCCGTCGTTGAGATCCCGCCCGCAGAGCGGACAGAGTCCGCGACAATCCTCGCGGCAGAGCGGCTTCATCGGCAGGTTGAGCTGAACCTGCTCGACGATCAACGGCCGCGTATCCACCTGGTCGACGACCTCGAGCGTTCCGAGATCGGCTTCCTCCAGCCCCTGCTCGCCCCGGGTCCCCGCGGGCCCCGCACGCCGCTCGCGAACGAGCAGCTCCAGATCGTCCTCGACTTCGAGCCGCACCGGCTTCAGGCACCGGTTACAGCTCACCGACTGAACGTAGCTCAGGTGCGCTCGCAACAGGAAGTCCGGCGAAGAGAAAGTGATGCTCCCCGCGCACTCGACCGCGCCGAGCTCCAGCAACTCCCCGAATCCGACCTCTTCAGCGGTGAGTTGGACCTTTTCCTGCCAAGAACAAGGCTCGAAGCGGGCGTCGTCCAGGCGAATCTTCATCGGTCGAGCCCCCCGAAAGCCGCCGCAGGCTATCGGAGATCCGGCCCCTCGTCAATCTGGCCGTCCTCGTCCGAGGACGATTCAGCGAAGCTCCGGCCCTCGACACGGGGCGGGCAGAGTCGAAGTCGAACCGAGTCCGGCTGCCGCCAGACCTCGAGGGTGATCGCACCGCATTCGCCGAACGGCCGGAGCAGGAGAGCTCCCGCCTGCCAACGTTCGCGATCCCGCGCCGGCACGAGCGGCAGTTTCTCCAGCGCCGCCGCCATCCGGCGCAGCAGATCGCCAGCCCGCCGCGGCTCCAGGCGGAGCGCCGCGGCAAGCCAGGGCTGTTCGCCGGCCCGTGGCAGGTGGCGCTCGAACCAGGGCACGGCGCCGAGCGCGGCGCCGCGACCCTCGCGATCGGTGGCGCGAATCGACCAACCGAGGCGGCGGCCCTGTCGTGCCCCCTGCCCGAAGAGCTCGAGCAGGCGCTCGGCGGGCAGCCGGAAGGTCTGGCCTCCCCCCCGCTGCAGCACCGCGGCGCGGGGCAGCACACCCTCCGCGCCTTCCCAGAGCAGGAAGAGGCCGGGTCCACCGACCGGGCCAGGCTCGCTCTCGCTCGCCCACAGCACCAGACCGGGAGCGTCGAACGCGAGCGCCGCGCTTCCATCGGGCGGCGCGGAGCCGCTCCGCAGCTCGAGCTCCCCGGCCTGGCGCGACAGGCGATAGTCGCCGGGCGGGAGTGGGCCCCAGGGTCGCGAGAGCGCCAGACGACCGAGGTCGGGCGACTCCGGCGGACCACCCGCGGACTCCGTCTCTTGGCCGACGGGTGGCGGCTCCGCGTCGGCCGGGGACACCGACCAGAAGCCCTCGTCCCAGCTCACCCGCAAGCGGCTCTCGCCGCGCTGCACCACGCCGCCGGCCAGCCAGGGATTGCCGGCGAGACGCCCTGCGAGGCGCGTCAGCCAGGCGATCGGCGGATCGACCCGCGCCGCGGTGAAAAAACCCCGGCCGTCGCCCGACAGCGCCACCACCAGTTCGCGACCGGGGGGCAGGGCGAACGGGCCGAAGGCCGGCCAGCGCGGCACGGGCCTTCCGCTCGCCCGCGCGCCGGCCGCGAGATAGGCCTCCGGATCGCCGACCCGTTCAGCGAACAGACCCAGGTTCTGATGGGGATGCGGCACCCAGACGACGACCTCCCAGCGTTCGGCCGCCCAAGCCAGCAAGGCGCGACCCCGCGCCGAGGGAGAGCCCGGTCGCTCGCGCGGCGCGTAACCGTGCAGCCAGAGCCCCGCGGCGCCGACCAGCACCGTGAGACTCACCGCCAGGCGCCACGCGACGGTGGCCGAACGAGGCTTCACCGCGGGGGGTCGACTTCGAGGTCGTTCAACATCTCGCCGAGCGCCGCGAGCAGCTCGGGATCGCTCTCGCCGAGCCCCAGGTCGGCGAGCTCACCGCCCAGCCGGGCGATCAGCGCGGGCCAGGGGTCGTGCGGATCGTAGGGGGCGAGCGGCGGCACCACCGAGTCCGGCTCGCGCGGCTCCCGCGCCCAGGCTTCCAGCCGTTCGAGATAGGCGGCGGCAGCGAGGCTCGGGGCGTGATGCAGCTCCGCGAAGCTCCGCGCCGCCCGGCCGATCGCCTCGCCGAGCTGCGGCTCGGCGGCGAGGCGCCGGAAATAGGCGAGCAGCGTCGCCTCCTCGAAGCCGTCGATGGGGAGCTTCAGGCAGGCGCCTTCTGGAACCTCGGCGAAGGCACCGACCGGGTTGACCACGACCGGACGGCCGAGGCCGAGCAGCCTCAGGAAGGAGGCCGATGTCTCGCCGCCGGTCGGATGGCGCAGATTGACCGCGACGTCGCAGGCGCGCATCCAGGCGTGGAACCGGGCGAGCGGGCAGCGGCCGACGACCTGGACACCTTCGCCGCCGAGGCGGGAGAGCGCCTCGGCGAAGTCGTAGTGCGGCGAGACCTCTCCCACCACCGCGAAGCGGGCCCGCGGCACCTCGCGGCGCAGGCGGGCGAACGCGGCGAGCGGCGGCTCCAGCCGCTTCTGCGGCGTGACGAAGCCGAACGAAGCGACGAGGAAGCCGTCGGGCTCGACTCCCAGCTGACGCTTGAGGTCGGCGCGCTCGGCGGGCGTCGGCGGCGTGGCGTCGAGGCCGATCGGCATCGGCACCACCTCGACGCGCGCCATCGGCCGACTGGCGAGCACCCGCGCGCGGGCGAACTCGTTGTGCACCAGGACGCCCTGGGCGCGATCGACCAGGCGCTCGAAGAGCGGGAAGCTCCAGGGGTCGACCGGGAAATGGGTGTCGAGCAGGCGGCGCGCCGCGCGCCAACCGCTCGCTCCCGCCGCGTAACGCATCTCCTCCAGATACGCCTGGGCGTCGCCGCGCGCCAGAGTGAGGCCGCGCACCAGGTGATGCAGCATGAACTCGTGGAGCACCACCACGCCGGGCCGCGCGAGCGCCAGCCGATAGCTCTCGGCGTGGTGCGGCGGGCTGTTGCCGAGCTGGTAGACCGTGAGATCGAAAGGCTCGTCCGCCGCGCTCGCCGCGAGCGTGCCCACCGGCCGGCAGCGGAACCGGTCGGCGAGCGCCGGATCGACCGCGGCCGATCCTTCGTAGAACAGCTCGAGCTGGCAGCGCTCGGCCAGGTGGGGCAACAGCTCCGCGCTGTAGTCCGCGATCCCGGAGCTCGCGGGGGGCAACGGACTGACCCAGGCGACGCGCATCGAACCCTCAGGCGAGCGGTGACAGCAGCTGCTCGACGACCCGGTCCCAACCGATTTCGGCGACGCGCCGCGCCCCCGCCTCGCCGAGGCGGGCCGCCAGCGCGTGGTCGCCGGCCAGGCGATCGGCGTGGCGCGCCAGCTCGGACGCCGCTCCGGATCCCGCGGCGGCGACGAAGCCGTTCACCTCCGGCACGACGAACTCGAGGACGCCGCCGCTGTCCGCGGTGGTGAGCACCGGTCGGCGTGACTTGAAGGCCTCGACCGTGACGTAACCGTAGTCCTCGTCGTGCGGCGCGTAGACCACGGCGAGCGCTCCGGCGTAGAGCTCGACCAGCCGCTCGTCGGAGACCCAGCCGAGCAGCTCGAATCGATCGCCCAGGCCGAGCTCCCCCGCCAGGCGAACCAAGCGCTGTTCGTCGGGGCCACTGCCCACGATCCGGCAGCGCAACCGCGAACGGGTCGCCGCGGCCACCTCGAGGACGAGCTCGAAGCGTTTCATCGCGTCGAGCCGTCCGACGCTCAACAGGTAGTCGCCGTAGGGACCGGAGCGGTAGGCCGCGCCGAGCTTGGGCGGCGGGTAGAGCGGCTCGGCGTCGAGTCCGTTGAAGGTCGACAGCCGCTGCGCCGTGTTGCGTGAGATGGCGAAGCGCCGCCGCGCCTCGCCCAGGCCGCGCCGGTCGAACGCGCGCAGCATCGCTTCCACCTTCTCGTCTCCCGCCTGGCTTCCGAAGTCGCTGAAACGCCCTCCCTTGAGCTCGTAGATCTGGCGGAACTGGTGGATCAGCCAGACCACCTTGCGCGGGTGCCGGACCAGGTAGGAGGGGAAGCGCGTGGCGATCACCAGATCGATCGGCTGGCCCGCCGACTCGGTGAGGTCGATCAGCCGCCAGGCGAGCGCGCTCTGCACGATGTTGAGGCGCGTCGACCAGTTGAACGGCAGGCTGACGATCTCGGCCTGGTGGCCGCGCCGCTGCAGCTCGTCGCGCAGGCTCTCGTAGAGCACCTCGGCGCCACCGCGCACGAAAGGAACCTGGGCGGCGGCGATCGCGATCCGGGCGCTCACTCCTCGCCGTCCCCGGCGTCGGACGGGGCCGGCGCGCCCGCCCGCGCCTCGAGCGCCGCCAGCCGCTCGCGCAACCGGGCGAGCTCCTCCTCGGCGCGCTTGGAGCGTTCGGCGAGCTCGGCCACCAGCTGGCTGGCGCTCTGGTTGAAGGCGTTCTGCTGCTGCAGCACGCCGCGGGCGTGCCACTTGAAGAAGAGGTGGTAGGCCGCCTTGCGCAGCCAGACGATGAGCCGGCCGAAGCCCGGGCGCGGCGAGACGGGGACCGGTTCCTGGACGAACTCGGCGCGGCGCAGCTCCAACAGGAGGCCGTGCAGCTCGTCGGCACCGCCACGCACCGTGGCGACCTCGCCCTGTCGCTGGCGCACCGCGGCGCGCAGACCGGCGAGGGTCGCGGCGAGCCGTTGCCGTTCGTCGGCCTCGGAAGGCGGGGCGTGGGGTGGCGCTGATTCGGGGCGCATCGCGCGGAGACCCGGCGAACTCTAGCACCGGCGCCCGCTTCGCTGTCGTACACTTCGCGCGCCGGCTCTGTCCACGGCACCCTCGAACGGTGAGATCCTGACCGCAACCCGCACCCCCCGCCCGCGGATCGCGGTCGATCTGCGCGCCCTGGTTCGCCGGCCGACCGGCATCGGCATCTACACCGAAGCGTTGCTCGCCGAGCTCGCGGCGCGCGACGAGTTCGAGCTCCTCGGCCTCTCGCACGCGCCCCCGTTCGAACCGCGCCGGCTGACCGAGCTGGGGGTCCGGCTCGAACAGCAACCGGCGCCGCTGGGCGTCGTCTGGCAGCAGCTCGTCCTGCCCCGCCGCCTGGCGCGCGGCGACGTCGATCTCTTCTGGTCGCCGCTCCATACGCTCCCCCACCGGCTGCCGGTTCCGGGGGTGGTCACGGTGCACGACCTCGCGGCGCTCCACGTCCCGGAGACCCTGACCTGGAAGATCCGCTGGAGCCTGCTCCCCTTCCTCGAACCGTCGATCGAGCGCGCCGCCCGGATCGTCACCGTCTCCGCCTCGGTGGCGCGAGAGATCGCCGCGGCCTGGCCCCGGGCGGCCGCCAAGACGGAGGTGATCTGGAACGGCGTCGACGAGGCCTTCCGCCCGGCGAACGAAGCCGAAATCGCCGCCACTCGTCAGCGCCTGGGGTTGCCGGCGGGATTCCTGCTCTACGTCGGCACTCTCGAGCCGCGCAAGAACGTCGAGTTGCTGGTCGACGCGTGGCAGGCGCTGCGCGCCGAATGGACGGCGGCGCCGCCGCTGGTGATCGCCGGCCCGGAGGGCTGGCACAGCTCGTCGCTCGTCCGCCGGCTCGATCGCCTGTCCGGCGAGGGTCTGCATCGGCTCGGCCACCTGCCGCGTCCCGAGCTCATCGCCCTGTTGCAGGCGGCGACGCTCTTCGTCTTCCCTTCGCTCTACGAGGGCTTCGGCCTGCCGGTCGCCGAAGCGATGGCCTGCGGCGTGCCGGTGGTGGTCACCCGTCGCTCCAGCCTCCCCGAAGTGGTCGGGGACGCCGGACTCTGCGTCGAGGGCGACGACCCCCACGAGCTCGCGGGGACGCTCCTCCAACTCCTCTCCGACCGGGAGCGCATGCAGCGCCTGGCGGCTCTGGGTCGCGAGCGCGCGCGGAGCTTCAGCTGGCGAGCCGCCGGCGAGCGGCTGGCCGCGGTCTTCCACCAGGTCCTGGCCGGCTCGTCCGGGTCGTCCCGATGACCCGGATCGCGATCGACGCCCGCAAGCTCGCCGATTTCGGCATCGGCAGCTACGTCGGCGGGCTGATCGGCGGCTTCGCCGCGCTCGACTCGACGACGCAGTTCCTGCTCCTCGCGCCGCGCGAACACCACACCGACCTGGGCCCGCTGCCGGCCAACTTCCACTGGATCGACGAACGGGCTCCCGGATACTCGCTCGCCGAGCAGCTCGGGCTGGGGCGGCGCCTCGCTGCGTTGGCGCCCGACCTCTTCCACAGCCCGCACTACGTCCTGCCGGCGCGTCTGCGAATGCGCGTCGTGGTCACCATCCACGATCTCATCCACCTGCTCTTCCCGGAGTACCTGCCCCACCGCCTCGCCCTCGGGTACGCCCGCGCCATGCTCCGCCGCGCGGTCCGGCGCGGCGATCGGATCCTCACCGGCACCGAGTCGGCGGCCGGCGATCTGATGCGTCACCTCGGCGCCGACCGGGCCAAGATCCGGGTCGTACCGCATGGCGTCGAGGATCGCTTCCGGCGGCCCATCCCGCCGGCCGAGCTCGCGGCGCAGCTGGCGCGCCACGGCCTCACCCCCGGCTACCTCCTCGTGGTCGGCAATCCCAAGCCGCACAAGAACCTCGACGGGGCGCTGCGCGCTTACGCCGCCGCCGGACCGGAGGTCGCCGAGCGGTTGGTGCTGCTCGGCGGCGCCCGGCTCGACCGACCCCCGCTCGCCGAGCTGATCGACGCTCTGGGCCTCGCTGGACGGGTCTGCTCTCCGGGGCGCGTTGCGAACGAAGATCTCGCTGCCTTCTATCAGGGCGCCACCCTGCTGCTCCTGCCCTCGCTCTACGAGGGTTTCGGGCTGCCGGTGGCGGAAGCCATGGCGAGCGGCACGCCGGTCGTCGCGTCGAACACTCCGGCCGTCGCGGAGGTCGCCGGCGACGCCGCGGAGCTGGTCGACCCACGCGACATCCAGGCCGTCGCCAGCCGCCTGCGCCGCCTCGTCGCCGATCCCGCGCGCCGCGCCGAGCTCACGCGCCGCGGCCGCGCGCGCGCCGAACGCTGGCGGTGGGAGACCGCCGCTCGCCAGACGCTAGCGGTCTACCGCGAGGCGCTGGATTCCCGGGAACCCGCGGCATGAGGGGCGGCGTCGGCCTGGTGCACGACTGGTTGACCGGCCAGCGCGGCGGCGAGAACGTCCTCGCCGCGATCGCCCAGCTCGCGCCACGAGCTCCGATCTACACCCTGTTCCACTTCCCCGGGAGCGTCGACCCCGCGCTCGAGACCCACCCCATCGTCACCAGCTTCCTGCAACGTGCGCCCTTGCTCCGGCAGCGTTATCGCCACTACCTGCCGCTCTTTCCAGCGGCGCTGCGGACCCTGCCCACCAGCGGCCACCGGCTGCTGGTCAGCTCCAGCCACTGCGTGGCGAAGAGCGCCCGCGCGGGCCAGGGCGCCACCCATCTCTGCTACTGCCATACCCCGATGCGCTACGTCTGGGACCAGCGCCAGGCCTACTTCGGCGACGAGCGCGGCGCAGTCGGCTGGGTGCGCGGCCGGATCCTCGACCGGCTCCGGCGCTGGGACGTGGCGACGGCGTCGCGGGTGGATCACTACCTGGCGAACTCGCGCTTCGTGGCCGGCAGGATCGCGCGCTACTACGGGCGAACCGCCAAAGTGCTGCCGCCTCCGGTCGACACCGAGTTCTATCGCCCGACCGGCGGACCGCGCGGCGACTACTGCCTGATGGTGGCTGCGCTGGCGCCATACAAAAAAGTGGATCTCGGTCTCGAGGCCTGCCGCACGGCCGGAGTCCCGCTGGTCGTGGTCGGCGACGGCCCCGATCGGGCGCGACTCGCCGCCCGGGCCGATGCCTCCGTGCGGCTGTTGCCGCGGGTCGATCGCGCCGAGCTGCGTCGACTCTACGCCGGCGCCCGCTGCTATCTCCAGCCAGGGATTGAGGATTTCGGGATCGCCACGGTCGAGGCGCTGGCCTGTGGCACCCCGGTGGTGGCGCTCGGTGAGGGGGGGGTCCTGGACATCGTGGAACCCGAACGCCATGGCCTCCTGCTGGCGCGCGCCGACCTCGACAGCCTGGCGGCGGCAATTGACAAAGTCGGGCGAATGCAGTTCAATCATCTGGACCTTCGCAGCCGGGCGGAGGAGTTTTCCGCCGAGCGGTTCAGCATCCGCCTGAAGGAGCAGCTTCGCCCCTTCTGGCCCGACACGGAGGGAGCCCTCGTTTGATTCAGCAGCGTTACCGAATTGCCGCGGCGGTTCACCTCTTCGGGGATCTGGTCGCCACGGCGATTGCATTCTTCGGCGCCTGGGCGCTGCGTTTCCAGCTCGAAGTCGTCCCCATCACCAAGGGCGTCCCGCAGCTCGCGCGCTACCTCGATCTGCTGCTCTTCGCCCTGGCGCTCTTCCCGGTCGTCTTCTACTTCCACGGGCTCTACCGCCAGCGCCTCTACCGCGCGCGGGTCGACGAGGCCATCTCGGTCCTCCTGGCGGTCATCCTGGGCACGGTGCTGCTCTCCGGTCTCACCTCCTGGTATCGCCCGGCGCTCGTTCCCGGCAGTCTCGACCCCTTCCTCTACAGCCGTGGTTTCCTCGCCCTGTTCGCGGCCCTCGAGTGGTTCTCGGTGGTCACCCTGCGGGTCGCCATCCGCGGCCTGTTGCGCAGCGCGAGCCTGCACGCCGCGAACCGCCAGCGCATCCTGGTCATCGGAGCCGGCGAGCTCGGGGTGGACATCACCGAGAAGCTGCAGGCGCATCGCGACTTCGGCATCGAGGTCGTGGGATTCCTCGACGACGACCCGGCGAAGCGACACGCCCGATTCTGCGGCCTGCCGGTCCTCGGCACCACCGCCGACCTGCGGGAGGTGCTGGCGGCGGAACGGATCCACCAGGTCTTCGTCGCCCTGCCGCTCGAAGCGCACAAGAAGATGATGCGGGTCCTGCAGACCGTCGAGAGCGAGTGCGTCGAGGTCAAGCTCGTTCCCGACATCCTGCAGTACGCCACCCTCAAGGCGACCCTCGAAGAGCTCGACGGCACGCCGATCATCAACCTCTCCCAAGTCCCGCTGCAGGGGTGGAACAGCCTGGTCAAGCGGGTCGTCGACCTGGTTCTCTCGGCGATCGGCCTGCTCGCTCTGCTCCCCTTCCTGCCCCTCGTCGCGCTCGCCATCTGGCTCGAGGACCGCGGCCCGATCTTCTACCAGCAGGAGCGCATGGGCCTGGACGGCCGCCCCTTCATGATCTGGAAGTTCCGCTCGATGCGCAGCAACGCCGAAGCGACCACCGGCCCGGTCTGGGCGACGCGTGACGATCCGCGGCGGACCCGGGTCGGCGAGTTCATCCGGCGCTGGTCGATCGACGAGCTGCCGCAGCTCTGGAACGTCCTGGTCGGCGACATGTCATTGGTCGGACCCCGCCCCGAACGCCCGGCGTTCGTCGCCGAGTTCCGCAAGCATCTGCCGCAATACATGCTGCGCCACCGGGTCAAGGCGGGGATCACCGGCTGGGCGCAGGTGCACGGCTGGCGCGGCAACACGTCGATCCGCAAGCGCCTCGAGTTCGACCTCTATTACGTCGAGAACTGGTCGCTCGGGCTCGATTTCAAGATCCTCTGGATGACGGTGCGCCACGGCCTGCGCCTGAACGCCCACTGACCGGCCCCGCCCTCCCGCGCCCCCCCCCGACTCTCTTGACTTCTCTCCCGCGCCCGTTTCGTCCGCGCGCCCGGACTGCAGGCTTCGCCGGCACGCTGCTGCTGCCCCTGGTGCTCGGCTGCGGCGGCGATGGGCCGCGCTCCGCCCTGCCCCTCGGCAAACCGGATCGCGCGCCCAACCTGCTGCTCATCACCGTCGATACCCTGCGTGCCGACCACCTCTCGGCCTGGGGATACGCGCGGCCGACCTCGCCCAACCTGGATCGCCTCGCCGGCCAGGGGGTGCGCTTCGAGGCCGCCTGGGCGCAGTGGCCCAAGACCGGCCCCTCGTTCGCCTCGCTCTTCAGCTCGACCTATCCGAAGGACAACGGCATCGTTCGCCAGATCGGAATCCCGCTCCCCTGCGAGCTTCGCCTCCTCGCCGAAGAGCTCCAGGCTGCCGGCTACGCCACCCACGCGGTGGTGTCGAACGGCGCGCTGGGCCGCGAGTTCGTCTTCGACCAGGGATTCGACACCTTCCTCGAGTCCTGGAAGCTGCCGCCTCCGGACGAGGGGCTCGATCCGAACGGCGCCGAGAACGTCACCCGCCTCGCGCTCGCGACGGCCGAGACCCTGCCACGCGACCGCCCCTGGTTCCTCTGGGTTCACTACCTGGATCCCCACTTTCCCTACGTGCCGCCCGACGCCTACCGCGACCGGTTCCAGGGGGACGCGCACTTCGACGGCGAAACCAAGGTGCCGATCACCGACCGCTACCGCCAGGAGCTCGCCGGCATCGGCAAGTCGCAGGTGCTCGACGGTGAGGATCGCCTCGGCTTCTACGTGGCGCGCTACGACGCGGAGATCGCCTACGTGGATGCCGAGATCGGCCGGCTGCTCGGGGCCCTCGAGACGCAGGAACGAATGGGCGAGACGATCACCGCCTTCACTGCGGACCACGGCGAGTCGCTCGGCGACCACGCCTTCTACTTCAACCATGGCCGCTTCGCCTTCGAGACCTGCCTGCACGTGCCGCTCATCCTGAGCTGGCCGGGACGACTGGCCCCCGCCGTCGACCGCGAACCGGTGCAGCTGATCGATCTGGCGCCGACCCTCCTCGAAGCGGCGGGCATCGAGCTCCCGGAGGGCCGCTGGGCGCAGGGGCGCAGCCTCTGGCCCCGACTCGGCGGCGCCGAGGAGGAACCGGCGCCGCTCGCCTTCGCCGAGGGCGGAACGGCACTCAAGCGGCAGTGGATCAAGACGGTGCGCTCCCGTCGCTTCAAGCTGCACTACACCCCGCAGGCGAACGAGCAGGCGTGGATCGCCGATCCGCCGGCGGAGTTCGCGCTCTTCGACCTCGAAGCCGACCCGGGCGAGACGAAGAACGTCGCCGACCGCTATCCCGCGGAGCTCGACCGGCTGAAGCGCGCCCTCTCGGTCTGGTGGGGCGCCGATCCTTTCGTCTGCGCGCTCGATCCGCGCCCTTGCGGCGGCGAGCGCGCGGTGGACGAAGAGACCACCCGCCTGCTGAAGTCGCTCGGCTACCTCTGACTCAGTCGCGGAGGCCCTTGCCCCGGGTCTCGACCACCCAGGGCAGGAAGAGCAGTCCGGCGATCGGCACGAATCCGACATAGAACAGGGCCTGCAGCGTCGCGTCGATGCCGCGCGCGGCGATCGCGCCCACCAGCAGCGGGCCGAGCGCCGCCAGCACGCGGCCGACGTTGTAGCAGAACCCCGCCCCGGTGCCCCGCAGGCGGGTGGGAAAGAGCTCGGGAAGGTAGTAGGTGAAGCTCCCGAAGACCCCGAAGACGGTGAGCCCGATCCAGAAGTAGTACGGCAGCCGCTCGGCCGGCGCGAGCCCCGGCCGGAAGGCGAGGAAGATCGCCCCCGCCGAGAGCGCGAAGTAGAGGCCGAACATCGCGCGGCGACCGAAGCGGCGCGCGATCGGCACGGTCAGCAGCGTGCCGAGCAACCCCCCCCAGTTGAAGCGATCGGCCGCCGCCGCCTTCCACGCCTCGACCTGGGCCAGCAGAGCGGGTCGGTCGAGGCCCCGCGCGCTCGCGTCAGCGGCGGCGAGACCCGACGCGGTCACCGGAATGAAGGCATTGCAGCTCCACCACATGGCGAGAGCGGTCAGCGCCATGAGGAGCCCGCTGCGCGTCAGCCGGGCGGTCTCGCCGGAGAAGAGCTCGGCGAGACGCGGCGGGCGCGAGCGCGCGGCGACCTGTCGCCAGCGCTCGGGCTCGCGCACGAAGACGCGAAAGAGCAGCGCCACGACGGCCGGCAGGAGGCCGGCGAGGAAGACGTAGCGCCACGAGACCTCGGGCTGATCGCGCCACCAGTCGCCGGCGATCCGATAGTTCACCACGCTCGCCAGGAAGATTCCGAGCGGCGCCGAGGTGTAGAGCAGCGCTCCGGCCTCCAGCCGGCGGCGCTCCGGAACGACCTCGGCGACCATCGCGGCCCCCGCCGCCCACTCGCCTCCGATCCCCAGGCTGGCGATGAGGCGGAAGAGGGCGAGGACCCAGAGGTTGGGCGCGAAGGCGCAGAGCGCCGTGCCCACCGCATAGAGCAGCATGGTGGCGACCAGCGTGCGGCTGCGCCCGATGCGATCGGCGAGCCGCCCGAAGAGAATGCCGCCGGCCGCCCAGCCCACCAGCAGCAGCGAGGTCAGCAGGCCGGTCCAGCGCAGCGTCTCGGCGCGCGCTTCGGGCGAGCCGATGGGCAGGCCGAGCAGCGTCGGCACGCAGTTCGGTGCGACGAAATTGAACAGCAGGGCGTCGAAGGCGTCGAATCCCCAGCCCAGCCAGGCCGCGAAGAGCACCGCCCACTGGTAGCCCGTCATCTCCCAGAAGGTCCGCCCAGCCTGCGGACCACCTCCGGCGGGCGAGGACATCGGATCAGCCGGCGCGACGCCGGCCCTGCCAGGCGCCGAGCAGCACCGCGACGAGTCCGGCGACGATCAGGGTCAGTCCGATCTGGGCCCGCGTGTGGTCCACCAGCGCGGCATCGCGTGCCTCCGCGATCAGCCGGCCGAGACCGGCGTCGTGCGGGATCGTGAAGAGCCCCAGCCCGGCGAACAGGAAGCCGACCGCCATCCAGGCCATGAAAGGAGGGGTGGTCGCCGGACGGCCCGCCTTCCGGCCGAGCGCGCTCGACGAATAGCCATACGAGCAGTAGACCGCGGCCCCGATCACCAGCCAGCCGACGAAACGCCACCAGGAGGCCGGCGGCAGGTAGACCATGAGAAAGATGCAGCAGACCGCGCCGAGCAGCGGCACCAGGAAGTCGCCTCCAGGCACCCGGAACGGCCGGTGGCGGTGCGGGTCGGTGCGCCGCAGGACGGTCACCCCCGCGCAGACCAGGACGAAGGCGAAGAGCGTTCCAATGTTGGTGAGCTGAACGATCTCGTCGATGTTCGCCAGGCCGGCCAGGATCGCCACGAACCAGCCGGTGATCCAGGTGGTGACGTAGGGGGTGCGGTACTTGGGGTGGACCTTGGCGGCCCATCCCGGCAGGAGACCGTCGCGCCCCATCGAGAAGAAGATGCGCGGCTGGCCGAGCTGGAAGACCAGCAGCACCGAGGTGGTCGCGAAAACCGCTCCGAGCGAGATGACGAGCGCCGCCCAGTTCATCCCCATGCCGGAGAAGGCGGTCGCCAGCGGCTCGGCGGTCCCGAGCTGATTCCACGGCAGCAGGCCGGTGAGCACCGCCGCGACGGCGATGTAGATCACGGTGCAGATCGCCAGGCTGCCCAGGATCGCGATCGGCATGTCGCGCTGCGGGTTGCGGCTCTCCTCCGAGGCGGTCGACACCGCGTCGAAGCCGATGTAGGCGAAGAAGATGATCGCCGCCGCCGAAGCGATGCCGTGGAAGCCGTTGGGAGCGAAGGGCGACCAGTTCTCCGGCTTGACGTAGAAGGCGCCGAGCAGCACGAAGAAGCCGATGATCGCGAGCTTCAGGCCCACCATCCAGCTGTTGAAGCGCGCGCTCTCGCGCACGCCGCGCACCAGGATCACGGTGATCCCCATGACGATCAGGAACGCCGGGAGATTGAACACCACCGGGAGCGACCCCAGGTGCGGCGCGGTCCGCAGCGCCTCCGCCATGCGCACCGTGGCGGCGCCGAGCTCGGCGAGCGGATCGCCCCCCGCGGCGGTCACCTCCGCGACCCGGGCGAGCGCCTGGGACGACGTCCGGTAGTCGATGCCCAGCCAGCCGGGCCAGGCGATCCCGAAGCCGCGCAGGAGCTCCTGGAAGTAGCCCGACCAGGAGATCGCCACCGCGATGTTGCCCACCGCGTACTCGATGATCA
>CAYZWR010000024.1:0-33802 GCA_964481735.1 uncultured Thermoanaerobaculia bacterium
CGGCGACGTACTCGAGGTCGAAGCGCTGCGGCAGCTGGTAGTCGAGCTGCACGGTGCCGAGCTGCCACTGCCGGCCGATCGCGTCGCTCACCCGGAAGTCGACCTTGGGACCGTAGAAGGCGCCGTCCCCTTCGTTGAGGGTGTAGGCGAGGCCGCGGTGATCGAGCGCCGACTTCAGGCCGGCTTCGGCGACGTCCCACTGCTCGTCGCTGCCCACGCGCTTCTCCGGACGGGTGCCGATGCCGATCTGGACGTCGGTGAACTCGAAGGTCTGGTAGATGTCGAGGATGATCCCGACCGCGCGCAGCACCTCGGCCTCGACCTGCTCGTCGGTGCAGTAGACGTGCGCGTCGTCCTGCGCGAAGGAGCGCACGCGGGTGAGCCCCGAGGTCACGCCCGAGCGCTCGTAGCGGTGGAGCCGTCCGAAGTCGGCATAACGGATGGGCAGGTCGCGGTAGGAGTGCTTGCCCACCTTGTACATCAGGCAGTGGGTCGGGCAGTTCATCGGCTTGACGGCGTACTGCCGCTCGTCGAGCTCGGTGAAGAACATGTTCTCGCGGTAGTTGGCCCAGTGCCCGGAGGTGTGCCAGAGCTCGACGTCGAGGATCTGCGGGGTCACCACCTCGCCGTAGCCGTTCTTCGCGTTGAGCTCGCGGACGTAGTTGATCAGGCCGTTGTAGACCGCCGCGCCCTTGGGATGGAAGAAGGGCGAGGCCGGCGCCAGCGCGTTGAAGCTGAACAGACCGAGCTCCTGGCCGAGCCGGCGGTGGTCCCTCGCGCGCGCCTCGGCGATCGCGCTCTCGTAGGCCGCGAGCTCGGCGGCGCTGGCGAACGCCGTGCCGTAGATCCGCTGCAGCCGCTCGTTGCGCTCGTCCCCCTTGAAGTAGACCCCGGACGATTCGAGGAGCTTCACTGCTCCGATCTGGCCGGCGCGCTGCACGTGCGGCCCGCGGCACAGATCGGTGAAGTCGCCGTGGCGGTAGAGCGTGATCGTCTCGCCCTCCGGGATGTCCTTCAGCCGTTCGAGCTTCAAGGTGAATCCCATCGCGCGGAAGATCCGCTCGGCCTCGGCGCGCGACACTTCGACGCGCTCGAAGGGCGCGTCCTCGGCCACGATCTCCCGCATCTTGGCCTCGATCGCCGCGAGGTCCTCGGGGGTGAAGGCGCGCGGGAAGCGGAAGTCGTACTGGAACTTCTCGGAGTGATCCTGCCGGCCGGCGTCGTACTCCGCCTCCGGCCAGAGCCGGCGCACCGCGTCGGCCAGCAGGTGCTCGGCGGAGTGACGCACGAAGCCGCCGGCCTCCGGGCTCTTGGCGGTGAAGACCTTGAAGGCGCCGCCGCGGGCGAGCGGTTGACGCAGATCGATCGGCGCCCCGTCGAGCTCGGCGCCGACGGCGGCGGCGGCGAGGCGCGGCCCGATGCCCTGCGCCACGTCGAGCGCGGTGGACCCCGCCGGAACGCGGCGTTCGGATCCGTCGGGGAGAGTCAACACGATGTCCGGTGAGGTCATGGCACGTCGCAATCGAAGAGAGGAGGGAAGCGGCGGGACGCCCCGCCGCTCACGCGGCGGCGGTTCGAGAAGCGGAGTGGTAGGCGCTCGCGGACTCGAACCGCGGACCTCTTCCGTGTGAAGGAAGCGCTCTAACCAACTGAGCTAAGCGCCTGCCCGATGTCGTCATAGCTTGCCCGGATCCGCCGAAGGAAGCGACATGGTAGGCCCGAGTGGGCTCGAACCACCGACCTCTACGATGTCAACGTAGCGCTCTAACCAACTGAGCTACGGGCCTGAATCCCTCTCGCCGCCTTCGCCCCGGCGGCTCGCAAGCCGCTGGGATGAAGAAACTTAGCAAGCCGGCGCGGAGCCTGTCAACGGGCGCCGCGCGCCGCGACGACCCGCTCGAGGTGCGCCGCGAGCGCCCCGGCGACCGCTTCCACGGTGGTCGATCGCCGAGCCGCCTGCAGGCGGTCGTGGGCGCTGCGCCGTGCCGCCGTGCCGAGCTCGCGGCGCGCGCGCTCGAGCGTGGCGGCGACGGACTGCGGCATCGCCTCGCAGTAGTAGGGATAGTCCTCCCCCAGCGCCTCGATCGTCGAGCGGTCGCGGGTGGTGACGAGCAGCGCTCCACAGGCCGCGGCGACCGCCACCGGCAGGTTCGAGCGGTGGCGCGACTCGGCCGCCGAACGGCTCAGCACGACGTGGCAGTTGAACTGCCCGGCGATCCCCGTCGGATCGCCCTCGGCGTAGCAGAGGCCCGGCATCTCCGCGAGCATCGTCCGGCACTCGCGGCCGCCGAGCACCAGGGCGCGCAGCTCGCCCGGCGGCACGCCGTGCGGGCGCAGGGCCGGCGAAGCGGCGGCCGAGAGCACCGTGCTGGTCCACCGCGGCTGGTCGAGCTCGGCCTGCTGCGCGCGGTTGGCGAACAGCGCTCCGGCGACGTTCCAGAGAGCAGGCCGCCGCCCGCTCTCCGCCCACGGCGCCCGCGCGTCGAGCAGTACCGTCTGCCCGCGCCGTCGCGCCAGCAGCCGACGCAGCAGGCCGGGGGGCTCGGCGAACAGCGCGAGCGCGCCGCCGAAGCGCGCGAGCTCGCGCGGCGCGACCGCGCGCGCGTCCCAGCCGAGCTCGCCCAGCGCGGTCGCGAGCTGCTCGTCGCTGGCCGCTCCGCCGGGGGTCCGCGGCGAGCGGACCAGCGCCACCGGGCAGCCTGCCACCGCGGACGGGGCGGTCATCGCCGCCGCCCGCGCGCCACGGCGAGCCAGCCCTTGAGGTACTCGCCCTGCGGATGGAAGACCGACACCGGGTGGTCCGGACCCGCGGCGAGCGGAGCGAGCAGCGAGAGCTCCACGCCGGCTTCGAGCGCCGCGGCGAAGAGGATCTGGCGGAAGAGCTTGGCGTCGACCGCGCCACTGCACGAGAAGGTGAACAGCAGACCGCCGGGCGCGAGCCGCGCCATGGCGAGCCGGTTCAGGTCCTTGTAGGCCCGGGCGGCTCGCGGCAGGTGCTCGCGACGGCGCGCGAGCGGCGGCGGATCGCAGACCACCAGGTCGTACTCGTCCTGGCGCTCGCGCAGGTCCGCGAACACGTCGGCGGCGACGAGCTCGGCGCGCCCGGGATCGATCTCGTTGTCGGTCAGGTGGCGGCGCGCCAGGTCGAGCAGGCGGGGCGCCGACTCCACGAGCGTCGCCGAACGGGCGCCCGCCTGGAGGCAGTGGACCGAGAAGGCGCCGCTGTGCGCGAACAGGTCGAGCACGCGGCGGCCCGCCGCGTGCCGCGCCGCGAGCCGACGGTTCTCCCGTTGATCGCAATAGAAGCCGGTCTTCTGGCCACCCCCGAGCTCGGCCTGGAAACGCAGGCCGCACTCGCGGAACCCGGCGGTGGCGCCGATCGCGCCGCGCAGCACCTCGTCCGGCCCGGCGATCCCCTCCTCGCGCCGCGCCGCGAGATCGCCCAGGTGGACCACCGCGCTCGCGGGCAGGAGCTCCGCGAGCGCCGCGTAGGCGTGGTCGCGCGCGCGCTCCAGCCCGGCCACCGTGATCTGGCTCACCAGCACGTCGCCGAAGCGATCCACCGTCCAACCCGGCAGGCCGTCGCCCTCCGCGTTGACCAGCCGGTAGCCGTCGGTGTCGGCCGGCACGAGGTTCCGGCGCAGGCTGGCCGCGGCTTCGAGCCGCGCGAGGAAGAACTCCGCGTCGATCGCGAGGCCGGGGTCTCCGAGAAGGCGAACGCGGATCTGCGAGCGCGGGCTGAAGAAACCGACGCCCAGCGCTTCTCCACCGGCCGCTTCGACCACGGCGAGCGCGGCCTCGGCGGGGCCTTCCGTGTCGGCGATCGCGCCGGAGAAGACCCACGGATGTCCCTCGCGGACCGCCTTGTCGCGCCCGGGCTTCAGGCGCACGCGCAGGCGGCCGGGGTGCGACGGTTCCGCGGCGGGATCGCGCGGCCTGCCAGCGGCGGTCAAGGAGCTCCGCGCGCTACTTCAGGTAGGCGAGCATCTCCTTGGCGGTCCCGAGGTCGGGATCGTCCGCCGAGGCCGTCGCGATGAAGGTCTCCAGTTCCTGCTTCGCCTTCGCGGTATCGCCCTGGTTGATGTAGCACATGCCGAGCATGTAATGGACGCGGGGAAAGTCCGGATTGCCGGCCACGGACTGTTCGAAGAGCTTCAAGGCGGTCGCCATGTCACCGGCGTTGTAAGCCAGCCGGCCCTGCTCGTAGAGGTCCGCCGCGCCCGCCTTGGGGTCGGCCGCCGCGAGCGCCGCGACCGCGGCCTTGGTCTTTTCGCGGTCGCCCTGCGCGGTGTAGGCCTGAACGCTGACCCGCAGCGCGCGGACGTCCTTGGGGTCGATCGACAGCGCCCGTTCCGCCATCTCGAGCGCCTTCGTCGCGTCCTTCTCGGCCCAGTAGAGCGCCGCGAGCGCCGAGTAGCCGGCGGTGAGCTGGGGATCGATCGAGATCGCCTCCTGCATCTTCGCCTTGGCGGTCGTCGTATCCCCCTGCTGGTAGGCCTCCGCCCCGGCGTTGAACGCCAGCACCGCCTGCTCGGCGTTGGTCGGCTGGCCCCCGCCGCCGATGCCCTGCCGCCGCGCCTCGTCGACGGTGAGCATCTTGAAGTCGCGCCGCTCGTTGGCGCCGATCGGCAGCTTCAGCTCCTGCTCCATCATCAGGTAGCCGACCTTCTCGAAGCGGTAGTGGTAGGTCTTCGTCGCGTCGACCAGCGTCACGGCCCATCGTCCGCTGCTGTCCGTGCCGGCCTCGAGCTTGAAGGTCGGCATCGACGGGCAGGTCACGGTGATCTTCGCCTCGCCGACCGGCTTGCCGGTCTCGTCGGTGATCGTGCCGTAGATACGCGCCGTGTTCACCGCCAGGAGGGCGCCGGCGCCGAGGCCGAGCGCGGCGGTCCAGAGCAACGCGAGACTGCGGAATCTGAGCATGTCAAAACCCCCATGGGGCGGCCCCGACGGGGACGCCGAGTGTTCCTCGCGTATTCTATCCCCCTCGGCCGCACCTGCCTTCCGGCGGACTCCCCTATACTCTCGCCCCCATGATTCCGGTCGCATTCCTGTTCTCCGAGGGCGCCGCGGAGCCCTCGCTCAACCCCTGGGCGGGCCTCGCCCTCGGTCTGCTGCTGGTCCTGCTCAACGGCTTCTTCGTCGCCGCCGAGTTCGCCCTCGCCAAGGTCCGCGCCACCCAGATCGAGCCGCAGGCGGTGCGCGGCGAGCGGCGCGCCAAGGTCGCCTTGCACATGCTGCGGCACCTCGACGCCTACCTCTCGGCGACGCAGCTCGGGATCACTCTCGCCAGCATCGCGCTCGGCTGGGTCGGCGAGCCGGCCTTCGCCTGGATCCTGCGCCCCCTGGTGCATGCGATCCCCGGCGCGACGCCCGAGCTCGAACACTCGATCGCGCTCACCACCGCGTTCGTCTTCATCAGCATCCTGCACATCGTCTTCGGCGAGCTGGTGCCCAAGTCGGTCGCGATCCGCCTGCCGGCAGCCACCTCCCTCGCCATCTCGTTTCCGCTCTACCTGTTCTACTGGCTCGCCTTCCCCGCCATCTGGCTGCTCAACAAGACCGCCAACTCGATCCTGCGACTGGTCGGCATCCAGCCGGCGAGCGAGCACGAGCTGGCGCACAGCGAGGAGGAGGTCCGCCTGCTGCTCGCCTCGCGACACGGCACGGACCTGTCGCAGCAGAAGCGCGACCTGCTGGAGAACGTCTTCGAGCTCTACGACCGGATCGCGCGCCAAGTGATGGTGCCGCGCGGCGACGTGGTCTACCTCTCCACCGATCGCTCGCTCGAACAGAACCTCGCGGTGGCCCGCGAGAGCGGCCACACCCGGTTCCCGCTCTGCGAGGGCGGCGACCTCGATCGCGTGGTCGGCGTGGTGCACATCAAGGACCTCTTCCGCGCCGGGGCCGCCGTCCCGCCGCTCGAGCGCATCGCCCGGCCGATCAAGTTCGTGCCCGAGAGCATCGCGCTCGACAAGCTCCTCGCCCGCATGCGCAGCGAGCGGCTGCACCTCGCGGCGGTGCTCGACGAATACGGCGGAGTGGCCGGGATCGTGACGCTGGAGAACGTCATCGAGGAGATCGTCGGCGAGATCCAGGACGAGTTCGACGCCGAGCGGCCGGAGCTGGTGCCGCGCGGCGAGGGTGTCTTCACCGTCTCGGGCGCCATGCTCCTGGTCGACCTCGAGCACGAGCTCGGCGTCGAGCTCTCGCCGCGCGACGAGGACACGCTGGGCGGGGTCGTCCTCTCCGAGCTCGGACGTCGACCCCGGCTCGGGGATCGGGTCCGGCTGGGCCCGGCCGAGCTCGAGGTGCTCGAAGTCCAGGGCAACCGGATCCGCAGCCTGCGGCTGACCCTGCCCGCGTCGCAGCTTCCCACCCCCCCTGCGGCCGGCTCCTGAATCCAATCCCCTGGACCCGCCACCAAGGGGCTGGATCGAATCGGCCACGGCGCCGGGAGAAGCCCTTCCGAGGCCCCATGCCGAATCAGCAACTCATTGAAATCAAAGAACTAACAAACAGGGCCCGAGAGCATCCCTAGAACCTCGAATTGGCACGGAGTTCGCCTTAGACCATGGCATCCATGGGATCCCACGGTCGCCAGTCAGCAGAGTCGTCGAACGGCAGGGCGGGCCGCAGCCGCTCACTTGTCGCCGTCTCGTCACCTGGTGATAAAGTCCGCGAGACCCAAGTCTTCAAGTCGCGCCGCTCGGAATCGTTCCAGCGGCACCAGCCCGTCAACCTGATGGAGGTTAGATGATGCACAAGAGAGAATGGTGGAGAGTCGGTCTGACTGCCGCCGCGATCGCCCTCGTGGGCCTCGTGTTGGCACTGCCGGCCAGCGCCCAGGAGCAGGTGGGCGCGATCACTGGCACGGTCTCCGACGCCTCGGCAGCGGTTCTGCCGGGCGCGACGGTCGAGGCCGTGAGCACGGGCGGCTCGCGCCTGACCGCGACGACCAACGCGGTCGGTGAGTTCCGCTTCCCGCGCGTCCCCCCGGGCACCTACAACGTCGTCGCGAAGCTCGACGGCTTCAACCCCGCCGAGGTCGCGAACGTGGTGGTCCGTCTGGGTGAGACGGCGACCATCAACTTCAGCCTCGAGGTCGGTGCGGTCAGCGAGACGATCAGCGTGGTCGGCGAGGCCGGCCAGATCGACGTCCGCAGCTCCGCGACCGCGGCCTCGATCACTTCCGAGCAGATCGAGTCGCTGCCCAAGGGCCGCGACTTCACCGGCGTCGCCACCATGGCGACCGGCGTGTCCCAGGAAGGCTTCCTGGGCGGTCTGTCGGTCGACGGCGCGTCGGGCTCCGAGAACCGCTACGTCATCGACGGCGTCGACACCACCCACCCGCAGGACGGCCTCTCCGGCCAGGATCTGGTCACCGACTTCATCGAAGAGGTCCAGGTCAAGTCGGCGGGCTACCAGGCGGAGTACGGCGGCTCGGTCGGCGGCGTGATCAACGCCGTCACCAAGAGCGGCACCAACGAGTTCAAGGGCTGGGTCGGCGGCTACTACGGCGACTCGAGCTGGAACGGCGACGAGCGGGCCACCCCGTATCGCAGCGATCCGTCGCTCTACCGCACCTTCGACAAGGACAGCACCACCACGATCGAGCCGGGCTTCGCGATCGGCGGTCCGATCGTCAAGGACAGCGCCTGGTTCTATGCCGGCTACACCTACACCGAGGCCGACATCGACCGGACGCCCCAGGGCACCTCGACCACCTCGAACCGGAACGACAAGCGCGAGTACCTGTCCGCCAACATCAAGGGCAACGTGGGCTCGCAGTTCCTCTACAAGGTGTCGGGCAACCTCGCGCCGCGCGAGATCGACGGCAACCTGCCCAACAAGGACGGCTCCACGAACCCGCTCGCCGACCTCTCGGTGGTGACCAACTTCGAGACCGAGAGCTACTCCGGTTACGCCGACTGGATCCCGAGCGACAAGTTCTACATGTCGGGCCGCATCGGCTTCTACTCGACCGACACCTACGACGAGGGCCTGGACGCTACCGGCCAGATCTTCTTCCGCAACACGCCTTACCCGGATCCGACCAGCCCGCTCTATCGGCCGGCCGGCTTTACCTCGTTCCCCGGCAACTCGGCGATCTCGACCGACCTGTGGGAGCGCGAGGCCGCTTCGGTTGACGGCAACCTGTTCCTCAACGGTGCGGGCAGCCACGCGCTGAAGGCCGGAATCCAGGCCGAGAACATCAGCAACGAGGTGGATCGCGGCGAAGCGGTCAACCTCTACACCTTCCGCTGGGGCCTCGCCGACCGCTTCGGCGCCGGCGTCCAGGGCACCTACGGCTCGCTCGGCGTCCGCCGCTTCCGCACCAACGGCGCGGCCGAGAGCAAGAACCTGGGCTTCTACCTGCAGGACAGCTGGTCGATCCGCCCGAACTTGACGTTGAACATCGGCGTGCGGACCGAGCAGGAAGAGGTTCCGAACTACGGCGCCAAGGTCGACCCGACGCTGCCGGCGAATGCGATCGAGTTCGACTACGGCGACAAGGTCGCCCCCCGCGTCGGCTTCGCGTGGGACGTCTTCTCCGACCAGAAGCTGAAGGTCTACGGCTCCTGGGGCATCTACTACGACATCACCAAGCTCGAGATGCCGCGCGGCTCGTTCGGCGGCGACAAGTGGCTCGAGTACCTCTGGCCGGTGAACACGCTGGATTGGCCGGCGCTGCTCGCCAGCGGCAACTGCACGCAGTCGACGAACGTCGCCAGCAACAACCCGTGCC
Source organism: uncultured Thermoanaerobaculia bacterium (assembly GCA_964481735.1). Lineage (GTDB taxonomy): Bacteria > Acidobacteriota > Thermoanaerobaculia > Multivoradales > JAGPDF01 > JAGPDF01. The sequence goes on from CAYZWR010000024.1 coordinate 8,750, forward strand.
CGGGCCTCGGCGCGCCGGAGGTCGTTCTCGACCTGCGGCACCCGACCGACCCGCGTGACGCCATCGACCCGGATCTGAAGCCGATGGAGCAGGAGGAGTACCAGGTCGGCGCCGACTGGCAGTGGACGCAGAACTCGGTCCTGGGCTTCCGCTACGTCAACAAGACCCTCAAGAACACGATCGAGGACATCGGCTACCTGGAGACCGACCCGGTGACCGGCGTGCGTAACGAGATCTACACGACGGGCAACCCCGGCAAGGGTCTCGTCGCTGGCGATCCGGACGGCGCTGGCCCGATTCCGCCCCAGCCCGAGGCGATCCGCGACTACGAAGCTGTCGAGCTCTCGTGGAGCCGGCGTTTCGCCAACAACTGGTCGGCCCGCGTCGGCTACACCTACTCGAAGCTCGAGGGCAACTACTCGGGTCTCGCGAGCTCGGACGAGTTCGGTCGTACCGACCCGAACGTCAGCCGCGCGTTCGACTCGCTCGCCGCTGGCTTCGACCTGAACGGCAACCTCGTCACGGGTCCGCTGAACACCGACCGTCCGCACCAGATCGACGCGCAGTTCATCTATCGCTTCGGCTGGGGCACCTCGATCGGCCTCAACCAGTACTACGGCTCGGGCACCCCGATCTCCACCCAGTGGACCTACGCGGGTGTGTTCTTCTTCCCCTACGGCCGTGACAACGCAGGCACCACCGACGACCTGACGCAGACGGACCTCCTGATCAGCCATCCGTTCCGGATCGGTGACTTCACTCTCGAGGCGAGCGTCAACGTCATCAACCTCTTCGACGAGGACACCGCGCTGCTGATCGACAACAACCAGTATGACGGCGACCTCTGCGACGCCGCCGACTGCGACGGCAGCCCGGAGTACTTCTTCGGTGGTGGCGCCGATCCGTCGGTTCTGGTCGGCACCGAGAATCCCTTCTACCAGAAGCCCAACACGGGCGTGTCGTTCGGCAATCCGTTCCAGGCCGCACGCACCGTCCGCCTCGGCCTCAAGTTCATCTTCTAAGCCGTTCGGCTCCTTCGGGAGTCGCCAAGGCGGGGGCGCTCACGCGCTCCCGCCTTTTTCTTTGTCCGCGCCGCGGCGCTAGGACTCCAGCTGCCAGGCTCCCCACTCGCCGTTCTCGACGTCCTCGAGCAGGAGCCGGTCGCCCGGTCCCGGGGGAACCTCGAAGGGCAGGCAGGGAGCGGCGTCGACCGCGAGTTGGACGGGCGTGCCGAGCTCGGGCCGGGGAGACGCCGCACGCCATCGCGACAACCGCAACCAGCCGCGCCCCTTCGCGTCTGCGAAGCAGATCTTGCCCGGGGCTCCTGGCGGGCTCGCGGGTTCCGCTCGCAGACCGAGCCCGAACCGCGGGTCGAGGCGGCCCGCGGCGAGCGCGGCGAGCCGCACCGCCGCGACCTCGACGGGGGTTCCGGTCCGCACCCAGCCGAAAGCCGGAAGCGCGCGACCGTCCCCTCCGGACCACACCACTTCGAGGCGCCGCAGCTCACCCGGCGGCGAGTCGGGCTCCGCCACGACCAGTCGTCGTCGACCGCCGAACCTGGCCGCCCGTTGCGCGATGGCCCGAGGCTCGCCCACCAAGGACCCGGAGGTGAGCCGCGCCAGCCTTCCGAGCGGCAGCAGCCGGAGGTCGGTGGCGAGCTCGAGGGCGGAGAACGCGCTCCGCGACGGCACCGCGCGGCGCTTCGGCCAGCGTTTTCTGAAGAGATAGAAGATGGACTTGCGCTCGCCCGGCGGGGGCGGAGGCGCATACTCGTCCTCCCGGGCGCGGCGCAGCGCCGCCGCCAGGTCGAGGTTCGCCGGGACTGCGGCGACCGGAAAGAGCGCCCAACCGTAGCTCGCGAGAATCCGCCCCGCACGCTCGACGACGGCGGCTGGCGAGCTCGCGCCCGGCTGAGGCTCGGCGTCGCGATCGAACGCCGCGAGCTCGTCGGGAGCGAGCGGCCAGCCGTCGACCGGCAGCCAGAGCGCGCCGGGCTCGCCGGTGTCGAGCTCCGCGATCTCGGCGGCCAACCGGTCGAGCGCCGCCAGTCGGCACTCCAGCGGAGGCCGCGCGCCACCCGCGGACTCTTCCACGGTGCCGGCGAGCCCCAAGAGCCGCGCGGCGAGCCCGGCGGCTCGGAAATCGCGCTCGCGGGTGATCGACCCCCGACCCACCACCGCCAGCTCGAGCGAGCCGCCGGCCGCGAGCTCCGGCGCCACCTTTGCGAGGGATCGCGCCGCGCTCGCGAGCGTCCGGGGCGAGGCGAGCTCCGGATCGAGCCAGATCAGGTGGCGGACCGGGGCGGGAGCCTCGTCGGGCGGGCGGCGAACCAGGTCTCGCGGCACACCGTCCTCGAGCACGAGGAAATCGACGTCCGCGCGGCGGCCCGCCGATTCGAGCTGCGGCAGGAGCGCGGCGTCGAAGTGCACCACCCGCTCGCGGACCGCGATCGAGCCGGCGAATTCCGGCAAGCGCTGCGGTCGCGCGATCCCGGCTGGCGCCACCGCGATCGCGGCGAGGGCGGCCGCGAGGGTCCGCAGGGTGGACGCGACTCTCATGGCACTGCTCCGAGCGATCGCGCCCGGGCCGGGTTCAGCGCAGCGACGCCAGCAGCTCGAGCGCCTTGGCGGCCGCATCGCCCGCGGGGACGAGCAGCTTCTGGCGCTCGCGGCGCAGGACGAGCTCGATCTGGCCGGCGGCGAGCGACTTGCCGCCCACCACGATGCGCAGCGGGATGCCGATGAGATCGGCGTCCTTGAACTTGACCCCGGGGCGCTCGTCGCGATCGTCGTAGAGCACTTCGACCCCCCGGCCCTCGAGCTCGGCGACCAGCGCCTCGGCGGCCCGCGCCGTCTCCGGTTCGGTCGGGTTCAGCGCCACCACCAGCACCTCGAAGGGCGCCAGGGGCGCCGGCCAGATGATGCCGTCGGCGTCGTGGTTCTGCTCGATCGCGGCCGCCACCGTCCGGCCGATCCCCAGCCCGTAGCACCCCATGATCATCGGATGCTCGAGGCCCGCCTCGTCGGTGAACAGGCACTTGAGCGCCGAGGAGTACTTCGGGCCGAGCTTGAAGATGTGTCCGACCTCGATGCCGCGCGAGATCTCGAGCCCCTGGCCGCAGGTGGGACAGGGGTCTCCCGCCACCACCAGCGCGAGATCCAGGAAGGCGGCGAGGTCGGGCGCATCGCGCCGCCAGTCGACGTTCACCAGGTGGGAGTCGGTCGCGTTGGCGCCGCAGACGAAGCCCGAAAGGCCCTCGGTCGAGCGGTCGGCGAGAAAGCGGACCTTCTCCTTCAGCCCGACCGGCCCGGCGAAGCCGACCGTGGCGCCGGTCGCCGCCCGCACCCGCTCTTCCGGCGCCAACCTGAGGTGCATCGCCTCCGGCAGCGCGTTGAGCAGCTTCACCTCGTTGACCTCGCGATCGCCGCGGATCGCCACCGCCACGAGCTCGCCCTGGTCCGTCTCGTAGAGCAGGGTCTTCACGAAGCGGGTCGGATCGACGCCCAGGAACTCGGAGACCTCGGCGATCGTCGTCTTGCCAGGGGTCGCCACCGGCCGCATCGGCTCCGCGGTAGCCGGGTCCGGCGCACCCCAGGCGCCGCGCTCCGCCTTCTCCTGGTTGGCGCCGTAGCCGCAGGCCGGACAGTGCACCACCGCGCTCTCGCCGGTCGCCGCGGTGACCATGAACTCGTGCGACGAGGAGCCGCCGATCGTCCCCGTGTCGGCCTCGACCATGGTGTAGTCGAGCCGGCAAGCGGCGAAGATGCGGCAGTAGGCCTCGCGCATCGCCTCGTAGCCCTCGTCGAGGCTCTCCGGCGTGGCGTGGAAGGAGTAGGCGTCCTTCATCAGGAACTCGCGCCCGCGCATCAGCCCGAAACGCGGGCGGATCTCGTCGCGGAACTTGGTCTGGATCTGGTAGAGGTTGAAGGGCAGCTGCCGGTAGCTCTTGACGTCCCGGCGGACGATGTCGGTGACCACCTCTTCGTGGGTCGGGCCGAAGCAGAACTCGCGCTCGTGCCGGTCGCGGATGCGCAGCAGCTCCTTGCCGTATTTCTGCCAGCGGCCGGATTCCTGCCAGAGCTCGGCCGGCTGGATCGCCGGCATGGCGAGCTCGACCGCGCCGGCGGCGTCCATCTCCCGCCGCACGATCGCCATCAGCTTGGCGATGCTGCGCAGGCCGAAGGGCAGGTAGCTGTAGATCCCGGCGGCCACTTTCTTGATCATCCCGGCGCGCACCATGAGCTGATGCGACACCACCTCGGCGTCGTTCGGCACCTCGCGCGTCGTGTGCAGGTAGTAGCGTGTCCAGCGGGTCATCGTTTCTGCCGTTTCTGCACGCGTTCGAGCAGGCGCGCCGAGTCCCTCATGCAATCCATCATCGTCTCCTCCAGGGCTCCCACCCGCGGCTCGAGGCTCCGGGCGCGGCCGAACGCGCCGCGCGCCTCGCCCTCGTCGCCGGCGGCGAGCAGCGCCATGCCCAGATGGGTCAGCGTGGTCGGCGACGAGGCGAGCTCGTTGGAGCGGGTGAGGAACTCCACCGCCTGTCCGAAGTCACGGCGCTTGTAGTGCACCCAGCCGAGGGCGGCGAGCGGGAACTGCTTGAGCTCGTCCGGCGACAGGTCGAGCGCGCGCTGGGCGTACTCCAGGGCCTGGTCCAGATCCTCTTCCATCTCCGCCAGGTTGTAGGCCATCTCGTAGTAGGCGATGGCGCGCGTGAAGTTGCTCGCGCCGTGCTCGAGCAGCGACTGGCCGATGCGGTTGCCCTCGCGGAACTTCCCCTCGCTGCGCAGGGCGGCGATCAGGGCCGCGGAAGCGGTCGCCTTGAGCATCTCGCCCGGATTGAGCTCGAGCACCCGCCGCGCCGCGCTCTCGAGCTCCTGCCAGCGGTCGAGCGAGAGGCAGAGCACGGCGAAGGACATGAGCAGGGTCGGGTTCTCCGGCTCCAGGGCGATCGCCTTCTGGTAGGCCGCCAGCGCCTTCTCGCGCTCGCCGCGCGTCCGGTGCTCCTCCGCCTTCTTCATCCAGCGCTCGGCCTCGGCGCTGACCTCGGGCAGCGGGGCGCCCGAGCGGCCGGAGAGGAACTGCACCAGGTCCTGGTAGCGCAGCCGGCGGGGGTTCAGGCGTTGCGCCTCGCGGAACGAGGCGAGCGCCTTCTTGTTCCAGTGGCGGTCGAGGTAGGCGAGCCCGAGCAGGTAGTGCGCCTCCTCGAAGGCGGGATCCAGCCGCACGGCCTCGCGCAGGTTGCGGATCGCCTGCTCGGCCGAGCCCATCTCGTAGCGGCAGTTGCCGAGCAGGTAGAGCGCTTGCGGCACCCGATCGAGCTCGATCGCGTGCTCGAGGTAGGCCACCGCGCGCGTCAGGTCGCCTTGCGCGGCGTAGACCGCGCCGAGGCTGAAGTGCGGCAGGAAGGCGTCGGGATACTCGCCGACCGCCTCCTTGAGGAGGCTCTCGGCGCGCGATTCGTCGCCCCGTTCGTGGCAGATGACGCCCGAGAAGACCAGCGCCTCGAAGTGATCGGGCTTCGCTTCGAGCACCCGCTGGAAGTAGCCGAGCGCCGCGTCGCTGTCACCCTCGTTGAAGCTCGTCTCGCCCAGGAAGAGCGCCAGCTCGTAGTTCGAGCGGTCGAGCTTGAAGGCCTGCTCGAGGCTGGAGCGCGCGCGGTCCACGTCGAAGGCGAAGAGGGCGTACTCGGCGTCGTCGAGATGCTGGAAGAAGAGCTTCGGCCGGTTGCCCTGATAGAGCGCGACGACCCGGTCCTTGATCGACATGAAGCGCTCGCGCTTCTCCAGGGCGCGCAACTGGTAGTCCATCTTCGACTCCCAGAGGTCGGCCCACTCCTCCCGGGCGATCATCCGGCGGCGCTCCAGGAGCTCGCGGAGCGTCGCGAAGCCGGTCTGCGAGACGAGCAGGTTCTTCTCCTGCTTCTGCACCGCCGCCACCAGCTTCTGCACGGTCTCCGCCGTCCGCTTCACCGCCTCCTCGAGGATCGAGATGCGCTCGAGCAGGTGCTCGTCGAGCGAGAAATCCCCTCCCCGGTCGCTCTCGAACTGCTCGGCCTCGCCGGCCGCGCCGCCCGAGATCACCAGCAGTTTCTGGTGGCAACGGCCGCAATACTCCTGGTCGCCCGCGTTCTCCGCGCCGCAGGCTTGGCAGAAGAGATTGGGGTTCTCAGGCGTAGGTGTAGAAGCCACGTCCGCTCTTGCGACCGAGATAGCCCGCGTCCACCATCTTGACGAGCAACGGGCAGGGCCGGTACTTGGGGTCGCCCAGCCCCTCGTGGAGCACGCGCAGGATGTCGAGACAGACGTCGAGTCCGATCAGGTCGGCGAGCGCGAGCGGTCCCATCGGGTGGTTCATCCCGAGCTTCATCACCTCGTCGATCGCCTCCGCCTTGCCCACGCCCTCGTAGAGACAGAAGACCGCCTCGTTGATCATCGGCGCCAGGACGCGGTTGGAGACGAACCCGGGAGAATCGTGCACCTCGACCGGGGTCTTCCCCAGGCGGCGCGTGACCGCCTCGATCGCGTCGTAGGTCGCCTGCGAGGTCGCCAGGCCGCGGATGATCTCGACCAGCTGCATCAAAGGAACCGGGTTCATGAAGTGCATGCCGATGAACCGGTCGGCCCGCCCGGTGGCCGCCGCCAGGCGGGTGATCGAGATCGAGCTCGTGTTGCTCGCCAGGATCGCCTCCGGTCCCAGGCGGCTGGCAAGCTCCGCGAGCACCTCCCGCTTGACGTCGAAACGCTCCACGACCGCCTCGACCGCGAGCTCGCAGCCGGCGAGCGCCGCGAGCTCGCCCGCGGTGCTGATCCGCGCCCGCGCCGCTGCCCGATCCTCGGCCGTCAGCTTGCCCTTGGCGACCAGCCGCTCGAGGCTCTTGTCGATGGTCCCCACGCCCTTGGCGAGCGCGCCCGGCGCCACGTCGACCAGAGTCACCGTGAAACCGGCCTGGGCCGCGACCTGGGCGATGCCACTGCCCATCGTCCCCGCGCCGACGACGCCGAAGCTGCGAATCTCCATGCCCGCTCTCCTCCGACCCGGGAGCCTAGCAAGCTCCGGCGGGGGTCAGGCAAGCGTCGCGCTCTCGGCCTCGAACCAGGGCTCGTAGCGTCCGAACTTCGAGCGCAGCGCGGCGCCCATGCCGACCAGCGTCGCCGCGGTCCAGGCCCAGACCCCTACGTAGGGAACGAACTTGACCAGGCCGAGCAGCACGAGGCCGAGCACCGCGGCGTGCAGGTGGAGAGGCCGCCGGCCACCCCACCGCCGCGCCGCGAAGCGTCCGAGGCCGTGGAACACCGCGACCATGCCCCAGAGCTTGAGCACCAGGGCGAGCAGGGCGACCAGCACGAGCAGGGGAAGCGCCAGCAGCGGCGGCAGGACGGCGGAGAAGAAGAGCGCGGTGAGGACCAGGGTCGAGAGGAAGACCAGCCCCACCGCGAAGCTGCGCAGAGGCTCCAGCGCGATCTCCTCGGAGGTTCGCACCAGCGATCGCCCGGCCGCCGCGAAGAGCACCAGCGTGAGCGCGAGCCAGGCCGCGACGAGGCCGAGCTTCGCGCCGATCACCAGCGGCGATCCGGCGCCGAGGCCCAGGCTGGGGCCCTCGAGCAGGGTCAACCAGGCGCGCGAGACGGTCGGATAGGCGACCGCGCGCCCGGAGATACGTGCCCCGCGGCTGGCGTGCAGCCGCCCGCCGAGGACCAGCGCGTCCCCCTCGAGGACCGCGGTCGACGAGAGCACCAGGTCACCGCCGAGCACCGTCACCGCGCCCACCACCCGGCCGCCGACGACCACCGAACCGTCGACCGCGGTGACGCCCGCCAGCGCCTCGCCCTCGATTTCCACGTCCCGCCCCACCGCGACGATCTGATGGCGGGCGATGCTCCCCGCCTCGAGGCGCAGCCCGGCCTCCCGCGGTTCCCCGGCCAGCGCGGCCGAGGCGACCAGAAAGCAGAGCGCGGCGCCGAGGCTTCGGCGTCGTGCAAATGGCTTCATGGACGGAAGTCTAGCGGGAGCGGCGGCCGGCGCGCTCGACGCCCCTCCGGGGCGACCGCAGGAGGCGGACGAGCAGCAGGTTCACCGCCACCAGCAGCACGGCGGCGACGACGAGATTGGCGCGCGACGCGCTCAGCCAGAGCGCGAGCCCGGCGCCCAGCCCCTGCCAGGAAGCGCCCAGCAGCCCGGCGCCGGCGAGCAGCGCCGATTCGGCCAGGCGAGCCAGGGCGAGGAAGGCGGCGAAGGTCGGGGCCTGCGGCTCCAGCGCGGCGGCGGCATTGCCGAACAGCGCCGCGGCGAGCCCGCCGAGCGCGAGCAGCAGCGCGAACGGCAGGCGCCAGGCGCGCATCGTCCGCGCCTCCCACGCCGCCGGCGGCAGCCCGCGCATCACCTCGCTGGCGAACCCCTCGCGCGGCATCACCCGCGAGGCGGTGAGCAGCGACGAGAGCTTGCGCAGCCGTACCTGCTCGACGCGGCAGTCGGCGCACTGACCGACATGCGCCTCCACGGCGGCGAGCTCCGCTCCGCTGAGCTCGCCCTCGACGGCGAGGTCGAGGGCTTCCCTGAGTCGTTCGTGGTCCATGGCCTGAGCCTTCACTCTCGGTTCTCCGGCTGCAGCCGCTGCTTGAGCAGCTGGCGCGCCCGGAACAACTTGTTCTTCACCGTGCCGAGCGGCATCTGCTTCATCTCGGCGATCTCCTCGTAGGCGAGCTCGCCGTAGTGTCTGAGCAGGATCAGCTCGCGATACTCCCAGGGCAGCGCGTCGATGGCACCGCGGATCGCGGAATCCCGCTCCTGGCTCTCCATCTCCTCCAGCGCGCTGACCTCATTGGCCGGCAGGTCGAGGTCGGCCGCCGGCTCCCCGCCGTCGTCCACCCGACGCGAGATCGGCACCAGCTGGATCCTCCGCTTGCGCAGGACGTCGATCGCCGCGTTCTGCGCCACCCGGAAGAGCCAGGTGGAGAAGCGATACTGGCTGTCGTAGCGATCGAGGGCCTGATACACGCGAAAGAAGACCTCCTGAGCCAAGTCGTGCGCTTCGTCCAGGTTGCGCACCATGCGGTAGAGGTAATTCACCAACCGCGATTGGTAACGCTCCACCAGAGCCCCGAAGCGATCCCGGTCCCCAGCGAGGACCGACCGCACCAGCTCCTCGTCGGTGGTCTCGAGCGGCTCGCGCGGCATGTCTAGCTACGTTCCCCGGCGGGGAAAAGTTGCAGCGGGGCGCCTGCGCCGGTGCCGAGGGAGGCTCCCAAGTCACTCTCCCTCAGGCACTTCGCGCACGCGGAGGAGGCGGTCTCCGGCCTCGATCCGATCCAGCACCGAGTCGTCCCCGACCACCCGCCCGAAGACCGTGTAGCCGCCGTCCAGGTGGGGTTGCGGCGCCAGGGTCACGAAGAACTGGCTCCCCCCCGTATCGGGGCCGGAGAGCGCCATGCCGACCGTCCCGCGGTCGTAGCGCAGCCGGTTGATCTCGTCGCGCAGGGCATAGCCCGGACCCCCCCAACCGTCGCCCCGAGGATCCCCGCCCTGGACCACGAAATCGGGCACCACCCGGTGGAAGGTGAGGCCGTCGAAGAAGCCCTGTTCGGCGAGTTGCAGGAAGGAGAGGCAGGTGAGCGGGGCCTGCGGACACTCCAGGCGCAGGCGGAGCGTCCCCCGGTCCGTTTCCATCTCGGCAAAGCGCGGCCGCTCCGCCTGCCGCAAGGCGAGCTCGTAGGTGGCCGCCGTGCGCCCGGTCTCGAGCGGTCCCACGGCCGGGCGTTCCCCGCCCAACTCGGCGAGCGCCTGTGCCGCCTCGCGGCGCACCAGGTAGCCCGCGCTCTCGAGCCTCGCCTCGAGCCACTCGACCGCCGCGCCGCGCTCCGCGGCAGCGCTCCCACCCCGCGCCGCCACGGCGCGCACCGCGGCGAGCCGCGCGTCGTCGAGGGTGTCCTCCTGCGCTCGTTCGAAAGCGCGCGCGATTCGGTCGATCGGCAGCTCCGGCCTGGCGGCCAGAGCATCCAGGACGGTGGCGCGGACGGTCGGGTCGGGATCGTCCAGGAAGCGCTCCGGGATCGAGACGCCGGTCGTCTCGGCGAGGCCGGACCAGGCCTCGATCGCCGCCACCCGGACCACCGCCTCGGGATCACCGACGAGCGCCTCCACCAGCTCGAACGCGCCGAGCCGGCCCGCCGCCTCGGCCGCCCGGGCCCGGAGGTTCCGCCCCCCGGCTGCCGCGGCCCGCTCGACGAGGGCGCTCGCCTCGGGATCGCGGCCGCGCGCCAGGGCGAGTAGCGCCAGCTCCTGCTCGCGCGGCGAGCCGCTCTCGAATCGGGCCCGAACCGGGCCGCGCACCTCCGAGTGACGCAGCCAGGGCGCCGAAGCCTCGATCGCCGTCGCCCGCACTCCCGGCGCAGGATCGGCGAGCAGGGTCGTCAGTGGCTCGACCCAGCCGAGCGGCGGCAGGGCCCCGAGACGGCTCACCAGGCGGGAGCCGGCGCGGAGCGCCTGGATGCGCACCGAAGCGCTGCCGTCGGACAACTGCTGGCCGAGCCCGACCAGGTCCTCCGCGGTGCCGACCTCGCCGAGCCCGCGCGCCGACCAGGCCCGGACGTGCGGATCCGGATCGGCGAGCAGCCCGCGCAGGATCTCGGCTCCCTCCGGCCGCGGCTCGCGGCCGAGGGCGTAGGCGGCGCCGAACCGGACGGCGCGATCCTCGGAACCGGCCAGGAGCTCGGCGGCCACCGCCGCAGTCGCCTCCTCCTTGAAGCGGAACAGGAATGGGGCGAGCCGCCGGGCGGCGCTCGCCGGATCCAGCGCGCCGAGCGGGCGGCGGACTTCGGCGAGCGGCGTCGCCAATTTGCCGAGCGCCTCGACCGCGAGCGCCCCGACCTCGGGGTCGTCGTCGACCGTCGCCCGCACGAGCGCCTGCCGGGCGGCGGGGTCGCCGAGCTCGCCGAGCGCGAAGGCGGCGGCACGGCGGACCGCGACCTCGGAATCGAGCAGCAGTCCCTGCAGCATGCCGCGGCCACGGGCATCGCCGATCCGGCCCACGGCGACCGCGAGCTCCTCGCGGACGGTGGGCGGGGCGGAGAGGAACATGCCGAGCGCGGCAGCATCGAAACGGCGCTGATCGCTGAGCATGGTGAGCAGGACCCGCGCCTGGCTGGGAGGCGCGACCTCGGGAGGCGAGGTCGCCACCGGGACGACCGCCGGCGGCCGCGAGGAGCAGCCCAGGACCGCCAGCAGCAGGGCGACGGCATGAAGCGCAAGCAGCAGCGGGCCCCGGACCCTCGGGGCGCGCGGAAGGAAAGGTCGCATGCGGCATGCTAAGCAGCCGCGAGGCTCGGGCGCAAGGCGCACGCGACCCGCTAGAATGCGCGCCATGTCGCTCGCCGCCGCGCTGCGCTTCGCCGAGGTCTCCCGCCGCTTCGGCAGGCTGCGGGTGCTGCAAGGGGTTTCCGGGGAGGTGCACGCCGGCGGGGTCCTCTTCGTCACCGGCCGCAACGGCTGCGGCAAATCGACCCTGCTGCGCTGCCTCGCCGGCCTGCTCGCGCCCGACTCCGGGACCATCGACCTCCGCCTGGACGGCGCGCCCCTCGGCATCGCCGAGCGGCGCCGCAGCGTGGGCTACGTGGCCCCCGACCTCACCTTCTACGACGAGCTCACCGCCGGGGAGAACTTGGAGTTCTTCGCCCGCTTGCGGCGGACCGGCGTCGGACCCAGCGTCGAGCTCGCGGAGCGGCTCGGCCTGCCGCTCGAGCGGCCGGTCGCCGTGCTCTCCTCCGGCATGCGCCAGCGGCTGCGCTGGCTCTTCGCGCTGCTCGCTCTGCCCGCGCTGCTCCTGCTCGACGAGCCGTTCCAGAACCTCGACCTGCGCGGCGAGGAGCAACTGCGCGAGATCCTCCGCGCGCATCTCGCCGCGGGCGGACTGGCGGTGATCGCGAGTCCCGCCCCGCTCTCCATCTCCCATGTCGAACAAGAGCTCTGCCTGGATCGCTGAGCTGGTCGCCGTCTTCCGCAAGGACTGGCGGACGGAGCTGCGCACCCGCTACGCGGTCGCGACGTTGCTGCTCTTCGCCGTGACCTCGCTGGTCGTGGTGAGCCTCTCGCTCGGCCCGGTGGGCGCCTCGCCCGAGGACCGCGTCTGGGTCGCCCCCGTGGTGCTCTGGCTCATCCTGCTCTTCGCCGCCGCGCTGGGCCTCCCGCGCGCCTTCGTGCGCGAGGAGGAATCGCGCACCGCCACCGCGCTGCGCCTCGCCGCCACTCCCTCGGCGCTGTTCGGGGGGAAGCTCCTCTACTGCGTGACGCTCGTGTTCACGCTCGAGATCGTCGTCTCGCCCCTCTTCCTCGCGGCCTTGCAGGTCGAGATCGACCACCCCTGGAAGTTCGTCGGCGCGCTCGCCGCCGGCGGCTTCGGGCTCGCGGCGGCGAGCACCCTGGTGGCCTCGATCGTGGCGCAGGGCGAAGGCAAGGCCACCCTCTTCGCCGTGCTCAGCTTCCCGGTGCTGGTTCCCCTGCTCCTGCTCGCCGTCACGCTCACCCGGGCGGCGCTCGGGGGCGCGACGCCGGAAGGAACCCTGCTGCAGCTCCTCTTGTATGATGGCGTGGTTTCGGTCGCCGGATTCATGCTCTTCCCGGCGGTGTGGAACCCATGAAGAAACTCGGCCTCGCCCTGCTCTGGCTCTGGATCTCCGCGGTGATCGTCGGGGCGTTCTACTATGCCCCGCTCGCCGCCGGCTTCAAGGGGCAGTCGAGCCGCATCCTCTTCTTCCACGTCCCGATGGCCTGGGTGGCCTTCGTGGCCTTCATCGCCGCCGGGGTGTGGAGCGTGCTCTACCTCGCGCGGGGGCGCCGGGTGGAGGATGACCACCGGGCTTCGGCCGCGGTCGAGCTCGGCCTGGTCTACGGCTCCCTGGCGACCCTCACCGGCGCGATGTGGGCCAAAGTGATGTGGGGAGCCTATTGGAACTGGGATCCACGCCAGACTTCGGTCTTGATCGCCCTGCTGTTCTACGCCGCCTACCTCGCTCTGCGCGGCGCGATCGCGGACGCCCCGACCCGCGCGCGCCTCTCGGCGGCCTATGCCGTCCTCGGACTCGCGGTCGCTCCGTTCCTCTTCTTCGTGCTGCCCCGGCTCGGCTTCACGCTGCACCCTGAGCCCGTGTTGAACGTGCAGGGGAAGCTCGAGATGGAATCGCGGATGTTGCAGGTCCTGCTCGCCAGCCTCGCCGGATTCACCGCCCTCTTCTTCTGGATGCACAGCCTGCGCAGCCGCATCCAGCGCATCGTTGACCAACGCGAAGGAGCCTGAGCGATGTCGAGCGGACCCGGCTGGGTCGTCGCGGTGAACCTCGTGATCTGGACCGGTCTCTTCCTGTACCTGGTCCGATTGGAGCGGCGTCTCGGCCGCAAGGACGGAGAGCGATGAGTCGACGCGGTTACTACGTCTTGGGCGCGGCCCTGCTGATGGCCTTCGTCAGCTTCTCGCTGGTCGCGTTCCGCAGCAGCCTCACCCCGTACGTGACCTTCGCCGAGGCCACGCGCACCGACCGGACGGTCCAGGTCGCGGGCGGACTCGACAAGGGGAGCGCGAGCTACGACGAAGCGCAGTCGGCGCTGCACTTCACGCTCGTCGATCCGGCGACCGAGACGAAGCTCAAGGTGCGCTACGAGGGCGTCCGTCCGGCGAACTTCGAGGACGCGGTGAGCATCGTGGCGATCGGCAGCTACGACCGCGCGGACGGGGAGTTCGCGGCGACCAAGCTCCTGGTCAAGTGCCCCAGCAAGTACCAGGGGGCCGAAGTCACCAAGACCTACTCCTGATGAGCTCCCTGGCCGGCTTCTATCTTCCGGGTGCCCTCACCCTCTGGTGCGGGCTCTTCTTCGCGCTCGCGGCGCTCTGGGGCTACGCCGCCGACCTGCGCGGCGACGCGGACGCCAAGCGCTTCGCCCGCCGCGCCTACGCCTTCTTCGCGCTGTCGATGCTGCTCGCCGGCGTGGTCATGGCGATCGCGCTCGCCCGCCGCGACTTCCGGATCGAGTACGTCTTCCAGTACTCCGGGTTGGACCTGCCGGGGCACTACCAGATCGCCGCCTTCTGGGCCGGCCAGAAAGGGAGCTTCCTCATCTGGCTGATCTGGGGCGCCCTGCTCGGTCTGCCGTTGCTGCGCTCGGCCGGCCGGTTCGAGGCCCCGGTGATGGGCATCTACACCCTCACCCAGCTCGGCATCCTGCTGATCCTGGTGCGGGAGAACCCGTTCGCGATGCTCGCCGAGGCGCCGATCGACGGCAAGGGACTGAACCCCCTGCTGCAGGACGATTGGATGGTGATCCACCCGCCGATCATGTTCGTCGGCTACGCGCTCGCCGCCATGCCGTTCGCCTTCGCCATGGCCGGGCTCTGGCGGCGTGACACCAGCGAGTGGGCGCGGCGCGCCTTCCCCTGGGCGCTGGCCGGCTTCCTGGTGCTCGGCACGGCCATCCTGATGGGCGGCTACTGGGCCTACAAGACGCTCGGCTGGGGCGGCTACTGGGGCTGGGACCCGGTGGAGAACGCCTCCCTGATCCCGTGGCTGCTCGGCACCGCGCTCATCCACGGCCTCTATCTCGAGCGCACCAAGGGACGCTACCGTCGGGCCAACCTGGTGCTCGCGGCGCTGGTCTATCTCTCGGTGCTCTACGGCACCTTCCTCACCCGCTCCGGCGTGCTCGCCGACTTCTCCGTGCACAGCTTCGTCGACCTCGGGATCTCCGGCTGGCTGATCGGGCTGATGCTCTTCTTCGTCGCCCTGGCGGTCTTCCTGCTCGCCACCCGCCTCGGCGCGGTCGAGAGCTCGCCGAGCGAGGATCCGGTGTTCTCCCGCGGCACCTTCGTCATGCTCTCCACCATCTCGGTCCTCAGCGCCGCGGTGGTGGTCACCGCCGGGACTTCAGCGCCGCTCCTCACCCGCTTCATGGAGAACCCCGGCCAGGTCGGGCCGGAGTTCTACAACCGGGTGAACTTCCCGCTGGCGCTGCTGGTCGCCGCGCTGCTCGCCATGATCCCCTACCTCACCTGGCGTGGCGAGCAGACCTTGCCGTCCATCCTCAAGCGCGCCCGCGTCGGCCTGGCGTTCGGCGCCGCGGTGGCGATCGGCGCGGCACTCTGGCAGGTCCACGAGCCGCTGCACCTCGTCTTCGTCTTCCTCGCCGCCACCGCCCTGGCCACCAACCTGGAGAAGACGATCGCGCTGGCGCGCAGCAACGGCCTGGCGCGGGCGGGCGGCTACCTCGCGCACGTCGGCGTCGGGATCATCCTGCTCGGCTTCCTCGCCTCGTCGGCCTACGACGAGAGCGTCAAGGTCACTCTCGCCCAGGGCGAGCCCAAGCAGGTCGGCGACCTGACCCTCACGTTCACTCGCTTCGTGCCGCGCACCCACGAGGGCGACCGGGAGAGCATGGAGGTCGCCGTGGAGCGCGGCGGCAGGCGCTTCTTCGCCTATCCGAAGATGTTCCTCAACGAGCGCACGCAGCAACTGATGGTGAATCCCTACATCGAGAGCAAGCTGCTCGCCGACCTCTACTTCTCGCCGCTCGAGTACGATCCGGGCAGCGCCGCCGGACAGTTCACCGAGCTCGCGCTCGCCAAGGGCGAGGAGAAGACGCTGGGCGACCTGCGGGTGCGCTTCCTCGGCTTCAACATGAACCGCAACGGCAACGCGCTCGCCCAGATGACGCAGGGCAAGCCGGTCGAGATCGGCGCCCAGCTCGAGGTCTCCCGGGCGGGGGTCACCCAGCAGCTCGAGCCGGTCTATCAGTTCTCGGGCTCGGGCCAGGTCCAGTTCCCGGCGCTGCCGCTGCCCGGGGGTGGCCGGATCGCCGTCGGCGCGATCAACGCCTCCGCGAGCTCCGTCCAGCTGCTGCTCGACGGCTTCGGCGCCGCGGGTGGAGAGCCACCGAGACTGTCGCTCGACGTGACCCGCAAGCCGTTGATCAAGATGGTCTGGTACGGCCTCTACGTGGTGCTCGCCGGCGGCCTGCTCGCCCTCGCCCAGCGGATTCGGCAGCTCGCGCCTCCGCTCCCCTCGGCGGCCGATTGAGCTCCGCCCGGCGCCGGGCTCTCAGGTCCCGAGCGCCAGGCGGTCGGCGAGCAGCCGGGGGAGCCCGGCCTTGAGGATCCGTTGCTGCGCGCGCTCGACCGGATAGGCGATGCGAAACCAGCGCACCAGCCGCTTGTCCGAATCGTAGGTCATGAACGCCGCGCGCGGATCGCGGTCGCGCGGCTGACCGATCGACCCGGGGTTGATCAGGTAGCGCGCCCCCGGCTCGATCTGGATCGAGCCGCTCTCGCCGCGCAGCAGCGCCACCCGGATCTCCCTGCCGCGCAGCACGAAGAGCGACGGCACGTGGGTGTGTCCGAAGAACACCAGGTCGGCGGCGTAGTTGTCGAAGATCTCCCAGGCCTCGTACATCGAGAAGACGTAGGTGTCCTCGTCGAGCGGCGAGCCGTGGCAGATGGTGAACCCCTCCGGGAGGACCAGCGGGCCCTGCGGGAGCTCGCGCACGTAGCGCAGGTTCGCCGAGGTCAGGTGCTCCGTCGTCCACTGCGCGGCGGCGAGCGCCGCGTGGTTGAAGTTGCTGCCGTCCTCGAGGCCGGCCACGACCTTGTCGTGGTTGCCGCGGATGCGATGCACGGTGTGTGGCAGGTCGCGCACCGCTTCCACCACCTGGTTCGGCCCCGCGCCGTAGCCGACCAGGTCACCCAGCACCAGGGCGACATCGAAGCGCTTGCGCCGTACGCGACGCAGCACGGCCGACATCGCCTCGGCGTTGCCGTGCATGTCGGAGAGGATCAGGTACTGCACCTGGCCTCCGTCAGGCGGAGCGCGATGCGCGCCGCCACCTCCTCGGCGCGCTCCTCCGCCGCGACGTCGACGCGCAGATCGGAGAGGGCGTAGGCGGGCAGCCGGTCGCGGTAGAGCGCCAGCGCCCCGACCTCGTCCCGGAACAAGGGACGATCGGGCTTCCCCGTTCCGCCGATCCGCCGCGCCAGGGTGGCGAAGTCGGGATTGAGCCAGACCACCATCGCCTGGGCGCGCGCCCGCTCGAGGTTCTCGGAGAAGGTGAGCGTGCCGCCTCCGGCCGCGATCACCACCGGATCCAGCGCCAGCGCCTCGACCAGGAGCTCGCGCTCGACGCGACGGAACACCGCCTCGCCCTCCCGCTCGAAGATCTCGCGGATCGACCGCCCGGCCTTCGCTTCGATCTCCTGGTCGAGGTCGACGAACGGCCAGCCCAGCCGGTCCGCCAGCAAGCGCCCCACCGTGGTCTTGCCGGCGCCCATGAATCCGGTCAGGACGACCCTCACGATCCCGCCGCCTGCAACAAGCGGCGGCAGTTGTCGGTGACGTCGCCGCGGCAGACCGCGGCGAGGACGGCCGCCGAATCCGCTCCCCCGGCCAGCACCGCGGCGATGTTCTGGGCGTCGATGCCGCCGATCGCGATCAGCGGTTTCGAGGTGCGCGAGCGCAGCGCGGACATCCGCTCGACGCCCACCACGGGATCCGGGTCCTGCTTGCTCGCGGTCGGGAAGATCGGTCCGAGCGCGATCCAGTCGACGCCCGCCTCCGCCACGCCGGCCGCGAACTGCGCCTCGTCGTGCGTCGAGAGACCCACCATCCGATCTGCGGGCAGCAGAGCTCTCGCCGGCCCGACCGGCAGGTCCGACTGCCCGAGATGAACGCCGGAGAGCGGGAAGAAGGTCGCGAAATCGACTCGATCGTCGATCCAGAGCGCTCCCTGCCAACCCTCGAGGGCCCGCAGACAGGCCTCGACCTCACGATGCAGGAGCCGGTCGGAGAGGTGTTTGGCGCGCAGCTGGATGAGCTCGATCCCGGCGGCTGCCATCTCGCTGGCTCCGGCGGCGAGCGATCGCGGCGCCAGGGCGTCGGCATCCGCGATGGCGTAGATCCTGGCCGGACGCGCTGTCCGACGGGGATTCACAGCTCGCCGGTCTCCGCTTTCCTGCGGCGCTCCGCGAAGCGCTCCATGAACCGCGTCGAAAGCCTGCCGCTCTGGAACTCGGCGTCGCGCAGGATCGCCTGGTGGAGTTGAACCGACGTCTTGATCCCCTCGACCACGAAGAAGTCGAGCGCGCGCTGCATGCGCGCGATCGCCTCCGCCCGGGTTCCGGCGTGCACGATCAGCTTGGCGATCAGGGAATCGTAGTGCGGCGGGATGACGTAGTCCTCGTAGCCGTGGGTGTCCACCCGCACGCCGGGCCCGCCGGGAACGTGGAACGTCTGCAGGCGACCGGGCGAGGGAGCGAAGGTCAGCGGATCCTCGGCATTGATCCGGCACTCGATCGCGTGGCCGCGCGGGTGGAGACCCGAGCGGATGCCGACCGGCTCGCCCGCCGCGACGCGGATCTGGAGCTTCACCAGGTCGACGCCGCTGACCATCTCGGTCACCGGGTGCTCCACCTGGATGCGCGTGTTCATCTCCATGAAGTAGAAGCTGCCGTCGCGATCCAGCAGGTACTCGATGGTGCCCGCGTTCTGATAGCCGACGGCGCCCGCCAGCCGGACCGAGGCCTCCCCCATCCGGGCCCGCAGCTCGTCGTCCAGCGCCGGCGACGGCGCCTCCTCGATCAGCTTCTGGTGCCGGCGCTGGATCGAGCACTCGCGCTCGCCCAGATGGACGACCGTGCCGTGGGCGTCACCGAAGACCTGGAACTCGACGTGGCGCGGCTCCTCGAGGTACTTCTCGAGATAGATCGAACCGTCGCCGAAGGCCTTCTCGGCCTCGTTGGCGGCGGTGGCGAACTGCCCCTCGATCTCGTCGCGCGAGCGCACGATCCGCATGCCGCGACCGCCGCCCCCGGCGGCCGCCTTGAGGATCACCGGGTAGCCGATCTGCTCCGCGAGATCCCCGGCCTCCTCCGCCGTGGCCAGCGGCCCGGTGCTCCCGGGCAGCACCGGCACGCCCGCCGCGACCGCCATCTGCCGCGCCTTGGCCTTGTCCCCCATCAGGCGAATGACCTCGGGCGGTGGTCCGATCCAGCCGAGGCCGCAATCGCGCAGCACCTCGGCGAAGTGGGCGTTCTCCGCGAGGAAGCCGTAGCCCGGGTGTATCGCATCCGCGCCGGTGATCTCGGCCGCCGAGATGATGCTCGAGATGTTGAGATAGCTCTGCGAGGAGGGCGGCGGCCCGATGCAGACCTCCTCGTCGGCGTAGGTCACGTGCAGGCTGTCGCGGTCGGCCGTCGAGTAGACCGCCACCGTCGGCAGCCCGAGCTCGCGACAGGCCTGGATGACCCGCAGGGCGATCTCGCCGCGATTGGCGATGAGGATCTTCTTGAACATCGACCGCGCGTCAGTCGGTGCGCACGCCGAACAGCGGCTCGCCGAACTCGACCGGCTGCGCGTTCTTCGGGTAGATCTCGACGACGACGCCGTCCGCGTCGGATTCGATCTCGTTCATCAGCTTCATGGCCTCGACGATGCAGAGGACCTGTCCCTTGCGCACCCGGTCACCGACCTGGACGAAGGAATCGGCTTCCGGACTGGGCGCCGCGTAGAAGGTCCCCACGATCGGCGAAGTGACCACGTGCAGCCCGGGCTGCGCCGCCGCGCGCACGGCTTCCGCGACGGTCGGGGCGGTCGCGGGCGCCGCTGCCGGCGCATCGGGCTGCGGCGGCGCGCCGACCGCCTGGCCCGGCAGGCTCTCCGCGAGGTGGCCCGCCGAATTCCCCGAGATCCTGATCCGGAAACCGGCGCGCTCGATCTCGAGGCTGTGCAGCCGATGCTCCGAGACCAGCTGAATGAGCTCCTTGATCTGCTCGTAGGTCATCATCTTCGTCAGCTCGATTGCCGACCGGGCGGGCAGCCGGAGCCGCCGCTGCGGTCCGTTAGAGCAGCTCCTCCTCGAGACCGAGGCGAGCGCGGCGCAGCTCGAAGCGGGCGCGCCCGAGGTTTCCGTTGGGCGCCAGAGCGAGCAGCAGGTAGTAGCCGGGGGCGACGGCGCTCACCACGAAGGTCATGCGCTCGGCGACCACGGTGAACTGGTGCACTTCCCCGACCGAAAGCTCCTGCTGCTGCATCGAGATGGCCCGCACCTGGGAGACCAGCTCGGCGGCCACGGCGTCGAGGTCGAGCTCGGGGCTGGCGCTGACCGATTCGACCGCGATGCCGTCGCGATCGACCAGCGAGAGGGCGATGGCGCCTTCGATCCTGCCGCTGATGCTGCCCAGCTTCTCGAGGAACATGGCGTCAAGCTCTCCGTCGCAGCCGCGCCATGTAGTCCTTGAGCAGCGCGATCTTGCGCGCCGCCAGCCGCCCGGGTACGGCGAGCGAGGCGCTG
This sequence comes from uncultured Thermoanaerobaculia bacterium, assembly GCA_964481735.1. Lineage (GTDB taxonomy): Bacteria > Acidobacteriota > Thermoanaerobaculia > Multivoradales > JAGPDF01 > JAGPDF01. Next base: position 29,066 of record CAYZWR010000024.1, read on the forward strand.
GGCGCCTCGGCCGGCTCGGCGAACTCCTCGTCGGCCGACCTGCGCTGCCGTCGGGTCGCCTCCAGGCCTGCCGCGGCCGCGGCATCGCCGGGACGCTGCGCCAGGACGGCGAGGAAGCTGCGCTCGGCCTCGTCGAAATGCCCCTGGGCCAGGTAGAGCTCGCCCAGCGTGGTCGAGGTCGGAGCGGGCTCGGCCGGCTCCGGAGCCACCACCGGTGGCTCCTCGCTCGGGATGGCCTCGAGATCCGCGCCGATCGCCTGACGCGGCGAGAAGACCAGGTCGGAAGCGATCTCTCCTGCCGCCTCGGTCGCCGCTTCCGGCTCGCTCCAGGCGGCGGCTGGCGCGGCCGGTTCCGGCTCCAGGACCTCGACGAGCGCGGCCGCCGCCACCTCTCGAGCCGCGACGCTCGGCGCCGGCCTCGCCACGGCGAAGATACCGGCGCGCTCGAAGGCGCGCAGGATGGTGCGGCCGGCGAGCTCCGGATAGAGCGTGCCGAACGGCTGCTCGCGCGGGACCGCGACGCGCACCGGGCTCGCGCCGCGCGCCGGCGGCAGCTCGATCTCCGGGAGCTCGACCGGCCTGGGCAGCGCGAAGACTTCGCCCGGGTCGCTCTCGTCGGGAATCGCGCGCCGCCGCGGCGCCACGGGAGACACCTCGCTGCCGAGCTGCCGCAGACGGCTCTCCAGCCGATCGATCTCGGCATCGCCGTCGTTCAAGAGGTAATAGAGATCGAGGCGTTCGCGGGCGTGCGCCAAGTCGCCCAGGGCGAGATGGGACTCGACCAGCAGCTTGTTGGCGACGAGCTGGGTGGGATCCTGACGGATCGCCCGTTCCAGCCAGTCCTTCGCCCGCGCAGGCTCGCCAGCTTCGAGCAGGCACCGGCCCATCGCGACCTGGGCCGACAGGTACGAGGGATGCCGGGAGAGGCCCTCGTCGAGGGTCGATACCGCCTCGTCGAGCCGGCCGGCACGCCGATACTCCTCGGCGAGCTGCAGGAAGAGTCGGGAGTTGGGATCGCGCTCCCAGCGCTGTTTGAGCTGGGCCAGGCGCTCCGGGGAGATGGGCTCAGGCAAGCCGCCCCTCTCCTTCCACGAGCGCCCGAGGCGCGCCGACGCTGGGTCGTAAAGCCATGGATCGACGAAGTATAGCGCACCCTCCGCCACCCCCCCGCGGGGGCGGCCGCCGGGAGCCTAGTTCGTGATCTGGACCAGGTTGCTCGCGCTGTCGACGCCGATGCTGTTCTGGACCTCGAGGGTGACCACGTAGGTCCCCGGACCGGAGAAGGCGTGCACCGGGTTACGCTGCGTGCTCACCGGCGTACCGTCGCCGAAGTCCCAACGCCAGCCGGTCGGGCCGCCGGTCGAAGTGTCGGTGAAGGTCACGACGAGGCCGGCCCGCTGGAAGGTGAAGGAGGCCTTCGGCGGACGCTGGATGCCCACCTGGAAGCTGCGCGAGATGATGCCACCCCCCGCGCCGCCCACCTCGGCCGTCACCTCGAAGTTGTCGTCCCCGATGATCTGCAGGTCGGCCGCGGATACCCGCAGGACGTCCTCGGCCTCGCCGTCGGCATTGGTCACGATGAACCGCCCGCCCGAATCCAGCCGCCCGATCTCCGAGCGGAAGTTGACCTGGGCGTCCGGCAGGGGCTGCGACTGGTCGTCGCGCACCAGGGCCAGGAGGTCGAGGTCTCCGCCCGTCTCCGGCACGCTCGACGGCGTGACCTGGAAGCTCATCGAGGCCGCCAGCTGGCCGACCGCGACGTCGACCGTCACCGGCTCGACGTTGCCCGAGAAGGCGCTCACCGTCGCCGTACCGACCCGGCCGTCCCCGCGCAGGTTCGCGAACGCCTGGCCGCCGTCGTTGGTGTAGACCAGTGGATCCACCTGCCCGATCGTCGAGCTCAGCCGGATCTCCGTTCCGGGATTCACCGGGATGCCGTTGCTGCGCGCGGCGTTGATCGTGATCGTCGAGACGCCCGTCTTGTTGATCCGGGTCGGATAGGCGGAGAGGCGCAGCAGGGCCCCCTCGGGAGCGACCGGGGTGCCCTCGCTGCAGGCAGCGACGGCCAGGAGAACGAGCACGAGAGGCCGGGACCAGCTGCGCAGGAATCGCATGTCGTCCGGAGTATACGAAGCCGCTCGCCGGACCGTCCAGGACCTTCTTCCAGGCAAGAAAAAGGGCCCGGCCGTCACCGGCCGGGCCCCCGTTGAGTGGCGTTCTACCCGCCTACACGTGGCACGATGTGTCGGTCGGGTTGTACTGGAAGCCTCCCTCGAACTCGTCGTCGCAACCGCTGACCGGATCGGTGACGGTGATCGTCGCTGACGTCGAGATGTACCGCGTCCCGGTGCCTCCGCCGCAGGGCTCGCTCGACATGCCACTGTCCGGCATCGACGGCACGGTGACGGAGATGCTCGTCGCCGTGACGGCCGTCACGGTCGCCGGGCGGGTCACTCCACCCGCCGAGAAGGTCACCACGACGGGATTCCCGAAGTTGAGACCGGTGATCGTGGCCGCGATACCTCCCGCCTGCGATCCGCTGCTCGGCGAGATCGAGAAGATGTTGGGTCCGAGGTAAGTGAATGCCGGACCCGTCGCGGTCTCGCCTCGTTCGATGTTCGTGACGCTCGTCGAGCCCGAGCCGCATGCGCTGGCACGAGCCGTGTTCACGACGATCTCCGTCCCGGAAACCGAGATCGCATGCTGGGCCACACTCCCCAGCGTCACGGCCACGGGCTCGTCGAACCCCTGACCGTAGATGGTGACCAGGGTCCCGCCGTAGACGCTACCCTGTGCCGGCGCGATCGAGGTGATGATGATCTGGTTGCCGTAGCGGAAGGCGGAGCTCGCCACGGTGGAGCGCCCGCTGTCGAGGTTCTTCACCAGGATCGAAGCGAGCTGGTTCGGGTTCGGCGGCGCGCACGGCGAAGCGCAGCTCGTGGGCGGGCTCTGGACGACGATGCGGGTCCTCGACACCGAGAGGATCTGCGCCTCGGCGCCGTTGAAGTTCGCATCGCTGCTGCCCGTGCCGAACTTGACCTGCACCGGGGCCTCGAATCCGTCCCCGTTGATCGTCACTTGGGTGCCGCCCTCGTTCGGACCCGAAGACGGGGTCACCGAGAAGATCGTCGGCTGCAGCGTCCCGCTGCCGCCGCCGTTCGTGTAGATGAACCCGGACGCCAGCGAATCCGTCGCCTCGCCCACTTCATTGAGATTGATGGTCACTGCAACGGTCACGGCCCTCGTCTCGCCCACAGGCACGCCGGCGAGGTAGGGCGGCGTGGTCACCCGGATCGTGTTCGCCGTGGCATTCTGAATGGAGGCCGGCACGCCTTCGAAGGTCACCCGGATCGGGTCGCTGAAGCCGCCGCCGTGGATGGTGACGGTCTCGCCGCCCTGCGGGCTGCCGGTGTTCGGCTGCACCGAGGCCAGGTAGAAGGTGGCGGGAACTCCCGCCTCGCCGATCTGGACCGAGGTCAGTCCGACGCCGGTGGAGACCTGGGCGCGCAGGCTCGCCGTGCCGACGGTGGGGCCGGGGAAGAAGGAGACCGTCGCCTGCCCGTTGACCAGCTCGAGCGTCACTTCCGCCGGGCCGCCGACGCTGCCGAAGCTGCCGAGCGAGGTGGTGACCGCGGCCTGGGTCAGATTCGGCACGGGCGCACCGGTGTCGGAGCGCGCGGCGCGGATGGTGATCGTCGCGGGCTCGGTCGCGTTGACCTCGAGCGACGGAGTGCTCGAGCTCACCGTGACGTTGACCGTCGAGGCCGGCGGGACGACGGGCGCGCCGGGCGCCGTGGGCGATTTGGCGTCGTCGGCGCTGCAGCCCAGCGCGAGCGCCAAGCCGACGGCCAAGAGAGGGTTGCGCAAGCGAATCGAAGCTCTCATGATCGTTCTCTCCTCCCGGCTCAAGGCACCACGTCCAAGGTGAAGTAAGCCGGCGCCGAATCGACCGGGTCGCCCGAGAGCGTCCGGCCGAAGAAGCGGATGCCCACCGTCAACCGGATGACGTCGCTCCCGGTTTCCGTGTCGATCCCGAAGTCGACCAGGTCCTTGATCGGCACGGTGCGGAACTGATCCGCGCGCATGAAGGGCCCGTTGTCCAGGGTATAGGTCCCGTTGACCGGCGCGACACCGAAGATGTAGTTGACCAGCTTCGGCGGGATGCGCGTGCCGCGATCGGCGCGGGTGTAGGTCACCTCGTAGCTCTCGATCTCGACGTTCATCAGGCTGCTCGTCACGCCGTTCGGGTCCTTGGCGATGTTCTGCAGCGTGACCTGTCCGATCTGGGCCAGGTCGCCGGACCCGCTCGCGCTGACCGAGATCGGCAATCCGTCGAAGTCGCTGATCGACAACAGGACGCCGCCGCCGTCGGTCTTGTCGGTGCGCGATTCACAACCCCAGGACGCGAGGGCCAGGCAGGCGAGAGCGAAGAACTTCAGGGTACGGTTCATGGTGTGCTCCTCCCCGGGACCTAGAGCTTGATCACTCGCGGGGTGATGAAGATCAACAGCTCTTCGTTGTTGTCGTCGCGCCGCCGGTTCTTGAACAGGTGTCCGAGAATCGGCACGTTCGCGAGACCCGGCACGCGATCCTGACCCTGGTCGGTCGACACCTTGTAGATGCCGCCGATGACGGTCGTTCCGCCGTCACGGACGATGACCCGGGTCTGCGCCTCCTTGGTCGCGATCGGCGCGTTCTGGGCGCCGACGACGGCGAACGCGAGCTGCGGCTCGCGCT
>CAYZWR010000025.1:0-32932 GCA_964481735.1 uncultured Thermoanaerobaculia bacterium
ATCGCGGTGCTGATCTGGCTGATGGTCTATCCGATGATGCTGAAGATCGACTTCGGCAGCGTCGTCGCGGTGCGCGAGCGGCCACGCGGGATCCTGGTCACCCTCTTCGTCAACTGGCTGGTCAAGCCGTTCTCCATGGCGGCGATCGGCTACCTCTTCTTCCGCGTCCTCTTCCAGCCCTGGATCGGCGCCGAGCTCGCCAACCAGTACCTCGCCGGGTCGATCATCCTCGCCGCCGCGCCCTGCACGGCGATGGTCTTCGTCTGGTCCTACCTGACCGACGGTGATCCGGCGTACACCCTGGTCCAGGTCTCGTTGAACGACCTGATCATGCTGCTGCTCTTCGCGCCGATCGTCGGCTTCCTGGTCACCGGCGCCAGCACGCTGACCGTGCCGTTCCGGGTGCTCCTGCTCTCGGTGGTGGTGTTCATCGTGATCCCGCTGGCGCTCGGCGCGCTGAGCCGATGGGCGCTGCTGCGCCGCCGGGGCAAGGCCTGGTTCGAGGAGCGCTTCCTGCCTGCGTTCCACCCGGTCACGGTGGTCGCGCTGCTCGCCACGCTGGTGATGATCTTCGCCTTCCAGGCCGACAACCTCACCCGTCGCTTCTTCCACGTCGTGCTCATCGCCATCCCGCTCCTGATCCAGGTCTACCTCAACTCGGGGCTGGCCTACGGCCTGATGAAGTGGCTCCGGGTGCCGCACGACGTCGCGGCGCCGGGGGCGCTCATCGGCGCGAGCAACTTCTTCGAGCTGGCGGTGGCGACCGCGATCGCCCTCTTCGGACCCGAATCGGGCGCCGCACTGGCGACGGTCGTCGGCGTGCTGGTCGAGGTGCCGGTGATGCTGTCGGTCTGCGCGTTCTGCAACCGCACCCGGCACTGGTTCCCGGCGGACGGGGCGCGCCCCGCCTAGGGGAGTCGCGCGCCGCGGCCGGTCGACCGGGCGGTGGCGTCAGGGGGCCGTGGCGCTCCAGTGGGTGGTGAGGCCGCTCTCGAAGTCGTCCGCGAAGAGCTGCGGCGCGCAGACGATGCGTACCTCGTCGACCTGGGCGCCGAAGCCGGCGCCGCCCTCCTGCACCGAGTAGTGCCAGCGCAGCTGCACGCGGGCCTCCGGCGCGAGCGCGGAGAGATCGAGGTTCACCAGCTCGCCGCCGGGCACGCCGTGGCTCTGGGTCCAGGTCAGCAGCGGGCTCCAGCCAGTGGCGCCGGTACGGACCTCGAGGTCGAGTCGGTCGGCGCTGCCGGGAGCGTCGGCGTAGGCGGCGCGATAGGTCAGGGTCGCGGCGGTCTGGCCGCGCAGCGAGAACCAGGGCGACACGAGACTCGCGCTGACGGCGAAGGGTGGGTCGCCGCGGAGGACGCACGCCGACTCGCCGGCCCCGCCCGTGCCGTTGGCGGTACCGCAGCCGGCGCCCCCGCCCGAGCGCAGCCAGCCGGAGCCGCCGCTGCCCTCGTCCAGCCAGTCGGCGGGGAAGTGGGGGTCGAACCCGGCGAGGCCGAAGTTGCAGGCCAGCGCGGCGAGCGCCGTGTTGCCGAAGAACGGCGGCGAGGCGCTCCCGCCGGTCGGCCACCAGCCGGCGATGAAGGGGACACCCTGCGAGACGAAGTGGCTGGCGACGAAGAGGCCGAGCTCCTGGCCCGGAGCCGCGGCGAGCGCCGAGGGTCCGTCGAGCGGCAGGGCCACCTCGGTCGCGAGGCCGTTCGCGGGGGGCGCGAAGTGGATCGCCGCGCTCGAGCCGTTCTGGCCGACGGCGAGCGGGCAGGTCTCGCCGGAAGTGAGCTCCTCCCAGCGCTCCTCGTGGGCGGTCGTGGGCGGCGCGGTCAGGAACCAGCCGAGCCTCCCCTCGCCCCGGTTGGCGAAGGCGCTGCACGTCGGCGAGGTCCAGGCGTCGTCCCAGAGCCGCGGCACGACGCCGCCCGCGTCGTCGAACCAGATCTCGGCGCCGGCGCCCGCTTCGTACTCCTCGTCGGTGGCGTTGTCGACCAGCAGGTAGAGCGTCCGCCCGTCGTGCAGGGCCTGGAACGTGATCGAGAAGATGTCGATGCCGATGTGGAACGTCTCGCTCGCCGCCCAGGCGGGGTCGCTGAGGCCGTCGATCGCGATCGGCTCCGCGGTGAACGGGACGACGAGCTTGGGGTTGGAGGTGCCGGCGAGGAGCGCCGCGGCCGATCCGCTCCATCCGGCGAGCAGGAGAGCAAGGCGCCTCATCGAACACCTCCGCGAACGGCCGCCGCGGCCTGCGAGTGAGCTCCGGGGCTGCTGGAAGATGGTGCGGATGGTGCCGGAAATCCCCATCCGGCGCAAGTCCGGAAGGTCGTCGTCCGACCCGAGCGCTCAGTGATCCGTGGGATTGAACGCCTTGAAGGTCAACGCGGCGACGGCGCCACCCAGCAGCTCGGCCCCCCAGTAGAGAGCGAGGTGGGACCAGGGGGCGAGTTTCATCGCGGCGGCGCCGACGAAGACCGCCGGATTCAACGCGGCCCCCGAGACGTTGCCGACCGAGAAGGCACCGACCATCACCGTCATGCCGATCGCCAGGCCGTAGAAGGAGTTGTTGGCGTTCTTCTTGGCGGTCGCGGCGTTCAGCACGACGTACACCAGCGCGAAGGTGAAGAGGAACTCGGCGAGGAAGGCGGGACCGGACTGGACCTCGAGCTGCTTGACCTCGACTCCGGACCGGAGATAGCCGACCGCGGCCGCCGCCAGGCCCGCGCCGATCAGCTGGAAGACCCAGTAGGAGAAGAGATCGCCGGTCGACATCCGGCCCCGCAGGCGGACGCCGAGCGACACCGCAGGATTGTAATGACCCCCCGAGAGGTGGCCACCGGCGTAGACCATCACCATCAGCGCGGCGCCGATGGCGAGCGGCGGGATGACGTTGGAGGCGCCGCCGATCACCGTGCAGCCGACGGTGAGGACGAGAAAGAAGGTGCCGATGAGCTCGGTCAGGAATCGGTTCATGGGAAGTCCCGGGCGTCCTTTCCCGCGGCCTGGGCCGCGTCGAGGGGTGAGACGATCGTGGCGCTGACTGGCGGCGATTCTAGCCGGTCGCAGGGGGACGCGAGAAATGCGAACGGCCTGGACCGGAGTCCAGGCCGGGGGACGAGCGACGGCGGGCCGGAGGTCAGACGGAGAACGAGGAGCCGCAGCCGCAGGTTCCGGTGGCGCGCGGGTTGATGAACTTGAATCCCGCTCCCTGCATGCCGAAGACGTAGTCGATGGTGACCCCTTCGAGGTAGCGCGAGGAGACCGGGTCGACGAAGACCTTGAGCCCCTCGACTTCGAAGACGACGTCGGTCGGGCGCGCTTCCTGCTCGAAGTCGAGCGCGTACTGGAAGCCGCTGCAGCCGCCCCCCATCACCGCCACGCGCAGGCCGAAGGACTCGTCCATCCCCTCCTGCGTGCGGGTCTGTTTGACCATCTCGATGGCCTTGGACGTGAGGACGACCGCGGGAGCCTCGGCGGGCTCGCTCGGCGCGGACTGCGGGATCGGCTGGGTGTCGAGGCTCATCGGGGGACGGCTCCTTTCAAGCAGGCTAACCGGCGGCGGGGCGGTTTTCTTCCCGGCCCGCCGAAAGCGCATTGTAGCCCGGTCGGGCGCCGGGCGAGCCGCTATCATGCCGCCGTGGTTCGCGCCCTGCTCTTCGACTTCAACGGCGTCCTGGTGGACGACGAGCCGCTGCACAGCGAGCTCTTCGCCCGGGTCCTCGCCGAGGAGGGGGTCGTGGTCCCGTCCCACGACTACGCCGAGCGCTACTTCGGCCTCGACGATCGCGCCGGGTTCGCCTCGGCGCTCGCCGAGGCGGCCTCGCCGGCGAGCGAGGAGCGGATCGCGCGGCTGGTGGCGCGCAAGGCGGCCTACTACCAACTCGCCATCCGGCGCGGGGGCTACCCTTACTTCCCCGGGGCGGCCGAGCTGGTGCGCGCCGCCGCCGCCGCCGGGCTGACCCTCGCGGTGGTGAGCGGGGCGCTGCGCGCCGAAGTCGAGGGCGGACTGCGCCAGGAGGGGTTGCTGCCCTGCTTCAAACGGCTGATCACCGCCGAGGACGTGCGCCGCGGCAAGCCCGACCCGGAGGGGTACGCGACGGCGCTCGCCGCGCTCAATTCCGATCCGCCGCTGCCCTCGAGGCTCATTCACCCGCACGAGGTGGCGGCGATCGAGGACAGTCCGGCAGGCCTCGAAGCCGCCGCAGCGTGCGGGTTGCGCACCGTGGCGGTCGGCCACAGCTACCCTGCGGTCGCGCTCGCCCTGGCGGACGTGGTGGTCCCGCGACTCGCCGACCTGGGGTTGGCGGAGCTGCTGCGGCGCCTGCCTAGTTGATCGGCACCCGCCCGGCGAAGCCTTCGTCGTAACCGTGGAAGTGGGCGAGGCCGGGCTCCGGGTGTCGCCAGCAGTAGTAGCCGTCCCCGGAGTCCCAGTCGACCAGCCAGAGTCCTTTGACCAGGCAGCCGAGCGACTCGACCTCGCGGCTCCACTGGTCGACCAGCTGCTGGTACGCCGCCTCGAGCTCCTCCTTGCTCCGCTCGCCGGTCTCCCCGGCGGCGAGCTCGCTGGCGATCGCCTCCACTTGACGCACCGCCTCGGCGGTCAGGTCACGCACCACCGGAAAGGTGGCGAGCGCTTCGTCGTACGTGAAGATACGAGGGGTACGCAGTCGCCGCGGCACCGCGGGAGGATAGCACCGGGCTCGCGGATTGCGGGGCGGTCGCGGCGCCCGGTATCGTCCGCCGCATGGACGGCGCGAGCGGCTGGATCGAGGTGATCGCGGGCGGGATGTTCTCGGGCAAGAGCGAGGAGCTGGTGCGGCGTCTGCGCCGCGCCGCGATCGCCCGCCAGCGGGTGCAGGTCTTCAAACCGTCGCGCGACACCCGCCACGAGCCCGACCGGTTGATCACCCGCGACGCGCGCGAGCTCGCCGCGATCTCGGTGCGCGACGCCGCAGAGCTGCGCGCGCGGATCACGGCCGACGTCCAGGTGGTGGGGATCGACGAAGCGCAGTTCTTCGACGAGACGCTGGCCGATCTCGCCATGGAGCTCGCCGACGCCGGGGTCCGGGTGATCGTCGCCGGACTCGACCAGGACTTCGCCCGCCGCCCCTTCGGGGCGATGCCCAAGCTGCTCGCGCTCGCCGAGATGGTCGACAAGATGCACGCCGTCTGCATGCGTTGCGGCGCCCCGGCGCACTACAGCCAGCGGATCGCCGGCGGCAGCGAACAGGTGCAGGTCGGGGACACCGAGTCCTACGAGGCGCGCTGCCGGCGCTGCTTCGAGCCCTACTCCGGCTGACCCGTGGCGCTTCTCGCCGCGGGCACCGGCATCGGCCGGCCGTCCTCGCCGACGTGGACGAAGACGACTTCCGCCTCGGTCACCTTCACCTTGGGACCCCCCGGATGGCCGCGCTCGGCTTCGACGAGCACGTCGACGGTCACCGAGGTCCGGCCGACCCGCGTGGTGCGGGTGAAGAAGCTCACCAGGTCGCCGACCAGGACCGGGGCGTGGAAGACCACTTCGCGCATCGCCACGGTGACGATGCGGCCCGGGCAGGTGCGGTGCGCCTCGACGGCTCCCGCCTGGTCGATGTAGGAGAGGATCACGCCGCCGAAGATCGTCCCCAGGGCGTTGGTGTCCTTGGGCATCATGATGACGCGGATCGCCGGCGCGGCGCTGAAACTGGCTTCGGAGGTCATCGGGGGCTCCCGGACGCATGCTATCGTAGGCCTTCCGTCGGAAACGCCATGCCGGTCGATCCTCCATCACCCCTCTCGTTGCGCGGCAGTGACGAGGTGGCGCTCCTGCGCCGCGTCGCCGACCGCCGGCAGGAGGCGCTCGCCGAGCTCTACGATCGCTTCGCGCCGTTGCTGCTCGCCGTCGCGCGGCGGATCGTCGGCAGCCGCAGCGAAGCCGAAGAGGTGCTGCAGGAGAGCTTCCTCCAGGTCTGGCACCAAGCCGAGCGGTTCGATCCCTCGCGCTGCTCGGTCTCGTCCTGGCTGGTCCTGATCGCGCGCAGCCGGGCGCTCGACCGCTGGCGGCAGCGCGCCTCCCGGGAGCGGGCGATGACCGCGGCCGAGGCCCAACCGGCGGCGGTGGAGACGTCCGGTCGACCGGACGAGCACGTACTGATCCAAGAGCGCCGCCAACGCGTGCGGGCGGCGCTCGCGACCCTGCCGCCCGAGCAGCGTGAAGTGCTCGAGCTCGCTTTCTACTCCGGCCTCTCCCAGACCGAGATCGCCGAGCGGACGGCGACCCCGCTGGGCACGGTGAAGACGCGGGCGCTGCTCGCCATGAAGAAGCTGCGGCGGGAGCTGCGCGAAGAGATACGGGAGCTGATGTGAGCCAGGCGCACGACCCGGAAGATCTGGCGGCCTTCGGAGTCCTCGAGGAGCTCGCTCACGGCGGAGGTCGTGAGGACACCACCCCGGTGCGCGGCGAGGACGAGGCGACCGAGGTGCTGCGCCGGCTGCACCTGGAGGGGATGGGCCTGCTCGCTTACGAGCTCGAGCCGGAGCGGCCCCGGGCGGACCTGCGGGCCGAGATCCTGGCCCACCTGGCGGGCGACGAGACCCAGGAGGTGGTCGAGGAGATGCCGTCGCTGGTCACGCCGGCGCCCCGGCCGCAGGCCGTCGCGGCGACGCGGCCGGGCCCGCCGATGGCGTACGCCACTCCCGCCGCCGCGGTGGCCGCTCGACCGGCCGGGCCGCAGGCCGAGTCGGGCGGCGCCCGGCGCAGCCGCTGGCCCGCGCTCCTCGCGGCCCTCTTCGCCCTGGCGGCGATCGGCCTCGGGGTCTGGGCGGCACAGCTCGCGACCCTGGTCGACGCTCGCGAAGCGAGGATCCGCCGCCTCGAGTCCGACCTCGGCGCGATCGACAAGCTCAAGGCGGAGATCGCCGAGTTGCGCGGTGCGCTCGCGGCGGTCGAGCAGCGGCATGCCTTCGCGACGACTCCGTCCACCACGATCTTCGTCCTCCGGCCGCCCGCCGAGGGCGCTCTGCAGCCGCTGGCCAGTGGCGCGCTCTACGTCGCCGCCGACCACCAGCACTGGCAGCTCGAGGTGCGCGGCCTGAAGCCCGAGCCGGAGGTCCAGGACTATCAGCTCTGGTTCATCGTCGACGGCCTGCCATTGAGCGGCGGCGTCTTCGACGCCAAGCTGGGCAAGACCGCGCTGCTGGCCGAGGCGACGATGCCACGCGGCACCAGCGCGGTGGCCATCACCCTCGAACGCAAGGGCGGCGTGCAGAGCCCCACCTCGCCGATCCTCCTCTCCGCCCAGACGAGCGTCCAGCTCTAGCGCGCCCGACCGCGGTCGCACCGCAGACCGCGACCCTGTGAGGCAGGTCACTTCGCGGCCGGCGCGGCCCGCCTATCGTGGAGCCGTCGTCCGAGCCGGTCCATGAAACGCTTCGGCCTCCTCCTAGCACTCCTGCTCTGCGCCTGCGATGGCCTCGCCGTCGCCCAGGACCTCTGGGTCTACGACAACGGGCTGGCTGGCGGTTTCGAGGACTGGGGATGGGCGAGCCGCGACTTCGCCTACGCCGGTCAGTTCCATTCCGCGCCGGTGGCCCTGCGCTGGCAGCCCGACGGCTGGGCCGGCATCTATCTGCACAACGGGGCGCATTTCGACGTGGTCGACTATCTGTCGCTGCGCTTCTGGGTGCGCGGCGAGGGGAGCGGCGGCCAACAGCTGCGCGTGGCGATCTGGCTCGATGGCGGCGAGCGCGCGAGCGCCGACCTCGACGACTACCTTTCCGCCGGCGGCATCTCGTCGTCCGAGTGGCGCGAGGCGGTGCTCCCGTTCGCGGCGTTGGGGCTCGCCGCGGGGAGCTTCAACGAGCTGATCTTCCAGGACACGACGGGGGGCGACCAGAGCGCGGTCCTGCTCGACGACATCCGCTTCGTCGCCGACCTGACGCCGCCCGGACCGGTCGCGGTGCTGGTCGACCCGGCGCTCGACCGCCGGCCGGTGAGCGATCTGATCTACGGCGTCAACTTCGCGTCGGCCGAGCAGCTCGCCGCGGTGGGCTACACGGTCAATCGCTGGGGAGGCAACCGCACCACGCGCTACAACTGGCTGCTCGACGTCGACAACAGCGCCTTCGACTGGTTCTTCCAGAACTACGCCGGCGACGGCGATCCGGGCCAGCTGCCCGCGGGCTCGGGGGCCGATCAGTTCCTCCTCGCGACGCGCGCCGCGGACGTCGAGGCGGTGCTGACCCTGCCGCTGCTCGGCCGGGTCGCGGGGCCGGATCGCGAGCGGCGCTGGAGCTTCTCGCAGGCGCTCTACGGACCGCAGCTCCAGGACGAGTGCAGCTACTTCGGCGCGAATCCCCCTCCGTGGTGCAATCCCGACGCCGGGAACGGTCAGTGTGATCCGGCGGTCAACACGAGCGGGTACTGCAGCGTCGACGGCGAGATCGTGGGCAACGACCCGGACGACACCTCGCTGCCGGTCGCCGCGAGCTTCGTCACCGGCTGGCTCGACTTCGTGGCGACCCGGATCGGGCCGCCGGCGACCGGCGGCCTGCGCTTCGCGGCGCTCGACAACGAGCCGATGCTCTGGAACTCCACGCATCGCGATCTCCACCCCGCTCCTGCCACCTACGACGAGCTCTGGAGCCGCACCGCGACGCTCGCCGCGGCGGTCAAGGCGGCCGCGCCCGATCTCGCGCTGCTCGGGCCCGACACCTGGGGCTGGTGCGACCTCTGGACGTCGGCGGCCGATGCCGCGGCGGGCCCGTCCTGCCTCGACGGCGCCGATCGGCAGGCGCACGGTGGCCTGCCGTTCGTCGCCTGGTACCTGGAGCAGGTCTGCGACCAGCTGGCGACGACCGGTGTCCGACTGGTGGACTACCTCGACGTGCACTACTACCCGCAGAGCGGCGAGGCCTTCGGTGGCGAGGGCTACGCGGCGCTGCGCCTGCGGTCCATTCGCGAGCTCTGGGATCCGACCTACACCTCCCAGTCCTGGATCGGCGACGAAGTGGCGCTCGTCCCCCGGCTCGAGGGGTGGATCGCGGCGCACTGCCCGGGGACGCGCCTGGCCCTCACCGAGTACAGCTGGGGCGCCGACGAGGCACCCTCGGGCGCGCTGGCGCAGGCCGAGCTGCTGGCGATCCTGGGCCGCGAGGGGGTCGATCTGGCGACCCGCTGGGTGGTGCCGGCGAGCGGTTCGAAGACCGAGGAGGCGTTCCGGCTCTTCCTCAGGTACGACGGCGCCGCCCGGGTCCTGGGCGAGAGTGTGCGCGCCACGACGAGCGACGTCGATGCGGTGGGCGCCTACGCCCTGCGGGGGCACGCGGACGAGCTCTTCGTGCTGCTGTTCAACAAGGACGACGAGGCGCGCGAGGTCGGCGTGACGCTGGTCGGGCCGACCGCGGGGAGCTTCGCGCTGCACCGATTCACCGCCTCGACGCCGCTCGGCTCCGCCGGCAGCGCGACCCCGGCGGGCGGTGTCCTCTCGCTCACCCTGCCGGCGCGCTCGGCCACGCTCGCGGTCGGGCGCGTGACCTCGGATCTCGTCTTCGCGGATCGCTTCGAGGGCGGGACGACGCTCGCGTGGTCGTCGGCCGTGCCCTAGCTCGACGCCCGCCCGCACCCACTCCGGCGCGGCTTCGTTTCCCGGCGCCCTCGGCGCCCTACTTCTTGACCCGGTCGCCCTTCTTGTAGAGCCCCTCGATCCCCTGCTTGCCGATGTTCTCGGCGAACTCGTCGACCCAGTCGACGAGCTTCGAGTCGGTGGTCGAGAGGTTGGAGCCGGAGACCACCCGATGGTGGATCGCGACCACGGTCTCGCCGCTCTTGGCGTCGACGAACTTGAAATCGAAGGTCGTCACGCCGGAGCCGGCGCCCATGCCGACCCAGAACTTCGCCGCGTTGCTGCCGGTCGAACAGTCGACGATGCGGCCCACCGCGCGCAGGGTGGCGCCCGAATCGACCACGCTCACCTTGCCGGCGAGCGCGTTCTTGAAGGCCTCGGCGAAGATCTCGGGCAGGTTGCGGGTCAGGTCGTTGGCCAGGCGCTTGTCCTTGGCGTCGCGCTTGCCGCTGTCCTCGCCCATCCAGACCGGCTCCTCCCAGGCCGCGAAGGCGACCTTCTGGCCGTCGAACGAGAAGCCGGGCTTCACCCAGAGGTAGTCGAGCTCGTCGGCCTCGCGAAACTCGCCGCCGCCGCCGACCCAGGAGGGATCGAAGCGGCCTTCATCGAGCACTTGGGCGGCGAGCGGTGGCGTGACGAGGGCGAGAGCGAGCGACAAGACGAGCGACGATCGGGTCATGCGAGCCTCCTCCGGTCAGGGCGCAACAGGGGCCTAGGATAACTCCGCGGCGGGCGCCGGGCGACCGCCTCAGTAGAAATCGGCGCAGGAGAGGTAGAAGCCGCAGCCGGGTCGTGGGCAGAAGAGCTTGCATCGGCGCTCGGCGAGCTCATGGCCGCAGTTCGGGCAGGTGCGCATCAGCCGTTCGGCCGATGGATCGTCGCGGGCCGCGCCGTCGTTCGCCGGTCGGGCGGGGCGCGAAGGCGTCTCCGGTCGGGGGCTCACGGCGCGGAATCTACACCGGGTACCGCCGGTATACTCGCCCCCTCATGTCGCTCTCCGCGCTGATCCTCGCGGGCGGCTCTGGAACCCGATTCTGGCCCGCGAGCCGCCGTCTCCGTCCCAAACAGCTCCTGGTGCTCGAGGGGGAGCGGAGCCTGCTGCAGACCACCGTCGACCGCCTCCTGCCGCTGGTGCCGGCCGAGCGCCTCTGGATCTCGACCACCGAGGCGCTGGCCGGGGCGGTGCGCGAGCAGCTCCCGGAGATCCCGCCGGCGCAGGTGCTGGTCGAGCCGGCGGGCCGCAACACCGCTCCGGCGATCGGAGGCTCGCTCTGGGCGATGCCCGAAGCGGCGCGCTCCGGCGCGGTCGCGGTTCTCCCCGCCGATCACCGGATCGGCGACGCGGAGGGCTTCCGGAAGGTGCTCGCCGCGGCGGCGGAGCTCGCCGAGGGCGGCGACCGGATCGTCGCCCTGGGGGTCGTCCCGAGCCGGCCGGAGACCGGATTCGGCTATCTGGAGGTCGACGGTCCGGCGCGCCCCGGGGAGGGTGCCCGCCGCGTCCGCCGCTTCACCGAGAAGCCCGACCGCGCCGCCGCGGAGCGCTTCCTCGCCGGCGGAAAGCACCTCTGGAACGCCGGGATCTTCGTCTTTCGCGGTGCGACGCTGCTCGCGCGCCTCGAGCAGCACGCGCCCGAGATCGCGCGCGGGCTGATGGCGATCGCGCGGCAGCCGGAGCGGCTCGCGGAGCTCTACGCCCAGCTGCCCTCGATCTCGATCGATTTCGCGGTCATGGAGAAGCTCGACGAGCTGGTCACTCTGCCGCTCGATTGCGGCTGGAACGACCTCGGCTCCTGGGACGCGCTGCACGACATCCTCGCCCACGACGGCACCGGCAACGCGACCCGCGGCGCGAGCTGGGTCGTCGAAGGAGCGGGCAACCTGGTATTCGCCGAGCAGGGCGCGGTCGCGTTGGTCGGCGTCTCGGACCTGGTCGTCGTCTGCTCGGGCGGCGCGGTGCTCGTCGCGCCGCGCAGCGCCGCGCAGGAGGTCCGCAAGATCGTCGAGCGCCTCGCCGCGGCGGGGCGCAGCGACCTGCTCTGAGCCGCCGGCGCCGGCCCGCCATGCAGTGGAAGATCGCCCGCCCGCGCGCGTTCGCCGACCACCTCAACCGGTGGGCGATCCGCCGCGGATTCCCGGTGCTCGCCTGGCTGGCACCGCGGGCGCCGCGTCGGCTGCTGTTCGCCAACGCGCGCTGGATCATCGCGCTCGTCTTCTTCTTCCACTCCGCTCCCAAGCGGGCGATCGCGCGCAACCTCGCGCGCGTCCTCGAGGCACCGGCGGACGCGCCCCGGGTGCGCCGGGCGGTGCGCGAGATGCTGCGCCACTTCGCCTACTACTGGGTCGACCTCTTCCGCTTCGCGCAGCTCCCGGCCGAGCGCCTGCGCGCCCTGATCGTCGATCCGCGGCTGGCCGACCTCGCGCCGCTGGAGCGCGCGCGGCTGGCCGGCAAACGCCAGATCCTGATGACCGCCCACCTCGGCAACTGGGAGCTCGGCAGCGTGCTCGCCGGCCAGGCGAACCTGCCGATCTCGGTGATCTACGTCCCGGATGCCTTCGCGCAGGCCGAGCAGTTCCGCAGCCGGTTGCGCGGCCTGGGCAGCGTGCACGAGATCCCGCTCCGGCTGGACGAGAGCTTCTCGGGACTGCCGATCCTGCGCGCCTTCGCCGAAGGGCGGGTCGTGGCGCTGCAGGGGGATCGTGACTTCCGCGACGACGGCATCGAGGTGGAGCTCTTCGGGGGCAGGGTGCGGCTCCCCGCCGGGCCTTTCCACCTCGCGCGCATGAGCGGCGCCGCGCTCATCCCGACCTTCATCGCCTACGCCCGCGACCTCCGGTTCGAGGTCGAGATCGGCGAACCGATCGAGGTCACCCGGACCGCCGACCGGGAGCAGGACGTGCGCTCGGCGGCCGAGCGTTGGCGCGAGGTCCTCGAGCGCGCCATCCGCCGCTGGCCGACGCAGTGGTACACCTTCTACGACTTCTGGCCGGCGGAGCCCGGCGCCGGAGCGGCGTGAGCCGGCCGTCGCGATTCGCCACCGCGGCCGGGACGGAGCCGCTGATCGCGGGCGGCGCGCCGGTCGACCTCGAGCGGCTGCTGCCTGGGTGGGGCCCCTGGGAGGTCGAGATCGGCTTCGGCAAGGGACGCTTCCTCCTGCGCCGCGCCGCCGAGCGGAGCGAGCGCCGGTTTCTCGGCGTCGAGCTCGCCAGCGAGTATTTCCGGCTGGTGGCCCGGCGGCTGCGCCGCCGCGCGCTCGCCAACGTCGCCTTGCTCGAAGGCGAGGCGCAATACCTGTTGGGCGCCGTTCTGCCCCGCGCTTTCGCCGAGCGGGTCCACGTCTACTTTCCGGATCCCTGGCCGAAGTCGCGCCATCAGCGGCGTCGGCTCTTCTCGCCCACCTCCGTCGACCTGGTCCTCGGCCTGCTCGCTCCGGGCGGGAGCCTCGATTTCGCCACCGACTTCCTGTCCTACGGCGACGAGGTCCGCCAGCTGCTCGAGAGCTACCCGGGGGCCCGCGTCGAGGCGCTCGACGCGGGCTGGCCCGAGGGTCCGCGCACCAACTACGAGGCGAAGTACATCGAGGAAGGGCGGCCGATCCTCCGTCTCACCGTCCGGCTCGAGCGGGCGGACGGGCCGCATCCTGCAGGGCTCCGCGCGCTGCTCTGCGGCGCCACCACCGCGGAGCCCGAGGCGTGAGGCGCCTGCTCGACCTGCTGCCCTACTTCCGACCCTATCGCGGGCAGGTCGCGCTCGGCGTCACGGCGATCCTCTTCGCCTCGGGTCTCGGTCTCGTCACGCCGCTGCTGGTCGGCCGGGCGATCGACGCGCTGGCCGAGGAGGCCACCGCGGCGACCCTCCTGCGCTACGGCGCCTTGGTCCTCGGAGTCACCGCGCTGCAAGGTCTCTTCGGCTTCGCGCAGCGGCGGATCCTGGTCGCGGTCAGCCGTGAGATCGAGTACGACCTGCGCAACGAGTACTTCGCCCACCTCTGCCGCCTCGAACCCGGGTTCTTCCAGCGGCAGGCGGTGGGCGACCTGATGGCGCGCTCGACCAGCGATCTCGGCGCCGTGCGCATGCTCTGCGGTCCGGCGATCATGTACGGCGGCCACACCTTCTTCACCGCCATCGGCGCGCTCGCCGCGATGGCCTCGCTCGACGGCCGGCTGACCTGGATCGCCCTGGGCAGCCTGCCGCTCGTCGCCTTCGCGACCCAGCTCTTCGGCCAGCGCATTCACCAGCATTACGAGCAGGTGCAGCAACGCTTCGCCCGACTGACCGCCCGGACCCAGGAGAACCTCGCCGGAGCGCGCGTCGTCCGCGCCTACGGGCGGGAAGCGACCGAGATCACCGCGTTCGAGGCCGACAATCGCGAGCTGGTCGAGGCCAATCTCCGGCTCGGCCGCTGGAGCTCGGCCTTCCACCCCGTCCTGCAGGCGCTGATCGGGCTCGGTTTCGTCGGCGTGCTCTGGTTCGGGGGCCGGCGGGTGGCCGCCGGAGCGCTCAGCGTCGGCGAGTTCGTGACCTTCAACTTCTACCTCGCGAAGCTGGTCTGGCCCATGATCGCGGTGGGTTGGGTGATCAACCTCGCGCAACGCGGCGCCGCTTCCTACCAGCGGCTGCGCGCCATCCTCGACACCGCGCCGCGCATCCAGGACGAGCCTCCGCTCGAGCGACCGCAACGACGGACCGGCGCGGTCGCGTTCCGCGACCTCTCGTTCCGCTACGCCGAGGACCGCCCCTGGGCGCTCTCCGGGCTCGATGCCGAGATCGCCGGCGGCAGTCTGGTCGGGCTGGTCGGCAGGACCGGCGCCGGCAAGAGCACCCTGCTCGCGCTCCTGCCGCGGCTCTTCGACCCGCCATCTGGCGCGCTGTTGCTGGACGGGGTGGACGTCCGGCGCTGGCCGCTCGCCGAGCTGCGCGCCGCGATCGCCATGGTGCCCCAGGAGACCTTCCTCTTCTCGACCACCCTGGCCGAGAACATCGCGTACGGGGCGCCGGCGGCGCGCCGGGCGGAGATCGAGCGGGTGGCGGAGCTCGCCGGGCTCGCGCCCGATCTCGCTGGATTCCCCGCCGGCCTCGAAACGGTGGTGGGCGAGCGAGGGGTGACACTGTCGGGTGGCCAGCGGCAACGGGTGGCGCTCGCCCGGGCGCTGCTCAAGCCGAGCCGCTGGCTGCTGCTCGACGACTGTCTCTCGGCGGTCGACACCCAGACCGAAGCGCGCATCCTCGCGGCGTTGCGCGAGGGCATCGCCGGGCGCACGGTCTTCCTGGTCTCGCACCGCATCTCGACCGTGGCGCTCGCCGATCTCATCCTGGTGCTCGACGACGGACGTATCGTGGAGCGGGGGACGCACCCCGAGCTGCTGGCACGCGGCGGGCTCTATGCCGAGCTCGCGCGGCTGCAGCAGCTCGAGGAGGAGTTGGCGATCTCCGGGGAGGAGCGATGAGCGCCGGGCAACGCGTGGTGGTCAGCGGGGGAACCGGCCTGATCGGCGCGGCGCTGGTGCGCCGGCTGATCGAGGCCGGCCGCGAGGTCGTGGTGCTGACCCGCGGCGCCGTCGCCGAGGGGATTCTCCCCCCCGGGGCGCGCGCCTTGCGCTGGAACGGCCACGACGCGGCCGGCTGGGGCGAGGCGGTGGACGGCGCGGCCGCGCTGATCAATCTGGCCGGCGAGCCGATCGCCGGCGGGCGCTGGACGGCGGCGCGCAAGCGTCGCATCGTCACTAGCCGCCAGCAGGCCTGTGCGGCTCTGCTCGAGGCGGTGCGGGCGGCGCGCGCTCGCCCCGGAGTCCTGTTGCAAGCCTCGGCGGTCGGCTTCTACGGCGATCGTGCCGACGAGGTCCTCGATGAAGCGAGCGCTCCGGGCAGCGGGTTCCTCGCCGAGACCACCGTCGCCTGGGAGCGGGCGAGCGCGCCGTTCGAGGCGCTCGGGGTGCGCCGGGTCCTGTTGCGCACCGGGATCGTCCTGGCGCGCGCGGGCGGCGCGCTGCCGCGCCTCCTGCTGCCGCTGCGGTTCGGGCTCGGCGGGGCGCTCGGCTCGGGCCGGCAGTGGATGCCCTGGATCCACCTCGAGGACGAGATCGCCGCGATCCTCTGGCTGCTCGAGCGGCAGGAGCTCGCGGGCCCCTTCAATCTCACCGCCCCGCAGCCGGCGACCAATGCCGAGCTGACCCGCGAGGCCGCGCGGCGGCTCGGCCGGCCCGCTCTCCTGCGCGCTCCGGCGTGGGCGCTGCGCGGCGCCCTCGGCGAGCTGGCCGAGGCGGTGCTCGGCAGTCAGCGGGCGCTGCCCCGGCGACTGCTGGCGAGCGGCTTCCGGTTCCGTTACTCCGAGCTCGCGCCGGCGCTCGACGCGCTGCTCGCGCGACCGGTCTGAGCGCGCTCCGGATGACCTTCCTCTCCCTGGTCGGATGGGCGGCAGCGCTGGTCGGGAGCGGCATGATCCTCGCCTGGCGGGTGAGCCTGCGGCGGCGCGACGCGAGCCTGGTCGACCCCCTCTGGGGGCCGGCCTTCCTGCTGGTTGCCGGGGTCGGCGCCGTCGCCGGCAGCGGCACCGCGGGACGGCGTGCGCTGGTGGTCGTCCTGGTCGCCACCTGGGCCCTCCGGCTGGCGGCGCACCTCGTGCGCCGGAGCCGGGGTCGCGGCGAGGACTATCGCTACCGGGCGATGCGCGAGCGACATGGGGAGCGCTTCGGCTGGATCAGCCTGTGGACCGTCTTTCTGCTGCAGGGGGCGCTGGTCGTGTTCATCGGACTGCCGCTGCTCGTCGCGACCGGGCGCGCGGGTCCGCCGCTGGGAGGGCTCGATCTCCTCGGCGCGGGCCTGTGGACGATCGGATTCCTCTTCGAGGCGATCGGCGACCGGCAACTGGCGCGCTTCACGGCCGAGCCCGCGCAGCGGGGTGCGGTCTGCGACCGGGGACTCTGGCGCTACACGCGGCATCCCAACTACTTCGGGGACGCGACGCTCTGGTGGGGCTTCTATGTCATCGCCTGCGCGGTGCCGGGTGGGGCCTGGACGCTCGCCAGCCCCCTGCTGATGACCTTCCTCCTGCTCCGGGTCTCGGGCGTCGCCCTGCTCGAGCAGGGCCTGCGCGCGAGCAAGCCGGGCTACGCCGAGTACGTCGCGCGCACCAGCTCCTTCTTCCCCTGGCCGCCGCGGGCCCGCTAACGACCGGGAAAGCGCGCCTCGAGCTCCGACTCGACAGCGGACCGGATCTCGGGGCGCGAGTAGACGCGGTAGCGGTCGATCCGGGTGAGGTGGCGGATGAAGTGGCTCGCCTGCTCCATCGGCTCGAGCCGTCCGCCGCGCAGCGCCACCCAGACCCGACTCGGCCCCAGGCGGTGCGGGTCCTTGGCGGAGCGCGCGACCATCGTCGCCCCCTCGCCGAAGCGCTCACGCAGGGCGGGCAGGAAAGCCTCGAACGCCGTGCGCTCGTCCTCGCTCAGGTGCTCGCGGGTCTCGAAGGCGAGCGGGAAGTGACGCCGCTCGACCACCGCGCGAGCGTGCTGATTCGCGCTGGCGCGCATCGCGGTGAGCGTCGACAGGTCGTCCTCGGCGAGGAAGGTCGCGGGCTGCGACGACCAGCGCCGATCGGCGGCGCGCATCCACTCGCTGAGGTGATTCTCGAGCGCCTTGCCGGTGACGTTGAAGTAGACCTGGGTGAACATGTAGTAGCGCGCCAGCACCAGGGCCTCGATGGCGTGCACGCCGCCCTCCTCGACGCCGACACCGAGGGCGCCGGTCTCCGGATCGGCGACCACCGCCAGCGTGTCGAGCAGGCGGTCGAGGTCGTAGACGCCGTAGCGGACGCCGCAGAACAGGCTGTCGCGCAGCAGGTAGTCCATCTTGTCGACGTCGAGCTCGCCCGAGATCACCTGCGCCAGGAAACGCCGCTCGGGGGGGACGTCGCCGGCGAGCAGCGCCGCGACCGCCGCCGGATCGAGGCCCTCGCCCAGCCGCGCGAAGATCGTCGCGACCTCGTCGGAGGCGAGCAGACGGCGAGTCATCTCCTCGTGGTCGATCCCGCGCTCGAACAGCTCCTCGGCCGAGTGGCTGAACGGCGCGTGGCCGAGGTCGTGGACCAGCGCCGCCAGCCGGACGAGGCGGCGGGCGAGCGGCCGTTCGCTCGCCGGCAGGAGATCTCCGGCCTTGCCCATCAGCGCATCGAAGACCCGGCCGGCGAGCGCCATCGCGCCGAGCACGTGGCTGAACCGCGTGTGCTCCGCGCCGGGATAGACCAGGAAGGTGAGCCCCAGCTGATGGATGAAGCGCAGGCGCTGCAAGGGGCGGCTGTTGATCAGCGCGGCCTCGAGCGCGTCGGCTTCGATGAAGCCGTGGATCGGATCGCGCAGGGTGAGCACGGTGGTTCGCTTCATGATAGCCGAACCGCGAGCTGCATCACGGCTCGGGCAGGAACGCGTCGGGCAGGCGGAGCGGTGGCTCGAGCGCGTTCGAGCGCTCGCCGGCGCGCGCCAGGAAGAGCGCGGCGAGCAGCAGCGCGGCGGCGACCGCGGGCCGGCGCAGCGGCGCGGGCACGAAGCGCGCCACGAGCAGGAGCGCGGTCGCGGCGGCGAGGGTGATCAGCTCGGGGCCGAGCGCGTCGCGTAGCGCGGTCGAGTAGACGCCGGCCGACAGCGGGAGGGCGAGGCCGGCGAGCGGTGCGAACCAGCGCGGTTGAGCGAGGGTAGCCTCGGCCGCCGCACCGGCGAGCGCGAGTCGGGCAAAGGTCCCGAGCAGGAGCGCGGCGAGCCCCGGCGTCGGACCCCGACCGACTTGCAGCAGCTGGCCGGCGAACGAGCCCGCGGCGAGCAGCAGGCCTCCGAGCAGCGCGGCGAGGCGCCAGGCGAGCGGGTCGAGCCCTCGCCAGGCGAAGAACAACAGGAGATCGAGCAGCGCCACGGCCCCGGCGGCGACCGCCAGCGACAGCGCGGGCAGGGAGGCCGGCGGCCAGGTGAGCCCCCAGGCGAGCGCGCTGTCGACGCGCGCGTTGAGGCCGAAGAGAGCCCCGATGCCCGCGGCGAGGAGCGCCGGGAGCGCCGCCTGTCCCCACAGGCGGCGGGGAGCCTCGCCGGCGTGGGCCAGCCGCCAGGGCGCGAGAGCGTGGAGGCCCAGGATCCAGCTCGTGCAGGCGATCGACAGGGCGGAGATCACGGGACCTCGTGCGGCCAGCCGCGCGGTGCGACCTGCCGGACCCAGGGGCGCTCGGGAAGCCGCGCGAGCAGCTCGGCCGGCGTGGCCCCGTCCGGCGGCAGGCGCCACCCGGGGGCGAGCTCGGCGAGCGGCGCCAGCACGAACCGGCGGTCGCGCAAGCGCGGGTGGGGGAGCAGCGGTGTCAGCTGATCCCGCTGCTCCGCGCCGAGGAGCAGCAGATCGATGTCGAGGGTGCGCGGCGCTCCGTGACGGTCCCGGCGCCGGCCGAGCCCGCGCTCGATGCGCTGGGTGATCGCCAGGAGCTCCTCCGCCGGCAGGGCGGTGGTGCCGACGGCGGCGGTGTTCCAGTAGTCGGGCTGCGGTTCGTCGGAGACCGGCTCGGTGAGGTAGAGCGCGGCGACCTCGAGGGGGCCGAGCTCCGCCGCGAGCTCCGCCACGGCTTGGGTCAGGAGGTGGCGAGAATCGCCGAGATTGCTGCCCAGCGCGAGCGCGAAGGGCCGCGCCGGGCGGTCACTCGTCGTCGTCGTCGTCGAAGTCTTCCTCGGTCTCGGTGACCCCCTCCGGGGCCTCGAGCTCGTCGTCGCCGAAATCGTCGTCCGCGGCCGGCACGATCAGCTCGTCCTCGACCTCCTCGACCGCGCGGGGAGGCTCCTCACGGCGGCGCTTCTTGCTGTGGGCGGTTTCCGCCGCGAGGTCGGCGCGCTTCGCGTCCTTCTGATTCGCGCCGCACTTCGGGCAGACAGGCTCCGGTTTGCCCAAGTCGTAGAACTTGGTGCCGCAGCTGTGGCAGTCGTATTTATTTCCCAGTTCGGGCATGCGAAAACGTGCTCCTCAGGTCACTTCTAGCCGGCGAGCGCGGGACGGTAACACCCCCCCCAGAGGCTGTCAATAACCCTTCGGGCAGTAATAAGATGCGGCCATGTCGCGTGGCTTCGCTGCCCTTCTCCTGATGGTCGCGATCGGCGGTTTGGCGCCGGTTCCGGCCCACAGCGCCGACGCCCCGCCGGCCGACCCCGATCGCGCCGGTCTCAGCCTCTCGGAACGCTCGCAGGCCCTGATCGACCGGATTCAGCTCGAGCAGAAGGCGCTCGAGAGCCTGGAAGCTGACTTCGTCCAGACCCGGCAGAGCGAGTTCCTGGCGGCGCTGGAGGAGTCGCGCGGGACTTTCGCCTATCGGGCGCCCGACCTGGTGCGTTGGGAGTACCAGTCCCCCAAGCCGATCTCCCTGGTGATCCACGACAACGAGATGCTCACCTGGTACCGGGATCTCGGCAAGGCGGAGCGGCTCAAGGTCGGCCGCGTCTCCTCGCAGGTCTTCCGCTATCTCAACGCCAGCGGGTCGCTCGAGTCGTTGATGAAGTACTTCACGGTGAAGATCACCTTCCCGCCGGCCGGCGAGCCCTATCGGCTCGAGCTCACGCCGCGCTACGCCAGGATCCAGAAACGTCTGGCCGGGATGTCGTTGTGGATCGACCGGAAGTTCTTCCTGCCGGTCCGGGTGCGCTACGTCGAGGCGAACGGCGACACGACCGAGTACCGCTTCGAGCGCCTGCGGCGCAACGGCGAGATCCCCGAGACCCGGTTCGAGCTCGACATTCCGAAAGACGTCGAGATCCGGCTGGTCGACCTCGACCGCGGCCGCGGCGCGACCCCCTGAAGCGCCCGATGCTCTCCTTCGAGATCCTCGCCCGCGACGGCCGGGCGCGGCGTGGCCGGCTCACGACGGCGCACGGCGCGGTGGACACCCCGGCCTTCATGCCGGTGGGCACGCTCGGCGCGGTCAAGGGGCTCACCCCCGCGGCGCTCGCCGACTGCGGCGCCCAGGTGATGCTGTGCAACCTCTACCATCTCTCCTTGCGCCCCGGGATCGAGTCGCTCGAGCGTCTGGGCGGACTCCATCGCTTCACCGGCTGGCCGGCCGTGCTGCTCACCGACAGCGGCGGGTTCCAGGTCTTCAGTCTCTCGGCGCTGCGTCAGGTGGACGAGGCCGGGGTCCGGTTCCGCAGCCACCTCGACGGCGCGACCCTCGAGATGACGCCCGAAGGGGTGGTGCGGGCCCAAGAGGCGATCGCGGTCGACCTGGCGATGGTGCTCGACGAATGCCCACCCTGGCCGGTGGAGGAGCCGCGGGCGGCGGCGGCGCTCGAGCGCACCCTGCGCTGGGCCGAACGCTCCCTCGAGGCGCGGCGGCGCCCTACGACCGCGCTCTTCGGCATCGCCCAGGGAAGCAGCTATCGCGGCCTGCGCGAACGGGCCGCCGCGAAGCTCGCCGAGCTGCCTTTCGACGGCTTCGCGATCGGCGGCGTGAGCGTCGGGGAGCCGGAAACGGAGCGCCGCGCGGTCGTCGAGTGGACCGCCCCGCTCCTGCCCGAAGAGCGCCCCCGGTACCTGATGGGGGTGGGGACGCTGGACGACATGCTGCACGCGGTCGCGCAGGGGGTGGATCTGTTCGACTGCGTCCTGCCGGCGCGCAACGGCCGCCACGGGGTGCTCTACGTGCGGGGCGGTTTGCTCAGGATCCGCAACGCGCGCTACCGGGAGGACCTCGGGCCGCTCGATCCCGAGTGTGGCTGCCCGGTCTGCCGGACGCAGTCGCGCGCCTTCCTGCACCACCTGTTCCGGGCCGGGGAGATCACCGCCGCGGTCTACGCGACGCTGCACAATCTCCGTGTTTTCCTTGACTTCATGGCGGAAGTCAGGAAAGCTATCGCAGCTTGTCGGCTAGCAGACCTGGCTGCCACGTGGGCCAGTCGCTCTGCGGACAACCACCGATCCGAGAGATCAGCGGCGTCGAGGACGTAGGACCCGGGAGGGTGGGTCGCGTCCGCCCGCCGCGCGCTTTGGGATCGGAACAGGTCCGATCCTGGGAGTCGAGACATGAACTTTCTGACGACGTTGGCATTCGCGGACCCGGCTGCGCCTTCGGCGCTCGTGCAGCTCATCCCGATCTTCATCATCTTCGGCATCTTCTACTTCCTGCTGCTCGCGCCGATGCGCAAGCGCCAGAAGGCCTTGCAGAAGCTCATCGAAGGGCTCAAGCGGGGTGACCGGGTGGTGACCAACGGCGGCCTGCTGGGCGAGGTCGCCGCGGTCGAGGACCGGGTCGTCCATCTGAAGCTCTCCGACACGGTCAAGGTGCGGGTCGTGAAGTCGGCCATCGCCGGGCTCGAGGGGGCTGCGGAGTCCGAGGGGACCAAGTCATGAAGAACCGCCTGCTCTGGAAGGGGATCCTCATCCTCGGGCTCACCGCGCTCGCCTTCTGGGTGGCCAACCCGCCGAAGGAGAAGATCAACCTCGGCCTCGACCTGCAGGGCGGGATCCACCTGGTCCTGCGGGTGGAGACCCAGGACGCGGTGCGCGCCGAGACCGACAAGGACATGGAGAACCTGCGCCGCGAGCTCGCCGACCAGGGCGTCCCGGCCGCGGCCACTACCCGGCTCACCGACACCACCTTCGAGCTCACCGGCGTCCCGGCCGAGAAGGACGCGACCGTCAACAAGGTCGGCAACGACTACCTCAACACCCTGCGCTGGGACTGGGAGCGCCGTGGGGACCGTTACCTCTTCACGATGACCGCCGGCAACGAGGCCTCGATCCGCGACATGGCGGTCAATCAGGCGCTGCAGACGATCCGCAACCGGGTCGATCAGTTCGGCGTCTCCGAGCCGGTGATCGCGCGCCAGGGCGTGTCGAGCGATCGCATCGTCATCCAGCTCCCGGGCGTCGACGATCCGGAGCGGGTCAAGCGGCTGATCAAGAGCACTGCCTTCCTCGAGTTCCGGCTCTGCGTCTATCCGCCGGTCGGCTTCGGGGTGGAGAGCCGGGACGAGATCCTGGCCCACTTCGGTGGCACGCTGCCGTCCGACGTCGAGGTCTTCCCCGAGGACGTGCGCGACGAGAAGGGGCGCCTCCTGGGCCAGCGCTTCTACGCGCTCGAGAAGCGCCAGGTGGTGACCGGCCGCGACCTGAAGAACGCCAATCCGTCGACGGGGCAGTTCAACCAGCCGGTGGTGGCGTTCCACCTCACGGCCGAGGGCGGCCGGATGTTCGGCGAGGCGACCGGGGCGAACGTGGGCCGTGGGCTCGCCATCCTGCTCGACGGCAAGGTGGTGTCGGCGCCGCGCATCAACTCGCGGATCACCGATTCGGGGATCATCGAGGGGAGCTACACGCAGCAGGAGGTCCAGGACCTGGTGACCACCCTGCGCTCGGGCGCCCTGCCGGCGGGCATCACCTATCTCGAGGATCGCACCGTCGGCCCGTCGCTCGGCCAGGACTCGATCGAGGCCAGCATCAAGGCGGGCATGCTCAGCATGATCTGCGTCGTCCTGACGCTGCTCGTCATCTACCGGCTGAGCGGCGTCAACGCGCTGATCGCCCTCGGGCTCAACATCGTGCTGCTGTTCGGCGCGCTCGCCTACTTCGGCGCCACGCTCACCCTGCCCGGCATCGCCGGCACGGTGCTCTCCATCGCCATGGCGGTCGACGCCAACGTGCTGATCTTCGAGCGCATCAAGGAGGAGTTGAAGCTCGGCAAGACGGTGCGCGCCGCGATCGACGCCGGCTTCAAGAACGCGCTGGCGGCGATCATGGACTCGAACATCACCACCCTCATCGCCGCGCTCTTCCTCTTCCAGTTCGGCACCGGCCCGGTGCGCGGGTTCGCGGTGACGCTGTCGATCGGCATCCTCGGCACTCTGTTCTGCGCCATCTTCGTCAGCCGCTGGATGTTCGACTTGTTCTACATCAACCGGCCGGCGTCGCAGCGCATCTCGATCTGAGCCCCGACCTCACTCCCTATCCCGGACCGCACCCATGGAAATCATCCGCGAGACCAAGTTCGACTTCATGAAGTACCGCAGGTTCTGGCTCGTCCTCTCGGCGATCGTGATGGCGCTCGGACTGGTGGCGATCTTCTTTCTCGACCGCCTGAATCTGGGAATCGACTTCACCGGCGGCACCCAGGTGACGCTCAAGTTCAAGGCCCAGCCGGACGTCCAGGAGCTCCGCCAGCTCTTCGGCGGCAGCGGTCTCGGCGAGATCCAGCTGCAGCGCTTCGGTGCGGCGAGCGCCAACGAGATCCTGGTGCGGACCCCGGTCCAGCCGGGCACCGAGGAGGGCACGGCCAGCCGGCTGCTCGCGGCGCTCAACGGGCGCTACGCGGCCACCGCCGGCAGCGTTCCCGACCTCAACCAGATCGGCGCGCTCGCCGTCGGGGACCTGCTCGCGGCGCGCAACCCGGATGGCGTGACGGGCGATGCGCAGGCCCTGCAGGCGCACTACGAGACGGTCGGCACGGCGATCATGGCGGTGCGCAAGGAGCACGGACTGATCTCCGATTGGAGCCAGCTCTCGAACGCTCCCGGCGTCTCGGCGAAGGCGCTCGAGCTGCTGCGCGGCTCGACGCGGCTGGGCGACTTCTCCGTGCTCGCCGTCGAGAACGTGGGACCGCAGGTGGGTGCCGAGCTCCGCCAGCGCGGGATCCTCGCGGTGGTCTTCGCGCTGGGCGGCATGCTGCTCTACATCTGGCTGCGCTTCGAGCTGCGGTTCGGGGTCGGCGCGTTGATGGCGAGCCTGCACGACGTGCTGATCACCCTCGGGCTCTACGCCATGATGGGCTACGAGTTCAATCTCACGACCATCGCGGCCTTCCTCACTCTGGTCGGCTACTCGGTCAACGACACCGTGGTCACCTTCGACCGGGTGCGCGAGAACATGCGCGCGCACCGCAGCAAGAACATGCTCGCGGTGCTCAACCTGAGTCTCAACCAGATGCTGTCGCGAACCCTGCTGACCGGCGGCACGACGATCCTCGCCTCGCTGATGCTCTTCCTGTTCGGCGGCGAGGCGATCAAGGGCTTCGCGTTCATCATCATGGTCGGCATCGTCGTGGGGACCTACTCGTCGATCTACATCGCCAGCCCGTTCACCCTGCTCTGGGAGCAGTGGTTCGGAGCGCGCAAGCAGCAGGCCCGCAGCTAGCTCGCGCGGCCCTCCTATAATGAGCCGGCGGCGGTCCTCCGGGTCCGCCGCCCAGCTCATGCCCGAGTCCAGGAAGAAGTCGCCGCAGCCGCCCGTCGCGCCTCCGCGGCCTCCGACGTCGGAGGAGCTCGCGGCGCGTCTGCAGGAGAACGGCCGCCCGGCCGACCGTGATTTCCTCGCGCGGGTCTTTCAGTTCTCGGCCGAGATGCACAAGGACCAGGTGCGCCGTTCGGGCGAGCCGTACATGACCCACCCGGCGAGCGTCGCCGGGATCCTGGCCGATTTGCGCTTCGATCAGACCTGCGTCGCCGTCGGGCTCCTGCACGACGTCCTGGAAGACACGCTGACCACGCGCGAGACGCTGGAGAGCGAGTTCGGCGCCGAGCTCGCCGAGCTGGTCGACGGAGTCACCAAGATCGGGCGCCACCTCTACGTGCGCAAGGACGAGGCCCAGGCCGAGACCTTCCGCAAGATGATCCTGGCCACCGCCAAGGACGTGCGGGTCATCCTGGTCAAGATCGCCGACCGGCTGCACAACATGATGACCCTCGACGCCATGAGCGCCGAGGCGCGGCGCCGCATCTCGCAGGAGACGCTCGAGATCTACGCTCCGATCGCCAACCGGCTGGGCATGGCCAAGGTGAAGGGGGATCTCGAGGATCTGGCGTTCTACTACCTCTATCCGCTGCAGTTCACCGCGCTCAAGAGCAAGCTCGACGAGAAGCTGAAGGTCGGACGAGGCACGGTGGAGAAGCTCCGCGAGAAGCTCGTCAAGAGCCTCGAGGAGGCCGAGATCGAGGCCGAGATCAGCTTCCGCGTGAAGCGCTATCACTCGATCTACCAGAAGCTGCGACGCCAGGGCATCGACATCTCGGAGCTCTACGACTACCTGGCCTTCCGGATCATCACCACGAACCTGCGCGACACCTACGCCGCCCTCGGCGTCGTCCATCAGAACTGGCGCCCCATCCCGGGCCGGTTCAAGGACTACATCGCGATGCCGAAACCGAACCTCTACCAGTCGTTGCACACCACCGTGCTGGGCAACGCCGGGCAGCCGTTCGAGGTGCAGATCCGCACCCGGGAGATGGACCTCGTAGCGGAGGAGGGCATCGCGGCCCACTGGCGCTACAAGGAGGGGAGGCTCGCGCCCGGCGAGGTGGACAAGAACGTCGTCTGGCTGCGCCAGCTCCTCGAGCTGCAGTCGGACGTGAGCGATCCGCGCAGCTTCCTGTCGAGCCTCAAGCTCGATCTCTACCCCGACGAGGTCTACGTCTTCTCACCGAAGGGCGACGTGCTCTCTTTCCCGCGCGACGCCACGCCGCTCGATTTCGCCTATCGCATCCACACCGACCTGGGGCACCGCTGTACCGGGGCGCGGATCAACGGCCGGCTGGTGCCGCTCAAGACCACGCTCAA
Source organism: uncultured Thermoanaerobaculia bacterium (assembly GCA_964481735.1). Lineage (GTDB taxonomy): Bacteria > Acidobacteriota > Thermoanaerobaculia > Multivoradales > JAGPDF01 > JAGPDF01. Next base: position 26,140 of record CAYZWR010000025.1, read on the forward strand.
GACGGGCGACATCGTCGAGATCCTCACCCACACCGGCCGCTCGCCGAGCCGCGACTGGCTCAACCTGGTCGTCACCTCGCGGGCCAAGCACAAGATCCGGCACTGGCTCAACACCCAGCAGTCGGCCCAGGCGACCGACTTCGGACGCCGGATGTTCGAGCGCGAGCTGCGGCGCTACCGGCTGAACTTCAAGAAGGTGCTGGAGAGCCCCGAGCTCGCGAAGTACCTCGAGAGCGAGGGGCTGACCAAGGTGGAGGACCTCTACAGCCGGCTGGGGTACGGCAAGACCATGGTGGCGCAGGTCATGGCGCATCTCCTGCCCGCCGAGCAGCTCGCCCAGCCGCCGAGCCCCCCGGGACGGATCCGGCAGGCGATCGAGCGGCTGCTGCCCGGCAGCTCGGGACCGATCACCGTGCGCGGCCACGGAGATCTGCTCGCCGTGCCGGCGAAGTGCTGCAATCCCGTGCCCGGCGAGGAGATCATCGGCTACATCACCCGCGGCCGAGGCGTCTCGGTGCACTCGGTCGACTGCCCGAACGTGCGCAATCTGCTCTACAACCCCGAGCGCGAGATCGAAGTCGAGTGGGCCACCCAGGCCCAGGGGAGCTACCCGATCTCGCTGCTGATCGAGACCGAAGACCGCCCGGGAATGCTCGCCAGGCTGACCGAAGCGATCGCACGGCTGGAGACCAACATCCGGCAGATCGAGGCCGACACGGATCGCCCGGGACGGGGCAACATCGAGATCGTGGTCGAGGTCGCGAACCGCGCGCACCTCGAACGGATCCGGCAGGCGCTGCGCGGGCTGCCCGGCGTGCTCGAGGTCAGCCGGCGCATGGCCGGCACGTCGCGTGCCGGCGGTGCCTTCTGAGTCGCGTGGAGTCGGGAGGCGGGAGGGGGATCAGGCCTGGGGCGCAGCGGCAAGCTCGGCGAGGATGCGGCTGCGCGCCGGCGGCCGCACGATCTTGCCCGAACGCAGGCAGCGCGTGCAGACGCGCACCCGGCGCACGGTTCCGTCGATCAGTGCCTTGGTCTTGCGCAGGTTGGGTTCCCAGGTGCGCGACGAGACGTTGTGGGCGTGGCTGACCTTGCGGCCGGTCACGGTGCCCTTCCCGCAGACTTCGCATTTCTTGGCCATGAACTTACTCCCCTTCGAACGTTCCGAACCGACGAATTGTAGTACGCCACGTGAAAGTCGGCAAGCCGTGCGGCGGATCAGCGATCCGCGAGCGCCTGCGGAGCGGTCGAGAGGCGCCTCGAGGCCTGTGAAGTGGTGCACATGTCTTTGGGCACCTGCTCCGCCAACCCCTTGACAGGTCTTAGGGTTATTGTTACCTTGAAACAACGCATTTGGAGCCACCGAGGTCGGCGCGCTGGCTGGGAAGGGGGTCGACAACGCCGTGCTGTTCTCTCGCTCGAAGGGTCTCGTAGGGCTCGATATCGGCAGCTCGGCGATGAAACTCGTCGAGCTCAAGGAACGCAAGGGGGAGTTCTCCTTGCAGCGGCTGGGCATCGAGCCGCTCTCCCCCGAGGCGATCGTCGACGGCTCGATCATGGACTCCTCCCTCGTCGTCGACGCCATCCACAAGTTGAACGACGCCACGGGCGTCAAGCTCCCCAGTTTCGCCACCTCGCTCTCCGGGCACTCGGTCATCATCAAGAAGATCCAGATGCCGGCGATGCCCGCCGAGGACCTGGCCGAGCAGATCCAGTGGGAAGCCGAGCAGTACATCCCGTTCGACATCAATGACGTGCGTCTCGACTATGTCGTGCTCTCCGAGGGCGAAGCCGGCCGGGAGAACATGGAGGTCCTGCTGGTCGCGGTCAAGCGGGACAAGGTGAACGACTACGTCTCGGTGATCAGCCAGGCGGGCAAGGTTCCGGTGCTCGTCGACGTCGACGCCTTCGCGCTGCAGAACGCCTACGAGGTCAACTACGACCTCGATCCGCTCAAGGTCGTCGCTCTGGTGAACATGGGCGCGAGCGTGACCAACATCAACGTGCTGGCGCGCGGCCAGACGGCCTTCTGGCGGGACATCTCCTTCGGTGGGAACCAGTTCACCGAGGCGCTGCAGCGCGATTTCAATCTCTCCTTCGATCAGGCCGAGCGCCTCAAGCGGGGCCAGGCGGTCGACCGGTACAGCCCGGCCGACGCGCGGAGCGTGCTCGACCAGGTGTCCGGCGAGATGGCGTCCGAGATTCAGAAGACCTTCGATTTCTTCGCCGCCACCTCGTCCGAGGGGCCGGTCGACGAGATCGTCCTGTCGGGAGGATGCGCGCTGACCCCGAACCTGCAGCAGGTGCTGCGCGAGCGCTTCGGAGTGCCGATCGAGCTGCTCGACCCCCTGCGGAGGGTTCATTACCGCGAATCGGACTTCGACCGCGACTGGCTGCGCTCGATCTCACCGATGCTCGCGGTCGCGGTCGGGCTCGCGATCCGTAGGGTGGGGGGCTAGCCGAGATGGTCAAGATCAACCTTCTGGCCGAAGGCAAGCGTCCGGTCATCGCACGCAAGTCGAAGGCGCCGCTGCTCGGCGGCGCCACGCGCGAGTTGGGCAACCTGCTGCTGGTGGCCGGCCTGGTGCTCGGTCTGCTGGCCGGCGGAGGCTGGTACCTGTGGGTCAACGGCAAGCTGAAGCAGAAGGAGAAAGAGGTCGCCGCCGCCCAGCGCGAGGTCGAGGAGCTGCAGCAGGTCATCAAGGAAGTCGACGAGTACAAGGCGAAGAAGGCCGAGCTCGAGCGCAAGATCGACGTGATCAACGGCCTGAAGGCCAATCAGCGCGGCCCGGTCCAGATCATGGACCAGATCTCGCGAGCCCTGCCCGAGCTGCTCTGGCTCACCAGCATGGAGGTCACCGCGACGACCATCAACCTGCGCGGTTCGGCGTTCAACATGTCCGCGGTGGCGAATTTCATCGACAATCTCGACAAGGTGGAGGAGTTCGCCGAGCCGATCCTCAACGATGCCACGCAGCGGGTCATCCGCGGCGCGCGGAGCGAGCTCTACGACTTCCGGATCACCATGAGCTACTCCTTCCAGAAGCCGAAAGCTCCGACTCTGACCACCCAGGCCGCCGGAGGGGAGCCGGCAGCCGGTGACGCCGGTGCTGCTGTGCCCGCTGCTGCGGCGCAGCGCAAGGAGTAATCGGCCATGGCGATGCAGACCGGACTCGAAGGGAAGCCCTGGTACTTCGGCGCGCTCGCCGGCGCGGTGGCGCTCGCGGTGCTGGTTACCGGCGCCTGGTACTTCTTCGTCAATCCGAAGACCAAAGAGATCGAGGCGAAGAACCGCCAGCTCGACAAGCTGCAGGTGCAGATCAACGAAGGTCGCGCCGCGAAGCAGAAGCTGCCGCAGTTCCGCGAGGAAGTGCGCCGTCTCGAGCTCGAGCTCGACAAGCTGCTGCGCATCCTGCCGGCGCGACGCAACACGCCGGAGCTGGTGCGGCGCATCCGCCAGCTGACCGAGCAGGGCAACTTCGACCTGTTGCGCTTCACGCCCGGGAACTTCTCGGACCGGGACTTCTACAGCGAATGGCCGATCGCCATCCGGCTGAACGGCAGCTACCACAACCTGGCGCTCTTCTTCGACCGCATCGGCAGGTTCTCGCGCATCATCAACATCGAGAATCTCAAGGTGTCCGCGTTGCCGAAGAGCGCCCGTGGCCACTCGATCTTCTCCAGCTTCGTCGCCAAGACCTTCGTCTACAAGGAGGCGCCGCCACCCGAACCGGTGCCGGCGAAGGGCAAGCAGCCGGCGGCGAAACCGGGGCGGAAGCGGTGAGGCGGAGAGCACGATGAGACGAGCGATTCGCTGCTTTTTCGCGCTGGCCCTCGCGGCCACGGTCGTGGCCTGGGCGCAGTCGAGCCCACCGCCGGCCGGGGAGCCGGCCATCCCGGGGGCGACCGACGCGACCACCAACGTGGACGAGATCCTGGCCGGTGAGGAGCAGGTCCTGGCCGGGGTCGCCTATTCGTACGATCCCGGGAATCGGCGGGATCCCTTCAAGTCGCTGCTCGCGGCCAAGGACCGGGTCGACCGCAAGGGACCGGTTCCCGAGGGCGTGCCCGGCCTGATGATCGACGAAGTGGACCTGACCGGGATCTTCCGGACGTCGCGCGGTTTCGTCGCGCAGGTCATCGCTTCGAACAAGGACAAGAGCTATCTCATTCGTGAAGGCGATCAGCTCTACGACGGCGACGTGGTCAGCATCACCCAGACCGAAGTGGTCTTCAAGCAGATCGTCAACGATCCGACGGTGATCAAGCCGTTCCGGGAAGTCGTCAAGAAGCTCAGCCCGTAGTCGAGCCCGGGAAGCCGGCGAGTCTACGTGATGGAGGCGAGCGTTATGGGAGACGCGGTGAAGAACAAACAGAGGGCACTCAGAAGCGGGCTGGCTTGGGCCTTGATTCTGGCGTCGTGCGCCGTGCTGGGCGGATGCGCCTCGGCAGGCGGACCGACGACGTCGATTCCGAGCGCTCCGGACGAGCCCCAGGTCGCGGCCGCTCCGGCGGCCGCCACGGCGAACCTCTCCCGGATCGCGGTGTTGGAGCGCGCCCCGGGCTCGAGCGTCGAGCTCGTCGCCGACAGCGCCCTCGTCTGGACCAGCTACCGCGACGTGGACGGCGCGCTCGTCATCGAGCTCCCGAACACCCGTCCCGGCCCCCAGGTCACCGGTCAGGAGACCGCCAACGGGTTGGTGTCGGCGGTCCGGGTGTCGGTCGAGGAGGCCGAAGGAAGGCCGCTCACCCGCCTCACGATCCTGACTCGTCAGGAGGCCGAGCACGTGCTGCTCGCCGAGGGAGCCGGATTGAAGATCGATCTGGCGCCGGTCGGATCCCCTCAGGCGACGTCCGTCGTCGCCGAGCAGCCGATGCCCGAGGAGGCTGCGGCGCCCAGCGCGCCGGCCGCCGAGGTCGAACCGACGCCCACCGCGCCCGCCCAGGTGGCCTGGCTCGGCACGCCCGAGCAGCCCGCGGTCGCGCCTGCGCCCGCGGGGCGGCCGGCGACCCGACTCGAGGAGGTCGAAGTCCTCGAAGACGGTGCCGACAGCGTGGTGCGGGTGCTGGGCAACGGCGAGTTCGCCTACTCGACGTTCCTGCTCACCAACCCGGATCGCTTCGTGATCGATCTCGCGGGCGTGACCAACGAAGGCGGACGGAATACCGCGCCCCTGGGCGGCGAGCGACTCGCCCGGGTCCGCGTGTCCCAGTACAAGCAGCAGCCCCAGCCGGTGTCGCGCGTGGTGTTCGACCTGAAGCAGGCGGTCGCGCCGAGCATCGAGCGCACGTCGGTCGGCCTCGTGGTCCGCTTCGGCGAAACGGGCGTGGCGGCGGCGCCGGCCGCGCTCGAGGCCGCGTACGAAACGGAGCCGGACACTCCGGCCGAGCCGGCAGCGCTCGCCGCGCCGGCGACGGTCGCCACCGCCGAGCCGGCCGGTGGGTCCATTCCCGAGATCCGCCCGCAGCCGATCGAGGCGCCGCCCGCAGCGCCGGAGATCGCCGCCACGGCGGAGCTCGGAGCCGAGCCCGATTCTCCGGCCGCCGATCTGGGAGCGAGCGACGTCGAGGCCTACGCGGCGCCCGCGGTAGTGAGCGCGCCGGCGATGCCGGCGCCGCCGGTCATCGCAGTGGCCGCCCCGCGGCCCGAGCCGCCGCCGGTCCGCGACCTCAAGGCCTACGAAGCGGCCGATCCGCAGACGCCGGAGATGAGCAAGCTGATCGAGACGCCAGCCATCCCGGCGTTCTCCGGGCAGACGATCGGCGGCAACAAGCGCGAGTACGTCGGCGAGCCGATCAGCCTCAACCTCAAGGATGCCGACATCAAGGACGTGCTGCGGTCGTTCGCCGAGATCAGCGGGCTGAACGTGGTGGTACAGCCGGGGGTGCGCGGCACCGTGACGGTCTCCCTGGAGGCCGTGCCCTGGGACCAGGCACTCGAGCAGATTCTCAAGATCAACAACCTGGGCTACGAGCTCGATGGCAACATCATGCGCATCGCGCCACGCTCGGTGCTCGAGCAGGAGGCCAAGGAGCAGCAGGCACTGGCGCAGGCGCAGGCGCTGTCGATCCCGCTGCGCACGGTGATCAAGCGGCTGAGCTACTCGACGGCGAACGACGCCGCGCGGATCCTCTCCTCCGGCGGCGGCCGCGGTGGCGGCATCATGTCGCAGCGTGGCACGGTCACGGTCGACGGGCGCACGAACACGCTGATCATCAAGGAGCTGCCCAACTACATCGACACCGTGATCGCGGTGATCGAGACGCTCGACATCCCCGAGCCGCAGGTCATGATCGAGGCGCGGATCATCGAGACCACCAAGCGCTTCCGGCGCACCCTGGGGATCTCGTGGGGTTTCCTGGGCATGGCCGACGCGGCGCACGGCAACACGACCGGGCTCGAGTTCCCCAACAACGGCTCGGTCGAGGGTGGGGTCAACCTGCTGACCGGCGGCAACAACGGCCTGATCGAGATGACCCTCGGCAACGTGCTCAACACCTTCACCCTCGACGCGCGGCTGCAGGCGGCGGAGTCCGAAGGACTGATCAACATCCTCTCGGCGCCCAAGATCGCCACGCTGAACAACCAGTCGGCGAGCATCCAGTCGGGCCTGCAGATCCCGATCCAGACGGTGGCCAACAACACCGTCACGGTGCAGTTCGTCAACGCGACGCTGCGCCTCGACGTCACGCCGCACGTCACCGCGGAGGGCACGGTGCTGATGGACGTCAACGTCCAGAAGCGCGAGCCGCAGCTCGCGTTCGCCGTCGTCGGCGCCCAGAACGCGCCGATCGC
>CAYZWR010000026.1:0-32770 GCA_964481735.1 uncultured Thermoanaerobaculia bacterium
CGCTGACTCCCGGGACGCAGCGCCGAGGCGACGGTCAGGCCGGCCGCCAGGCGGGCGCGGTCAGGCGGCGCCTGCCGTCGCTCGACTTGGCGACCCCAGGCTCGTCGAGGTCGAGCCGGTCCCAGAGCTGGCAGGTGACCTGCTTGTGCATCTGGTCGAGCCCCTCGCAGTAGTTGGAGTAGATGCAGCGACGCACTTCCCCACCCCGCCCCAGGCGGACCTTCCGGAACCAGTCCGGATCGGCGAGGGACTGGCGGGCCGCGGCCACGATGTCGGCGGCGCCGCTACGCAGGATCTCCTCGGCCTGCGCGAAGCCGGAGATCCCGCCCGCGACGACGACCGGCGTCGGGTGGCCGGCGGCGCGCACCGCGGCGCGCACGACTCGCGCCGCTTCGACGTTGCGCCCGTGCGGCCCGCGCGCGTCCGAGATCGCGGTCGGCATGCACTCGTAGCCGGAGGGGCCGGTGTAGGGGTAAGCCGACCAGCCGATCTTGGGGCGCTTCGCGTCCTCGAACTTGCCGCCGCGCGAGAGCGAGAGGAAGTCGCACCCGGCGCGCGCGAACTCCACTGCGAAGTAGGCGGCGTCGTCCACCGTCCCACCCCCCGGGACGATCTCCTCGCTGAGGAACCGGCAACCCACCGCGAACCGCGACCCCACCCGCGAGCGCACCGCGCCGATCACCTCGCGCGGCAGCCGGACGCGGTCCTCGCGCCCGCCGCCGTAGCCGTCGCCGCGCGTGTTGAGGGGGGAGAGGAACGACGCGAGAGTGTAGGCGTGCGCGAAGTGCAGCTCGACGCCGTCGAAGCCCGCCCGCTCGGCGCGCGCTGCGGCGGCCGCGAACAGCTCGGGCAGGACGCGCGGGAGCTCGCGGATCTGCGGCAGGTGCGTGTCGGTCACCAGCTCGCGATACCCGAACTCGAGGTCGTGCCACTCGCGCTCCGACAGCACCTCGCGCAGCTCCTCGTCGGACATCGTGCCGAGGCGGCGGCGGACCTCGTCGTCGTCGTCGGTCGCCAGCCGCTCCCGATGCCGCCCGGTCACCGCGAGGAATCGCGACAGGAACTTCTCCCGTTCGGGGCGCCGACGAATGGCGAGGAAGTCGAGGATCTGCAGGAAGACCCTGGTTCGTCCGCCGCTCGCCCGCCGCACCGTCGCGACCAGCTCGGCCAGCCCGGGTACGAAGCGATCGTCGCCAGCGCGCAGCAGCGGGCCGCTCGGGACGTCACGGATGCCGGTCGCCTCGACCACCAGCGCCCCCGGCTCGCCGCTCGCGAAGCGCTCGTACCAGGCGAGCACCTGCGGCGTGACGAGTCCCTCCTCGGTGGCGCGCCAGGGGACCATCGCCGGCACCCAGGTGCGCTCGGCGAGGCGCACCGGTCCGAGGTCGATCGGCGAGAACCAGAGCGCGGAGGCGGCCTCCGCGGCGGTCGGCCACCCGGGGTCGGGCAGTGGATGGCGGATCCGTTCCGGCGGCTTCCACATGGCGGTGCAGGCGCGGACGCCTGGCTACTCCTGCCTGCTCTCCCCGCCCGGTCCCGGCCCGACCGCCGGCGCTACGCTGTTGCGCAGCAGCTCGCGGGCGATCACCAGCTGCTGGATCTCCGACGTCCCCTCGTAGATCCGCAGCGCCCGCACGGCGCGATAGAGCCGGTCGACCGGCGACGCCGCCAGCACCCCTCGCCCCCCCAGGATCTGCACCGCCTCGTCGACGATCCGCTGCGCCGCCTCGGTGGCGAAGAGCTTTGCCTGGGCGGCCGCCAGGGTCAGGCTCGCGGCGCCGGAATCGGCCGCCTCGGCGGCGCGCCGGGTGAGCAGCCGCGCCGCCTCGAGGTCGGTCGCCATGCGGGCCAGCTTCGCCTGGATCAGCTGCTGCTCGGCGAGCATCTTGCCGAACTGCCGTCGGGTCGTGGCGTGCGCCACCGCTTCCTCGAGCGCCCGGGAGGCGAACCCGCAGGCGGCCGCGGCGACCGTCGGGCGCAGCAGGTCGAGGGCGCGCAGGCCGAGGGCGAAGCCCTCCCCGGGACCGGCGAGCAGGGCCGAGTCCGGGATCCGGCACCCGTTGAGCTCGATGGCGCCCAGCGGATGGGGCTCCGAGAGCACCTGCGCCCCGGCGAAGGCGAGCCCAGAGGCGTCGGCCGGGACCACGAAGCAGGCGATCCCCCGCCGACCGGCCGCCGGATCGGTCTGCGCGAAGACGGCGTAGAAGTCGGCGATGCCGGCGTTCGAGATCAGGTGCTTGCGCCCATCGAGCCGCCAGCCGCCGTCGCGCCGCTCGGCGCGCGTGGCGATCGCTCCCACGTCCGATCCAGCCTCGGGCTCGGTCATCGCGAAGGCCGCCATCGCCCGCCCCGCCGCGACCTCGGGGAGCCATCGCGCCTGCAGCTCCCGGTTGGCCGAGAGCACGATCGGCATGGCGCCCAGCGCCTGCAGAGCGAAGACCGCGTCGGCCAGCGGCGATGCCGCGGCCAGCGCCTCCCGGATCGAGCAAAGTGCTGCGACGCTGACCGCCGGCAGCTCCCCGCCTCCTTCCGCCGGGACGGTGTAGCGGCACCAGCCGGCCTCACCGAGCAGAGCGAGCAGCACCCGCGCTTCCCGCCTCGCGTCCTCGTCACTCGGCGAGGGAGGACGCACGCGCAGCATGCGCCGCGCGAAGCGGTCCGCCGCCTCGGTCAGGCGACCGTAACTCGCTTCGGAGGTGGGGATCGCGCGCATGTCAGGGGCCGGCGTGGGGCGCGACTCTAGCGCAGCTCGCCGCACCGTGACTCGCCGGCGCGGGGAGGAGTAACATTGTGACGTTTCGCACTTGATGGAGGATCTGCCCGTGCAACGAATCTCCTGGTCGTTCGCCGCCCTGGTCGCGGCGCTGCTGCTCTCCGCCTCCCCGGCCGACGCCCAATGCACTGTGGCCATCTATGCCGACAGTGGGAGCGGACCCAACGAGGTCGCCTACCTCACCGCCGAGCTCGTCGCCCTCGGGTGCACCGTCGAAGAGGTCGGCAGTCTCCAAGAAGCGCGCGACGTCGGCGCCTGCACGTTCATCGACCGCTATGGAGCCCTCAATCCCGTGGTCTCGGATATCGACGCCTTCCTCGCCGACGGCTACGGATACGTGCACATGGGAGACTGGCCGGAGTACTTCGCCGAGAACTGGGAAGAGCTCGCGGACGGCACGCCGTTTCCGGTCTCCGTCGTCGATTCGACCCACCCGCTGACCGCCGGACTACCCGCCGCCTGGACCGGGCACGGCTTCTGGGCCTACGACTGGTCTTCGGATGCGCTCGGCTACGCGACGGATGGGGCACTTCCGAACCTCGTGGAGGCACAGGCCACGGAGCTTCGCGAGCGCGTGGTGACCGGGCTCGAGGTCGGCCCCGGCCGCGCGGCCTACATCGGCATCAACACCTACGGCCCGGCGGCGAGCGCCGAGGACCGGCTGGTGCTGCGCAACGCGGCCTACTGGACCTGCGGGCTCGAGATTCCGGGCGGCGACGACAGCATCCTCGCCATCCCGACGCTGGGCGGCGTCGGTCTGGCGTTGCTCGCTCTCGGGATCGCTCTCGCCGGCGCGCTGACCCTCGGCCGACGCGGCTAGCACGTCTCAGCTGAAGCGCGGCGGGCGGCGCTGGCGAAAGGCCTGGTAGGCCTCGCGGAAATTCGAGTCCTGCATGCAGACGGACTGGATCTCGACCTCGGCGGCGAGGGCCGAGTCGAGGTCCATCGCCGCCTCCCGGTAGAGCATCTTCTTCGTCACCTCGAGGGCGAACGAGGGCCCGGCGGCCAGTCGCGCCGCGCGCTCGCGCGCCTCGGCGAGGCAGCGTTCGGCCGGAACCACCGCGTGGTAGAGGCCGATGCGCTCGGCCTCCGCCGCCGAGATGAAGTCGCCGCCCAGCAGCAGCTCCATGGCGCGCCCCAGCCCCACCAGGCGCGGCAGCAGCCAGGAAGCGCCCATGTCGGCCCCCGAGAGGCCGACCTTGGTGAAGAGAAAGGCGATCTTCGCGCTCTCCGCCGCGATGCGCAGGTCGCAGGCGGTGGCGATCACCGCTCCCGCGCCCGCCACCGTGCCGTTGAGCGCCCCGACGATCGGCCGGCGGCAGGCGAGCATCGCGCGGATGAGGTCGCCGGTCGCGCGGGTGAACTCGAGCAGGCCGCGGGCGTCGCGCGCCAGGAGCTCGCCGATGATCGCCTCGACGTCGCCTCCCGAGCAGAAGGCGCGACCCTCGCCGGTGAGCACGACGGCGCGGACTCCCGGCTCGCGGTCGAGCGCCAGGAAGGTCTCGCGCAGCTCGCCGTAGACCTCGAAGGTGAGCGCGTTCAGGCGCTCCGGGCGGGTGAGCGTCAGCGTCGCGACGGCGGTTTCGCGGTCGAGCTCGTAGCGGAAGCTCTGCGGGTCGATCGCCATCGCGCTCCTCTCACTCGGGCGGCAGCGCCGCGGTGGCCTCGAGCTCGACGCACGCCCCCGGCTCCACCAACCGGGTGACCTCGACCAGCGTCATCGCCGGGAAGTGCCGCCCCATCCGCCGCCGGTAGGCAACGCCCACCGCTTCGAGGTGAGCCAGGTACTCGCCGCAGTCGGTCACGTAGAGGGTCAGGCGGACGACGTCGGTCGCCGCGCCCCCCGCCGCTTCGACCACCGCCACGACGTTGCCCAGCGCGCGCTCGAACTGCGCGACGAAATCGCCCGGGACGACGCTGCCCGTGCCGTCGCTGCCCACCTGGCCGGCGACGAACAGCAGCCGGCTCCCGGCGGGGACGAGCAGGCCGTGGCTGAATCCCCGCGGCGCGCCGAGCTCGACCGGATTGACGATCCTCGCCCGGCCGCTCATCCGAGGAAGGCTCCGCCGTCGACGCCGAGCGTCTGCCCGTTGATGCCTCGCGCGCGCTCGTCGCAGAGCATCGCCACGGCGTAGGCCACCTCTTCGGGCTCGATCAGCCGCCCCTGCGGATTGGACTCGACCAGCTTGGCACGCGCAGCCTCGGCCGAGAGGCCGGTCTTCGCGACGATCCGCGCGATCGACTGCTCGGTCATCGGCGTCGCCACGTAGCCTGGGCAGACCGCGTTGACCGTGACTCCCTGGTGGGCCACTTCGGCGGCGAGCGCGCGGGTCAGACCGACCACGGCGTGCTTCGAGGCGGCGTAGGCGGCAATATAGGCGGCGCCGGTCCGTCCGGCGACCGAGGCGAGGTTGACGATCCGTCCCCAGCCGCGCGCCAGCATGCCGGGCAGCAGGGCGCGGCTGGCGACGAAGGTGCCCTCGACGTTGACCGCGAACAGACGGCGCCACTCCTCCAGACTCTGGCGGTGCAACGGCGCGGAGCTCGCGATGCCCGCGTTGTTGACCAGGATGTCGACCCGGCCGAGCCGCTCGCCGGCCGCGCGGGCGAGGCGCTCGATCGCTTCGGCGTCGGTGACGTCGCAGGGGATCGCCTCGGCGTCCCCTCCGGCCCGACGGATCTCGGCGGCGACCGCCGAGATCTCGTGCTCCGACCGGGAGGCGATCACGACGCGTGCGCCACGCGCCGCCAGCTCGGCGGCGATCGCCTGGCCGATCCCGCGACCTGCCCCCGTCACCACCGCACCCCTCCCGTCGAGCGTCACGCGCGAACCCTAGAACGTGGGCTGGAGAGCGTCAAGAAACTCCGCAGCGAGCCGGAACCGATCGTGGAGATTTTCGCCACAACCCCCGTCGCGAAAATCGACAGCGGCGCACAAGCCCTTCCAGCATGGGCCCGCGCGAGATTCTCGACGACCAGGGCGCTCGCGTCTGTGGGATCTCTCCACACCGACTTGCCGCCCCGGGTCTCGACGAGACTCGCGCTGCACAGCGTAAGTCGAGTCCCAACAGTTAGATACGTGATCTCTCTCGGCTGTTTGAAAAAGCGGCACGGGCCTTGCCTAGGAGAGATGGCGCAGGGCAGTCGAAGAAAGGAGAACTCTCATGACTGTGCTCTTCGTCCTACTCACCTTCGCAGCGTTCCTGGCGCTGGATGCCTGGTCTCATCGCAACGAACCCGTTCGCGTCGCCGCCCTCGCCTCCGAGCGCGAGGAGCCCGAGCCGGTCCGGCTCGAACCGGTCTGGGTGGCCGGATTCCAGGTTCCCGACGGCCTCCACTTCCATCGCGGCCACACCTGGGCCCGCCTGGCCGGCAACGACACCGTGGTGGTCGGCATCGACGACTTCGCCCGGCGGCTGATCGGCCCCGCGACCCGCGCCGCGCTTCCCAAGGCCGGGACCTGGCTGAACCAGGGTCAGCCGGCCGCCAAGCTGGGACTCGACGGTCGCGAGGTGAGCCTCGTCGCTCCGGTCGAGGGCGAGGTGATCGAAACCAATTCGCTGCTCGAGCAGCAGCCCGGCGCGGCGACCACCGATCCCTATGGCCGTGGCTGGCTCTTCAAGGTCCGCTCGACCGAGATCGGCCGCAATCTGACCAACCTGCTCTCGGGCAGTCTCGCCCACCGCTTCATCGAGGACTCGCGGGAGCGCCTCCAGCTGCAGCTGATGACCCTCTCCGGCTCGGTCCTCGCCGATGGCGGCGAGCCCTCGCCCGACTTCGCCCGGCACCTTCCCGACGAGGACTGGCGCCGCCTGACCCGCGAGTTCCTGCTCTCGTGACGGAGAGGCCATGACCGCCATCCGCCCGCAGGCACTTCTGATCGACATCACTCGCTGCGTCGGTTGCGGGGCGTGCGTCGAGGGCTGCCTCGACGCGCATCACCTCGACACCGACCCGGCGACGGTCAAGGGCCTCTCTTCGCGCGCCCTGACCGCCCTCGCCGAGCGCGGGGATCTCTACGTGCGTCAACTCTGCCGTCACTGCCTCACGCCGGCCTGCGCCAGCGTCTGCCCGGTCGAGGCCTTCTACAAGACCCCCGCCGGACCGGTGCTGTACGACGCCAGTCGCTGTCTCGGCTGCCGCTACTGCATGCAGGCCTGCCCGTTCGGAGTCCCCAAGTACGAATGGGACAAGGCGGTTCCCGCGGTGGTCAAGTGCGACTTCTGCGCCTCGCGCCAGGCCGAAGGCAAGCCGACCGCCTGCACCGAGGCCTGCCCCGAGGACGCCACGACGTTCGGTCCCCGCGACGAGATGCTCGCCGAGGCACGGCGCCGGATCGCCGAGAACCCCGGCAAGTACCATCCGCACATCTACGGCGAGCACGAGGCGGGCGGCACCTCGATGCTCTTCCTCTCGCCGGTCCCCTTCGAGCAGCTCGGCTTCCCGACCATGGCCGGCGAACCGCTGCCCGAGCTCACCGCCCATGCCCTGGCGAAGATCCCGGGCATCCTCTCCATCGGCGGGGCGATGCTCGCCGGAATCTGGTGGATCACGCAGCGGCGCACCGAAGTGGCGCATGCCGAACAGGCGGCCGCGGCCAAGAAGGAGGCGCATCATGACCGTACGTGACGGACGCTCGCCATCGCTCTGGCGGGGCATCTTCTACCTCCTGCTGGCCTTCGGCTTGCCGGTGATGGTCCTGCGCTACACGCGCGGGCTGGGCGCGGTGACCAACCTCTCGGACGACTTCCCGTGGGGGCTGTGGATCGGCTTCGATCTGCTGTGCGGCGTCGGCCTAGCGGCCGGAGGCTTCACCCTCACGGCGGCGGTCTACATCTTCAACCTGAAGCGGTTCCAGCCGATCGTCCGGCCGACCGTGCTCACCGCCTTCCTCGGCTACCTCCTGGTGATCGGCGCCCTGCTGGTCGATCTCGGCCGGCCGTGGAACATCTGGCACCCGCTGATCATGTGGAATCCGCGCTCGGTCATGTTCGAGGTGGCCTGGTGCGTGATGCTCTACACGACCGTGCTCGCGCTCGAGCTCTCCGGCCTGGTCTTCGACCGGCTCGGTTGGAAGCGCGCCCAGGCGATCCAGCACGCGGCGACCATTCCCCTGGTGCTCGCCGGGGTCCTCCTCTCGACCCTGCACCAGTCCTCGCTCGGCGCCCTCTACCTGATCATCCCCGGCAAGCTGCACCCGATCTGGTACACCGCCGCGCTCCCCTGGATCTTCTGGTCCTCGGCGATCGCCGCCGGACTCGCCATGGTGATCGTCGAATCACGCCTCTCCTCGCGGGCCTTCAACCGCCCGGTCGAGATGGACCTGCTGAGCGACATCGCCCGCGTGCTGATGGTGGCGCTCGGCGTCTTCGCGGTCTTCCGGATCTACGACCTGGTCCATCGCGGGGTGCTCGGCGAGGTCCTGAAGCCCACCTACGAAGCCGGCATGTTCGGGCTCGAGTTCGCGCTCGGCGTGGCCCTCCCCTTCCTCCTGCTGCTCTCGCCGCGCACGCGCACCGATCTGCGGCGCCTCTATCCCACGGCCCTGCTCGCCGTCATGGGGTTCGTGGTGAACCGGCTGAACGTCAGCGTGACCGGGCTCGAAGGCACCTCGGGCACGCGCTACGTCCCCGCCTGGACCGAGATCGCGGTGTCCCTCGCCATGGTGGCGCTCGGGTTCGCCGCCTTCTCGCTGATAGTGCGATACTTCAGGGTGTACCCGGAGGCCGCGTCGAGCCCCGTCGCGGCGCGCCCCCAGGACACGCTGCCGGGCCATCCGCTCGCTGCTCCGGCGAACCGGGTGGGGTGAGGACGCGTCATGATGTCGTCCCCGGCGGAGACCGCCCCTCGGCGGTCTCCGCCTTTCCGTCTCGCTTTCCGTCTCGCCTTGGTGCTTTCGCTGGGCGCGGCGGTGATCTCGCTCGCCGCAGCCGCCTGGAACCTGGCGCTGCAGCGACGGCAGCTCACCCGGCTGGTCGAGGAGCAGGCGGCCACGGTGGTGAGCGTCATCCGCAGCGCCTCCCGCGACGCCATGCTGCGCAACGACTCGGCGGAACTCTCTCGCATCGTCGACGCGCTGGCCGACCGCGAGAGCGTCGACCGCATCCGCGTCTTCGACAAGCTGGGGCGGATCACGCACTCCAGCGAAGCGGAGGAGATCGGCCACCGGGTCGATCTCTCGGCCGAGCAGTGCGGCACCTGTCATGCGGCGGACAAGCCGCTCGAGAGCCCTGACGTACCCCAGCGGACGCGCATCTTCGAACGGCCCGGAGAGGGACGCCTGCTCGCCCTGATCGCCCCGATCCGCAACGAAGCGGCCTGCGCCAACGCGGCCTGTCACGCCCATCCGGCCGAGCGCACCGTGCTCGGCGTGCTCGACGTGCAACTGCCGCTCGACCGGGTCGACGAAGCGCTCGCCGCGTCCGAGAGCCGCCTGCGCCTCGGGCTCGTCGCCACGGTGCTCGCGGTCGTGGCGCTCGCCTGGTGGCTCACCTGGCGTCTGGTCCTCAAGCCGGTGCGCTCGCTCACCGCGGCGGCGCCGCGCCTCGCCGCGGGCGACTTCTCGGCGCAGGTTCCCGAGAGCTCGAGCGACGAGCTGGGCGACCTCTCCCGCGCCTGGAACCGGATGGCGGGCGAGCTCGGCACCGCGCACGACGAGCTCGCGGCCTGGGGTCGCCGGCTCGAGGAGCGGGTCGAGGAGAAGACCCGCACCCTCGAGGCGACCCACCAGCACCTGCTGCGCGTCGAAAAGATGGCTTCCCTCGGCAAGCTCTCGGCGAGCGTCGCGCACGAGCTGAACAACCCGCTCGCCGGCATCGCCACGTACGCCCGACTGCTCCGCCGGCGGCGCGAAGAGGCTGCCGCGCAGGGCTCTCCGATCACTCCGGGCGAGGACATCGACCGCATCCTCAAGCTGATCGAGGAGGAGGCGCTGCGCTGCGGCGGCATCGTCAAGAACCTCCTGCTCTTCTCGCGCACGCCCGGCTCGATGTTCTCCGCCACCGAGCTCGCGCCCATCGTCGAGCGGGTCGCGCTGCTCGTCCGCCACCAGGCCGAGCTCGCCAGCGTCGCCGTCGAGCAGGCGCTCGCCGCCGACCTGCCGCCGGTCGAGTGCGACTCCGCGCAGCTCCAGCAGGCGCTGCTCGCCCTGGTCATCAACGCCCTGGAAGCCTCGGGCGAGGGCGGCCGGGTGACGGTGACCGGCGAAGCGCTGCCGGGCCGCGAGAAGATCCGGGTCACGGTCGCCGACACCGGCCGCGGGATCCCTCCCGAGGCGATCCCGCACGTCTTCGAGCCCTTCTTCACCACCAAGCCGATGGGGGTCGGCCTCGGGCTCGGGCTCTCGATCGTCTACGGGATCGTCGAGCGCCACCACGGACGGATCGACGTCTCGTCGCAGCTCGGGATCGGCACGCGCTTCACCATCGAGCTGCCGGTCCGTCAACCTGCCGTCGCGAGCGCCGCGCCGGCCGAGCGGAGGAATCCATGAGCGAAGCCGCCGTCAAGGGACCCCAGCTCTCGATCCTGGTGGTCGACGACGAACCGATCGTGCTGCAATCGCTCGGCGACTGGTTCCGCCAGGACGGCTACGCCGTGGACTGCGCCGCGAATGCCAAGGAGGCGCTGCGCCTGGCCGCCGAGCGCACGCACGACATCGCGCTGCTCGACATCAAGATGCCGGGTATCGACGGGCTGGAGCTGCAGGAACGGCTGGCCAAGGACTGCCCCGACCTGACGATCATCGTGATGACCGCCTATGCCTCGGTCGAATCGGCGGTGCGCGCGCTCAAGGCCGGCGCCTACGACTACATCACCAAGCCGTTCGACCCCGACGAGCTGTCGCATCTCGTCCGGCGGGCGGCCGAGCACCGCTCCCTGCGCTCGGAGAACGCCCGCCTGAAGGAGCAGCTGGCCTCGGTCGCGGGTCCGACTCCGATCGTCGGCGTCTCCGCCGCCATGCGCCACGTCCAGGGACTGATCGACGCGGTGGCCGGAACCGACGCCACCGTGCTGGTGCGCGGCGAGTCGGGCACCGGCAAGGAGCTGGTGGCGCGCGCGGTCCACGCCCGCTCGCCGCGCCGCTTCGGACCGCTCGTGGTGGTCAACTGCGGCGCCCTGCCCGAGGGTGTCCTCGAGAGCGAGCTCTTCGGCCACGAGAAGGGGGCCTTCACCGGCGCCCAGTTCCGGCACAAGGGGAAGTTCGAGATGGCCGACGGCGGGACGGTCTTCCTCGACGAGATCGGCACGGTCACGCCGCGGGTCCAGGTCGAGCTGCTGCGGGTCCTCGAGGAGAAGAAGGTCACCCGCCTCGGCGGAACGACGAGCGTGCGCACCGACTTCCGGGTCATCGCCGCGACCAACCTCGACCTCGAGGCGGCGGTGCGCGAAGGCAGGTTCCGCGACGACCTCTATTGGCGGCTCAACGTCTTCGCCATCGACCTGCCGCCGCTGCGCGACCGGCCGGAGGACATTCCGGTGCTCGCCGACCACTTCCTCGAGCGCTTCGCCCTGGCGATGAACCGTCCGCCGCTCAAGCTCTCGCCCGAGGCGGTCGAAGCCCTGCGCTCCTACACCTGGCCGGGCAATGTCCGCGAGCTGCAGAACGCGATCGAGCGCGCGGTGGTGCTCGGCAAGCCGCCCACGCTCGAAGTGAGCGATCTGCCGCTCCGCCTCTCGGCGTCGCCGTCGCGGCCCGGACCGCTGTCGCTCGAGGAGGTCGAGAAGGGACACATCCGCCGCGTCCTGGACGGCTGCGACTGGAACATCTCGCAGGCCGCCAAGACGCTCGGAATCGATCGCGGCACGCTGTACGCGAAGATCCGCCGCTTCGGCTTCGAGCGGGTCCCCGCCTGACCGGAGTGGGGGACGACGGCGTGGCGACCGACCCGCCCGGCGCGGGGACCGCGCGTCTCTGGCGCGAGATCTCGGTCGTGCCGCTCGGCGGCCTTGCCACGCCCGACCTCGACCTGGTCCTGGCCGCCCTGTCGTCGCGGGTCGAGTTGCCCTGCCGCCCGCTGCTCCATCTGCCGCCGATCGTCCTCGAACCGATCCCGGGCCGCCCGCAGTTCGATGCCGACCGGTTGCTGGTCCGCCTCGAGGAGCTCGCCGACCGGGTTCCGCTGGTGGGAGTCACCGCGCACGATCTCTCGCTGCCGATCTTCACCCACGTCTTCGGGCGCGCCCGGCTGGGCGGCAAGGCGGCCGTCGTCTCGCTCGCCCGGCTGCGCCAGCTCACAGCCGGTCAGGAGGATCGGGCCGTCCTGTCGCGCCGGGCGACGGCGGAGATCCTGCACGAGCTCGGCCACCTGGCCGGTCTCGAGCACTGCAACGAGCCGGATTGTCTGATGCGCTTCGCCGCCACGATCGAGGCGGTCGACCTCCGCGGTCTGGCGTTCTGCGCCCGCTGCGGCGCGCAGCTTCCTCCCGGCGTCGCCCGCCGGACCCTCGAGCACGACGACAGCTGGCTGGGCTCCGGCGTCAGCCGCGAGTCCTGAGCAGATCGCGGATTTCGCCGAGCAGCTTGACCTCGGCCGGCGGCTCGGCCGGCGCCGCCGGCGCGGGAGCGGGCCGGCGCAGTGTGTTGACCGCCTTGACCAGGAGGAAGATGCAGCAGGCGACGATCAGGAAGTCGATCACCGCCTGGATGAAAGCCCCGTAACCGAGCAGGACCGGCGCGTCGTCCGGACCGCCGATGCGCAGCGCGAGGCGCGAGAAGTCGACGCCGCCGAGCGCCAGCCCGACCACCGGCATCAGGATCTTGTCCACCAGGGACGCGACGATCTTGCCGAACGCCCCGCCGATGAGCACGCCGACCGCCATGTCCATCACGTTGCCGCGCGTGACGAACTCCTTGAACTCCTTAGCCAGGCTCATGTCGTCTCCTTGTCTCGAGTCGGTTCCCCTCGTCCGGCGAGCGTCGCCCGGACCGCTTCCTCCAGCAAGAGCCCCAACAGCGCCACGCTCGCGCGCCCCTCCTCGGCCGAGGCGCTCGCCGGATCGCCGCAGTAGCCTTCCGCCAGCCCCGCGGCGGCGAACGTCCCGGCGCCGGCGCGAATCGCCTCGACCAGGGACACCGCCCGCGGTGGCAGCGCGCGGCGCACGGCGTCCGCCACGAGATCCGGCCGCTCCGCCAGCAGAATCGAGGTCTCGTACTGCCCGGCATGACAGGCGCCGGAGCGGAACTCCGCACTGAGCCGCTCGGCCCAGGCGCGCCGGGTCAGATCGGGGAAGGCGAGCCCCGGCCGGCCCCGGGCGGCGATGCGCCGGGCCGCTTCGCGCAACGCCTCGACCTGCGCCGGATCGAAGTGGGCGTTGGCGAGCGCCAGCACGGCCACGCCGCGTCGGGCGAGCGACTCGGCGAGATCCTCCAGCAGGGCGATGGTGGTCGACGGCCGGATCGACAGCGTGCCGGCGAATTCCTCGGCGAACGGCGCCGGGGCGTAGGCGATGGTGGGGAGGATCCACGCCTCGACTCCCGCCGCGCGCAGGCGGCGGACGCCCTCGCGCGCCATCGCCTCGGCGATCCAACGATCGGTGTCGAGAGGCAGATGCGGACCGTGGGCTTCGACGGCGCCGAGCGGCAGGACGGCGACCGTGGGTCGACCGTCCGCCAAGGCACGCGCGATCGCGACCTCGGGCGCCTCGTGCCAGTTCATGGCCGGGATGCTAGCAGCGCGGCGCGCCGCTCGAATCTCCCTCGCGAGCTCCACGAGTCACTGGATACCCAAACGCTTGCGCTTCTCCCAGAGCCCCTTGCGGCTGATTCCGAGCAGCTCCGCGGCGCGCGCCTGGTGGCCCCGCGCCGCCGCGAGTGCCGCCAGAATCGCCCGCCGCTCGGCCTCCTCCAGGCGCAGGACCGGAGCGCCCGAAGCGGCCGGCGGCGGCGGGTCGAGGACCTCGCCGTCGGTGCTCAACATGGCGCGCTCGAGCAGGTTGCGCAACTCGCGGACGTTGCCCGGAAACTCGTAGCTCGTCATCCAGGTCCGCGCGCGCGCGGCGAGCCGGAGTCCCGGCCGCGCGAAACGCTGCCCGAGATCGGCGAGCAGATCGGCGAGCAGCCGATCGAGATCGCCGCGCCGCTCGCGCAAGGGCGGCAAGCGGAAGGTGAGTACCTCGAGCCGATAGAAGAGGTCGCGGCGAAAGGTCCCCCGGTCGACCCGCGCGGGCAGGTCGTCCGCGCCGATCGCCACGAACCGGACGTTGGCCACGGTATCGGTCCCGCCGAGCGGCGCGTAGCGGCGCTCCGCCACCAGCCGGAGCAGCTTGGGTTGCGCCGCGAGCGGCAGCTCCTCCACGTGGTCGAGCACCAGGCTGCCGCCCTCGGCGCGCGCCACTCTGCCGGTCTGGCTGCGCTCCGCGCCGGTGAAGGCGCCGGCGCGGTAGCCGAACAGCTCGCTCTCGAAGAGCGACGTCGGCACCGCCGCCGGGTCGAACTCGACGAGGGGCGCGCCGGCGCGCGGTCCGGCGACGTGGAGCAGGCGCGCCAGGCTCGAGCGGCCGGTCCCCGCCTCGCCGAGCACCAGCGCCGGCGCGTCCGAAGCGGCCGCCTGTTCGAAGGCTGCGAGCAGCGCGGGGAGCGACGGGGAAACGGAGAAGAACGCGGCCGCCGACGCGACCCCCGGGTTCACGGCCGGAAGTCCGCCGTGACCTCGGGGGCGTCGCGCCAGAGGCGCTCGAGCCCGTAGTAGGCGCGCCGATCGTCGAGCAGGGCGTGGATCAGGAAGTCGCCGTAGTCGAGCAGGACCCACTGCGCGGCGGTGTACCCCTCGACGTGCAGCGGTCGCACGCCGACGTCCCGCAGGCGGCGCTCGACCTCGTCGGCGATGGCCTGCACCTGGCGCTCGTTCGATCCGCTGCAGATGACGAAGTAGTCGGCGAAGTCGGTCACCGGCTCGAGGTGCCGGACGCGCACGTCCTCGGCCTTGGTGTCCTGGGCGGCCGCCACTGCATGGCGCACGCGATCGCGGATCTCTTCGGACGTGATGCGGCGGGGAGCGGTCATCGATAGAGGCGGTATTTCGCCAGGTATCTTAGCACCGGCTCGGCGAGCCAGCCCGGCGGAATCTCTTCGCCCGCCGCCAGCCGGCGGCGAATCTCGGTCGACGAGGCGGGATGCGGCGGATTGGCCACGAAGTGGACGCGCCCGGAATCGATCGCCTGGGCGAGCTCGGGCGCGAGCTCCCCGTCGAGGCGGTCCACCGTCCACCCCGGACGCACCAGCACCCCCAGCCGCGCCGCGGCGACGATCTCCCGCCAGCGCACCCAGCTCGCGAGCTCGCTGAAGGAGTCGGCGCCGAGCAGGAGCACGATCTCGTGCTGCGCCTCGACGCGCTGGAAGTGCGCCACCGTCTCGACGGTGTAGGCCGGGCGCCCCAGGGTGAGCTCGTAGTCCGAGACCACCAGCTCCGGACGGTCGAGGAGCGCGAGCTCGGCCATGGTGAACCGCGCGAGCGCCGGAGCGAAGCGGCGGTCCCGCTTGTGCGGCGGCACCGCGGTGGGCAGGTAGACGACGCGGTCGAGCGCCAGCTCCCGGCGAGCCCGCTCGACCGGCTCCACGTGCCCGGCGTGGATCGGATCGAAGCTCCCGCCGAACAGGCCGATCCTCACGCCGCGGCCTCCAGGTGTCTCGCCAGCCAAGCCACGACCTCCCGGAGACCGGAGCCGGTCGCGGCGCTGATCTCGAAGTAGGGGAGCCGGCGCTGTTTGGCCACTCTCGCGAGCTCCTTGCGCCGTTCGTCGCGCGCCGCGTCGAGCTTGCTGCCGACCAGGATCCGCAGGCGGTCGAGCAGCGCCGGCTCGAAGGCGGCGAGCTCGCGCTCCACCACCGCGAGGTCCTCCGCCGCGGAGCCCTCGGCCGCGAGATCGACCAGGTGGACGAGGATCCGGCATCGTTCGACGTGGCGCAGGAACTGATGGCCGAGGCCAGCTCCCTGCGACGCGCCGGCGATCAGCCCCGGCAGGTCGGCGATCACGAACGGACGGTCGAGCGGCCCTTCGGCCACCACCCCGAGATTGGGAACGAGGGTCGTGAACGGGTAGTCGGCGATCTTCGGTCGCGCCGCCGAGACGACGCTGATCAGGGTCGATTTTCCGGCGTTCGGCAGCCCGACCAGCCCGACGTCGGCGAGCAGCTTGAGCTCGAGCTTCAGCCGCTGCTCTTCCCCTTCACCCCCGGGATCGGCCCGGCGGGGTGCCTGGTTGACCGACGTCGCGAAGTGCTGATTGCCCCAACCGCCGCGCCCCCCCTGCGCCACCAGCAGCCGCTCGCCGTCGTGCAGGATCTCGCCGAGCGGCGTCGCGTCTTCGTCGCGCGTGATCACCGTGCCGAGCGGAACCCGGATCTCGAGATCCTCGCCCGAACGCCCGGTGCGATTGCTACCCAGGCCGTGCTGTCCGCGTGGCGCGGCGTAGAGCGACTGGAATCGCAGGTGGTAGAGGGTGTTCAGCCGGCCGTCGCCCACCAGATACACCGATCCCCCATTGCCGCCGTCGCCCCCCGAGGGGCCGCCGCGCGGCACGTACTTCTCGCGCCGGAAGGCGACGCAGCCGTTGCCGCCGCTCCCCGCCCGGACGTGGACGACTGCCTCGTCGAGAAAGACCACGCTGAGGGGCCGGCCTGGATGCCGGCGCCCGGCCTACTCGGCCGGGACGATGTGGATGAAGGTGCCGCGCCGGCCGCGGTTCTGGAAGGCCACGGTGCCGGCGATCTTGGCGAACAGGGTGTCGTCCTTGCCCTGGCCGACGTTGCGCCCCGGAAAGAAACGCGTCCCGCGCTGGCGCACCAGGATCGATCCGCCGGTCACCTTCTCGCCACCGTAGGCCTTGATTCCCAGTCGCTGGGCGTTCGAGTCGCGCCCGTTGCGCGTCGAGCCCTGACCTTTCTTATGTGCCATGACGAAATGCTCCTCGTTCGCTCGGAATCAGATGAGGATCTTGCTGACCCGCACGCGCAGATAGTCCTGGCGGTGGCCGCCCTGACGCTTGTAGCCCTTGCGCGTCTTGTGCTTGAAGATCCGCACCTTCGGCCCACGGGTCTCGGCGAGCAGCTCGGCCTCGACGCGCGCTCCGGGAATCACCGGGTTTCCGACGCGGGTGCCCCCCTCGCCGTAGACGAGCAGAACGCGGTCGAAAGTGACTTTCTCCCCCTTGTCACCCGCGACCGGAACGAGCTCGACATCGAGCACGTCGCCCGGCTCGACCCGGTACTGCTTGCCACCTGTCTCGATCACCGCAAACATGACGACACACCTTTCTCGCCGCGGACAGAGCGCGGACCGTGAATACTATCCGGCGCCTCCAGGCACGTCAACTCGCCGGCCCCGCAGGCCCCTCGCTGAAGGGCTCGACTAGGCTGAGGGCATGTTCGCCCGGCTCGCCTCGCTCGCCACCGACGCCGCCCTGCGCGCCGCCGGCTGCCGCCGGGAGACCCTGGCCGTGGGGCCCTGGCGGCTCCGGCTCTCCGTCGGTGGTGTGGAGGCGGGCGAGCCCTGGCTGCTGCTGCACGGCATGGGGGCGACCTCGGCCACCTTCCTGCCGTTGTTGAGCGAGCTCCACGACGACTGTTCTCTGCTCCTTCCCGAGCTCTCCGCGCTCGGCGGGACCCGGGGGCCGCGCGCCGCGATCGCGCTCGACGAAGGGGTCGAGATCCTCGCCACGGCGATCGAACAGCGCTGGCCCGGCCGGGCGGCGACGGTCGGCGGCATCAGCCTGGGCGGCTGGCTCGCCGTGCGCCTCGCCCTCGCCCGTCCCGATCTCGTCGCGCGGCTCCTGCTGGTGGTGCCCGGGGGCTATCGCGACCAGGACTGGTCGCGGATCGCCGCCATGGTGCGGGTCGAGACCTACCGCGACACGGCGGCGATGTGGCACGCGCTCTTCGTCCGGCCACCGCTCTTCCTGCGCCTTGGCCGCCCGCTCTTCTTTCTCGCCTACACCTCCTCGGCGGTCCAGGCGGTGCTCGCCACGGTGCGTCAGGCCGATGCCTTCGGCGACGAGGATCTGCGCCGTCTCCGCTGCCCCGTCGGTCTGATCTGGGGCGAAGAGGACCGCCTCTTCCGGGCCGAGGTCGGCGAGCAGATGCAACGCGCCCTGCCGCGCTCGCGGCTCTATCGCGTGGCCGCCGCGGGACATGCCGTGCAGTGGGAGAAGACCGCCGAGTTCCTCGCCGGGGTGCGCGACTTCCGGCGCCGCTTCCCCTTGCCCTAGACCCGGCGCGAGGGGCAAGATGGACCTCGGTTCGACGGTTCGACCGCGGAGGGCCGGCCCATGGCGATGCCCGACTATCTGATCTGCCTGAACTGCGAATCCCCCTGCTACACGTTCGAGTGGGGCGACGACGGCGTCGAAGAGGCGACCTGTCAGGTGTGCGGCAACGACGAGCCCGATCAGTTCGTGACCGAGGACGACTTCGACGCCATCACCGCCGAACGCGACAGCTGACCGCTTCCGGGCGGCTCAGGCGTCGCCGAAGCCGGTGCCGAGCGCCCGTGCGGTCGCGACGAGCTCGCCCGCCGGGTCGACGAGCTTCTGCGCCGCCACCGCCTCGAGCAACGGCACCTCGGAGATCTTCCCCGCCTGCAGGCAGACCATGGTGCCGTAGCGCCCGGCGATCGCCGCCTCCGCGGCGCGCCGCCCGAACTGGGTCGCGAGGATCCGGTCGAAGGGCGCCGGCGAGCCGCCGCGCTGCAGGTGCCCGAGCACGGTGACCCGGATCTCGTGCTCGATGCGCGGCGCGAGATCGCGCGCCAGCGCCTCCCCGGCGCCGCCCAGGCGGGGATGACCGTCCCCGGCATCGGCGAGCCGCGTGACGACGTCGCCGCCGACCGTCCGCGCGCCCTCCGCGACGACGACCAGCGAGAAGGGTTGTCCACGCTCGGCCCGCTGCTCGATCTTGGCCTCCACCGCTTCGACCCGATAGGGGATCTCGGGGATCAGGATCACGTCCGCGGCGCCGGCGATCCCGGCATGCAAGGCGATCCAGCCGGCGTCGCGCCCCATCACCTCGAGGATCATCACCCGGTGATGGCTCTCCGCGGTGTCGCGCAGCCGATCGAGCGCGTCGGTCGCGACCTCGATCGCGGTCCAGAAGCCGAAGGTGTAGTCGGTCGCCGCGAGGTCGTTGTCGATCGTCTTCGGCACGCCGACGACCGGCAGCCCGAGCTCCGAGAAGCGGGCGGCGATCCGCAGGCTGCCGTCGCCACCGATCACGATCAGGCCGTCGAGACCCGCCTGGCGCGCGTGCTCGATCGCTTCGCCCGAGCGGTCGATCGCGCGTCCGCCGGCGCCCGGCATGGCGAACGGATTGCTGCGGTTGGTGGTGCCGAGCACCGTGCCGCCCTTGCCGATGAGATTGCGCACCCCGGCGCTCGAGAACGGCAGGAAGCGCCGCCCGACCAGGCCCTCGAAACCGTCGAGCACGCCGACCGTCTGAACGCCCTGCCGCTCCGCGGTGCGGACGACGGCGCGGATCACCGCGTTGAGACCGGGCGCGTCGCCGCCGCCCGTGAGCAGGCCGAGCTTCTCAAGAGGGCTGGTCACGCGCGGGATTCTATGGCGTCGCGCGCCGCGGCGCCCGGACCGCCGACCGCGAGTGGAAGCTCGACCCGGAACGCCGACCCGCCACCGTCGAGCGACTCGAAGGTGACCTCGCCACCGTGCGCCCGGGCGACTCGGCGCGCGATCGCGAGGCCCAGCCCGGTGCCCCCCTTGCGGGTCGAGAAGAAGAGCTCGAAAACGCGCTCCTTCGCCTCGGCCGAGACTCCCTGGCCGTTGTCCTCGACTTCCAGCACGAGTCGCAACGCATCGCGGCGCGCCCGCAGGACGATGCGCGGCCGCCGTCCGGTTCCTTCGCAGGCGGCGAGCGCGTTCTGCAAGAGGTTCATCAGCATCTGCTGGATCTGCTCGCCATCCACCCGGGCCATCGCGCCGCCGCTCTCGTCGAGCACCGCGAGCTCGGCGCCCGCCGCGGCGAACTCCCGCGACACCACCGCCCGGGCGCGCTCGATCAGCTCCGCCGCCGGGAGGGTCGCGAGCCGCAGCGGCCGGGGCCGCGCGTAGCTCAGGAAATCGGTCACCAGCCGCTCGAGCCGGCCGATCTCGCTGCGGGTGATCGCCAGCAAGCGTCGCTGGCTGGGTGCCGACTCGGGCGAGCCCATGTCCTCCTCGAGCATCTGCATGTTGAGGTTGAGCGAGTTGAGCGGGTTGCGGATCTCGTGCGCCAGCCCCGCCGCGAGCGTGCCGAGGTAGGCGAGGCGCTCCGCCTCGAGCTTCTGCTCCTCGAGCCGCTGTCCGTGGCGGACCAGGGCCGAGATGAGCACGAAAGCGAGCACGACGATGACCAGCGTGACGCCGCCGATCAACGCCGTCTGGCCGATGAGATCGCGCCGCAGCTCGGTGATCCGTCGCTCCATCTCGAGCGGGCTGATCCCGATGCGCAGCGACCCCAGGTCGCCGATCGGCACGGTCACGTCGAGGGTGTCGAGCGCCGTCGAGGGCAGCGCGACCGGCTTCGTCTCCTGATGCTCGAAGGTGCGGGTTTCGACGCGTGGGGCTCCCGGCGAGACCTCCCGGCGGGCGGCGGAATCGGCGGGCGCGGGAGCCGCGAGCTCGGTCTCCCGCCGTTCCTTCATCACCAGGACGCCGTTCTTGTCGGTGATCTCCACCGTCTGCACGATCTGCCGCTGGCGCAACACCGAGTCGATGTAGGTCTGGGTCTCCTGGGCGAGCGCGACGGCGGTGAACAGGTCCCCTCCCGTCTGCTCGGCCGACCCTTCGATCCGCCCCGCGAGATCCTGCGCCTCGCGGCGCGTCTCGAGCAGGACGCGGTCGAGCTCGCGCTGCGAGAGGGTCTGGAAGATCAGCCAGGAGAAGAGGGAGAAGTCGCTGACGATGAAGAGCGCGAGCAGGCCGAGGATCACCCAGAGCTTGCTCCGCGAGCCGCGCACCCCGACCTTCCTCACCGCGAAAGCCTAACACGGTGCCGGCGAAGCGAGCTAACCAACTGATTCAAAGACACTTCCGTCTAATTCAAAAATCTTCTATCGAGATCATCAGATTTATAGCCAGCTGCGGAATAAATGGAGAAATCTAAGTGTTGACTACTCCAGAACGCGCCCCGGGGGCGATCGGCCCCGCGGGATCGCCAACCCGAGAAAGGAGAACGCCATGACCACTGGAATGATCCGCTGGAACCCCGAGACCGACCTGCTGCGCGGCCGCTTCGATCGCGTGTTCAACGAGATGTTGAACGACCTCTGGAGCCCGGCCGGCCGTACCGAGGAGGTCGCCAGCCGGAGCTGGCTGCCGGCGGTCGACGTGCGCGAGACCCCGGACACGCTGCGCTTCGTCTGCGAGCTCCCGGGCATGCAGAAGGAGGACGTCGCCATCACGCTCGAGAACCAGGTGCTGACGCTCTCCGGCGAGCGCAAGTTCGAGAAAGAGAACAAGGGGGAGACGTTCCATCGCATCGAGCGGTCCTACGGCTCGTTCACCCGCTCCTTCACGCTGCCGGCCAACATCAAGACCGAGCGCGTCGAGGCGACCTTCGAGAACGGCGTGCTGACCATCGACCTGCCCAAGCTCGAGGAGTCCAAGCCGCGCAAGATCACCATCAAGTGAACCGGGTCCGGCGCCCGCGATAGCGGGCAGGAACGTCTCGGCGGGAGCCCTCGGCTCCCGCTTTTCTTTTTACCGCGACTTCTCTACCATGCCGCCAGCCCATGTCCCGCGCCCGCTGCTGCTTCGGCCTCCTGGCGGCGGCGCTGGCGGTAGCCTGCGGCGCGGCCAAGCCGGCGCCGCCCCGGCCCGCCAGCGCGGTCGGGGTGACCATCGCCGACCTCTCGCAGGTCAACGAGCTGGTGGCCGGCGACGTGCGCTTCACCACCGACGTCCTCGATCAGATCTTCGTCCAACTGCTCTCCGAACAGCCCGACTTCACCGAGCATCCGCCGACCTTCGCGCCCGAGCTCGCCGCGTCCTACGAATTCTCGGCCGACCGCTCGACGCTCACGTTCCATCTGCGCCACGACGCCGTCTGGAGCGACGGGGTGCCGATCACCGCCGCGGACGTGCGCTTCACCTGGGAAGCGCAGCGCTCCCCGGAGGTCGCCTGGAGCTACGCCGATCTCAAGGACGCGATCCGCGACGTCGAGGTCGTCGATCCGCACACCGTCCGCTTCCACTTCGCGCAGACCTACGCCTACCAGCTGGTCGACGCCAACGAGGGGAAGATCCTCCCCAAGCACGTCTGGGGCGAGCTGCCCTTCGCCGAGTGGCGGGAGCGCGCCGACTGGTTCCGCGAGCACCTGGTGACCTCGGGCCCCTTCCGCCTCGAGGCCTGGCGACCGGGCGCCGAGATCGTCCTGGCGCGCAACGAGCGCTACTTCGACCGCGCCCTGCCGAAGCTCGACCGGGTCACGTTCCGGGTGGCGCCGGACGCCGCGACGCACGTCGAGCAGCTGCTCGCCGGCACGATCGACTTCGCCTGCGGCCTCACGCCCGCCGATGCCTCCCGGCTCACCGGCCACCCCGAGCTGCGGGTCATCGCCTTCGACTACCGGCAGTACGACTACATCTGCTGGAACGCGCTGCGGCGCCCGTTCGACGACCCGGCGGTGCGCCGCGCGCTCACTCTGGCGATCGACCGACAGGCGCTGATCGACACGCTCTGGAAGGGCTACGCCCGGATCGCCTCGTCGCCGATTCCGAGCAATCTCTGGGCGCACGACCGCGAGCTCGTCGCCTGGCCGCACGATCCGGCCGAGGCGCGCCGCCTGCTGGCCGCCGCCGGTTTCGTGGATGGTGACGGCGACGGCATCCTCGAGCGCGACGGCCGCCCCTTCACTTTCGAGCTGTCGACCAACTCCTCGAACCGCATCCGCAGCGACGCCCTGGTGATGATCCAGGCACAGCTGCGCCAAGTCGGCGTCGACGCCCGTCCACGTACGCTCGAGATCCACACCCTGACCGAGAAGAACCTGGCGCACGACTTCGACGCCACGCTCTCCGGCTGGTCGGTCGACACGACTCTCGACCTCAAGCCCTACTTCCACTCGAGCGAGGCGGACGGCGGATACAACTTCGGCTCGTTCCGCGACCCGGAGGTCGACGAGCGCATCGCCGCGGCACGCCGGGCGCCCACTCCGGAAGCGGCGAAGCCCGACCTGGTCGCCGTGCAGCGCATCCTCCATCAGCTCCAGCCCTACACCTTCCTCTGGGAGCCACAGCGCCTCTGCGCGGTGCGCGGCGACCTCGAGGACGTGCGTCCGAACGCCCTCTCGGCCTACTTCAATCTGCCCGAGTGGCGGCGTTCTCCGCCGCGCGCCGCACCGTGATCCGTCCGCTCCTCGCCCGGCTGGCGGCGAGCCTGGTGCTGCTCTGGCTCGTGCTCAGCGCCCTCTTCCTGCTGCTCCATCTCCTGCCCGGAGATCCGGTCGCGGCCTTCGAGGACCCGCGCGTCCCGGCCGAGCATCGTTCCCGGCTGCGCGCGGTCTACGGTCTCGACCGGCCGCTCGCCGAGCAGTACGTCCGCTGGCTGGGCGGCGCCGTGAGCGGCGAGTGGGGTTACTCCTTCACCTACCACCGCCCGGTCGCCGCCGTGCTCCGCGACACGGTGCCGCTCACCCTCGCTCTGGCGCTCACCGCGTTGCTCCTCGAGTACGCGCTGGGCCTGGGGCTCGGCGTCGCCGCCGCGGCGCGCGCCGGCTCGTCGCTCGACCACGCCATCCGCGCCGCCAGCCTGGCGATCTGGGCGATCCCCTCGTTCTGGCTCGGCCTGATGGCGATCGCGGTGGGGGCGGTCGCCTGGCAGGTCTTCCCGCCCGGAGGGCTCGCCTCGGTCGGC
The DNA here is from genome assembly GCA_964481735.1 of uncultured Thermoanaerobaculia bacterium. Lineage (GTDB taxonomy): Bacteria > Acidobacteriota > Thermoanaerobaculia > Multivoradales > JAGPDF01 > JAGPDF01. Next base: position 23,610 of record CAYZWR010000026.1, read on the forward strand.
GCGGAGACCTGGGCCTGGCCGCGTCGAGCGGCCGACTTCGCCTGGCACCTCGCCCTGCCCGCGGCGGCGATCGGCCTGCCCGCCGCGGCCGCCACCGCGCGCTTCGTCCGCGCCACGGTGCTCGAGCAGCTCGCCGAGCCCTTCATCACCGCGGCGCTGGCGCGCGGCCTGTCCCGGCGCCAGGTTCTCTGGCGCCACGCGCTGCGCGCCGGCATGGCGCCGATCGCGCAGCTCGCCGGCCTGTCGGTCGCCGGCCTGCTCTCGGGGAGCCTCACCGTGGAAGTGGTCTTCGGCTGGCCCGGCGTCGGCCGCGCCGCCTACGAGGCGCTGGTGGCGCGCGACTATCCGCTGCTGCTCGCCGCAACCGCGCTCTCGGCAGGGCTGGTGCTGGTCGGGAGCTTCTTCGCGGAGACGCTGCATGCCGCGCTCGACCCGCGGGTCCGCGATGTCTGAGCGCTCCGCAGCCGGCGGCTCCCGGCTCCTCGCCGGCGGCCTCGTCCTGCTCGGCCTGCTCGCCCTCGCCTGCACGCTCGGCGCGGGTTTGTGGAGGATCGACCCCGACCGCCAGCTCGATCCCGCGCGAGGCGGGCTGCGCCCTCCGGGCAGCCGGCTGGTCGTGCTGCATCTGCGCGACGGCCGCGATCTCGCCGGGGTCGCGGTCGAGCCCACTTCCGACGGCGGTCTGCGGCTGCTCGCCGAGCGGTCGCCCGTCGAGCTGCCGGCGGCGGCGCTCGCCGTCGGCGATCCGGTCGGCCAGCGTCGGTTCTGGTTGGGCAGCGACGAGTTCGGACGCGATCTCGTGGCGCGCCTGCTGGCGGGCGGACGGGTCTCGCTCGGCGTCGCGCTGCTCTCGGTCGCGCTCATTCTCGCGCTGGGGGTTCCCCTCGGCGCCGCGGCGGGCCTCGCGCCGGCGGGGCTCGACCGGCTCCTGCTCCGCCTGATCGAGGCGGCCCAAGCCTTCCCCCGGCTGCCCCTCCTGCTGGCGCTCGCCGCCGTGGCGCCACCCGGCCTCGCCTCCACCGTCCTGCTGCTCGGACTGACCGGCTGGATGCCGATGGCGCGCCTGGCGCGCGGCGAGTTCCGCGCCCTGCGCGAGCGGGAGTTCGTGCTGGCGGCGCGGGTCGCCGGCGTCGGTCCGCTGCGCATCGCCTGGCGCCACCTGCTGCCCAACGCCCTCGCCCCGCTGCTGGTGGAAGCCTCGCTCGCCGCCGCCAGCGCGATCGTCAGCGAGGCCGCGCTCTCCTTCCTCGGCTTCGGCGTCCAGCCGCCCACCGCGAGCTGGGGCGCGATGATCGCCGACGGGCGCGACCGGCTCGCCGACGGCTGGTGGCTGGTGCTCTTTCCCGGCCTCGCGCTGGTCGCCGCCACGCTCGCCTTCAATCTCGTCGGTGAGGGGCTGCGCGACCGTCTCGATCCGCGCCGCCGCCGGCTGCCGGCCTGACGTCGTGCTGGTCCGCGATTTCGACTTCGCGCTGCCCGACGAGCGGATCGCCCAGGAGGCGGCGCCGCGCGGCGCGAGCCGGCTCCTGGTGCTCGACGCCCTGGGCGCGGCGCGGCACCGCTCGATCGGCGACCTGGTCGAGCTGCTTCGTCCCGGCGATCTGCTGGTGGTCAACGACACGCGGGTGATCCCGGCCCGCCTGTTCGCCGAGCGCGCCGGGAGCGGCGGCGCGATCGAGCTGCTGCTGGTCGAACGGCGGAGCGAGCGGCTCTGGGACTGCCTGGTCCGGCCGGGCCGGCGGGCGCGGCCCGGCACCGAACTGCGCCTCGGAGACTCGCTCACCGCCCGGGTAGTGGCGATCGGCGAGGACGGCCGGCGCGCCATCGAGTTCTCCGCGCCGGTCGAGCCCCACCTCGAGGCGCTCGGCCACGTTCCGCTGCCGCCCTACATCGACCGCCCGGACCGTGCCGAGGACCGCGAGCGCTACCAGACGGTCTACGCCGCGAATCCGGGCGCGATCGCCGCGCCGACCGCCGGCCTGCACTTCTCGAACGAGCTCCTGGCCCGCCTGGCCGCGCGCGGCGTCGAGCGGGTGGCGGTGACGCTGCACGTCGGCATCGGGACCTTCAAGCCGGTCACCGCCGAGTTGGTGCACGAGCACCGCATGGACGAGGAGAGCTACATGGTGCCGCCGTCCACCGCCCGGGCGATCGCCGCCGCGCGCGACGAGGGGCGCCGCATCGTCGCGGTCGGCACGACCGTAGTGCGCACCCTGGAGAGCGCCGCCGCGGCGAGCGGCGAGGTGCCCGCCGGCGCGGGCGCGACCCGTCTGTTCATCGTCCCCGGCTACCGCTTCCGCGTGGTCGACCTGCTGCTCACCAACTTCCACCTGCCGCGCTCCACCCTGCTCATGCTGGTAGCCGCTTTCGCCGGCCGGGAGCGCGTCCTCGCCGCCTACGCCGAGGCGATTGACGCCGGTTACCGGTTCTTCTCCTACGGCGACGCCATGCTGGCGGAACGCGCCGCGCCCTGAGGCGCGGCGCCGGCGCGCGCGATCCGGCTGGCGACGACCGCGGCGCCGAATCCGTTGTCGATGTTGACCACCGCGACGCCGGGCGCGCAGCTGTTGAGCATGGTGAGCAGCGGCGCGAGCCCGGCGAACGCCGCGCCGTAGCCGACGCTGGTCGGCACGGCGACGACCGGCGCGGCGACCAGACCGGCGACCAGCGCGGGCAGGGCACCGTCCATGCCGGCGACCGCGATCACCACCCGCGCCCGGCGCAGCACCGCCAGCCGGTCGAGCAGACGGTGCAGCCCGGCCACGCCGACATCGGTCAGGCGCGTCGCGCGATGGCCGAAGAACTCGAGGCAGACCGCCGCCTCCTCGGCCACCGCGAGATCCGACGTGCCGGCGGCGAGCACCGCGATCTCGCCGGCGTCCACCGGCTCGGCGCCGCGCCAGGCGACGACGCCCGAGCGCGGATGATGCACCGCGTCCGGGAACTCGCCGCGGAGCGCCGCCGCCCCCTCCTCGCCGACGCGGGTGACCAGAAAGCGACCCTGCGCCGTCGCCAGCCGGCGGCAGATCGGCAGCAGATCGTCCAGCCGCTTGCCGGCGGCGTAGACCACCTCGGGGTGGCCGGTCCGCACCTCGCGATGCAGGTCGAGCTTCGCGAAGTCGAGATCGGCGAAGGGCAGATCGGCCAGCTCGGCGAGCGCCTCGTCCGGCGTGCGCTCGCCGGCCGCCACCGCGGCGATCAGACGGCGCAGACGTTCGACGTTCACCGCCGATCGGCTCCGCCGCGCCGATAGCCGGCGGGATCGGCCGTCGCGCGCGCGAAGCCGAGACCGCGCAGCGCCGGCTCGAGCTCGGCCCACTCGCGCGCCAGCCGCTCGACCTCGTCGCGGCCCACTTCGACCCGCGCTCCGTCCGCTTCGTGCCGCACCCGCACCAGGCGGAATCCCCGCCCGGCGAGCAGCGCCTCGGCCCGCTCGATGCGCCGCAGCTTGCCGAGGGTCACCGGCTGACCGTGCGGGATGCGCGACGAGAGGCAGGCGTTCGCCGGCCGGTCCCAGGCCGAGAGGCCGATGCGGCGGGCGAGCGCGCGGACCTCTTCCTTGGTCACCCCGAGGTCGAGCAGCGGGCTCGCGACGCCGGCTTCGCGGACCGCCGCGAGACCGGGCCGGTCCGGCCCCGGATCGGAGGCGTTGGTGCCGTCGCAGACCACGGCGAAACCGAGCTCGGTGGCGGTGCGTTGCAGGACCGCCATGCGCTTGCCTTGACAGACGTAGCAGCGAAACGCCGGATTGGCCACGTAGGCGGGGTCGTCGAGCTCGCGATAGGTGACCACGCGATGGGCGATTCCGATCTCGCCGGCGAGCCGGCGCGCCTGATCGAGCTCCGCCCCGGCGAGCGACTCGGCGGCGGCGGTCACCGCGATCGCCCGCTCGCCCAGCGCGCGCGCCGCGAAAGCGGCCACCAGCCCGGAGTCGACGCCGCCCGAGAAGGCGACCAGCACGGAGCCGTACGCGCGCAGCCGGGCGTCCAGATCGCCCGCGCGGAGATCGAGCTCGTGCGTCATCGCGCGATCGTAGCACCCGCTCCGCGCGACGCCGGGAGGTTCAGATGCGCTCGCGCCCGGCCCACTTCCCGGCGGGAGGCGGCCCGCAGGCGGCGAGACGGTCGAGCAATGTCGCGGGCTCGGCAGCTACCTGCAGCTGGTCGCGATGCGCCGCGGAGACGAAGCCCTCGGCCACCGAACGGTCGAGGAAGGCGAGCAGCGGATCGAAGTAGCCCGCGACCTGCAGGAGACCGCACGGCTTGCGGTGGAGCCCGAGCTGCACCCAGGTCCAGGCCTCGAAGAGCTCCTCGAGGGTCCCCAGACCGCCGGGCAGGGCGACGAAGGCATCGGCTCGATCGGCGATGGCCGCCTTGCGCTCGTGCATCGAGTCGACCACCAGGAGCTCGGTGAGGCTGGCATGCCCCAGCTCGCGCTCGAGCAGGAAGCGAGGAATGACCCCGATCGCCCGGCCGCCGGAAGCGAGCACGGCGTCGGCCAGCAGGCCCATCAGGCCGACGCTGCCGCCGCCGAAGACGAGGCTGAGGTCGCGCCGCGCGAGCTCGCGGCCGAATTCCCGCGCCGCCGCAGCGAAGGCCGCGCTCCGACCCGACTGCGAACCGCAGAACACCGCCACCGTGCGCATGCCGACTCCAGTTCGCCGCGGCCCCGCCCCGGTCAGCGGGACGCGACCTCGAGGCGATAGCCTATCCGCGCCGGAAAGGTCTCGAGGAGCTTCTCGGCCGCGTCGTCGCGGCTCGCCGCCAAGCTCCAGCCGACGACCAGCAGGGCGAGCGCGCCGGCGAGCGCCCCGGCCACGCCCGCTCGGCGCCGCCCGGCGAAGAGGAATCCGACCAGCGCCAGCCCCAGCGGGGCGAGGGTCGCGACGCCCCGCCAGCCGAGGAGGAACGCCCAGTTCCACGCCACCAGATCCCGGCCGAGCAGGAAGACCGCGAGCTCGAGCGCCGGGAAACGCAGCTCGGGACCGAACGGCGCGAGCGGGAAGGTCGCCACCGCGACGACGTGCAGCAGCACCGACCAGCCGGCGGCCGCCGCGAGCCAGGCACCGCAGCTTGCTCGGTCGTCGTGCTCGATCAGCCAGGCGAGCGCCGGGAGGGCGAGCGCGAGGTAGCGCGGGCCGAGACTCCAGCCGCCCTGCCAGTCGACCAGCGCCGCATTGAAGGCGAGGAGCGCCACGACGCTGCCGGCGAGCGCCACGGCCTCGGGCCGCCGGCCCGAATCGGCGCGCAGCAGCCGGCGGGTGGCGGGAATCGCCGCCAGCAGGAACGGCGAATGCAGGAAGAGCCCGCGTTGGCCACCGAAGGTGAGCTGCCAGAGCGCTGCGGGATCGGGCAACGTCGCGCCGAAGAAGCCGAGCTCGCGATGGGCGCGATGCGCCGGCACCACGAGGTGGCGGTAGGCCAGCTCGAAGGGTCCCCCGAAACAGGCGACGTGGTAGGAGGCGAGCAGGGCGATCGGCAGCGCCGCGCCGGCGAGCCGGGCCGCCCAGACGCCGAGCGACCGTTCGCGGGTGAGCCCGAAGATCACCCAGATCGCGACGAGCAGCGCCGCGGTGTAGTCGATCGCCACCGCCGCGCCGAGCAGCGCGCCGGTCGCGAGCTCGCCGCCCGGTGGGCGCGGCGCCGCGCGCAGGCGCTCGAAGGCGAGCAGCAGGAGGAGCGCGGCCGGCAGGTGCCCGGTGAAGGAGAGCGCCTGCGCGAAGAGGAGCGAACCGGCGCCGGTCGCCAACCAGAGCAGGCGCGCCCGATCCGTTGCCGCGCGACGGTAGCGCCAGAGCACGAAGAGGAGCGCCGGCAGCGTGACGGTGAGCAGCCGGCAGGCATAGATCACCTGCACGTCGCTCCACGCTCGCGCCCCCAAGGGCTGCAGCAGGGCATAGACCGGCACCGCGAGGAGGGAGAGGCCGGGCGCCTTGTCGGAGTAGAAGTGGCCCGCGTAGCGCGCCAGGTCGCTCCAGGTCTCGCCCTGGCGCTCGACGCCGCGATCGATCGCGAAGCTCCCCTCCTCGACCACGGCGCGGGTCAGGAGGATCCGCGAGAGCTCGTTCGGCGAGACGAAGGTCGGCGAGACGCCGGGAACCCAGAGGTAGAGGAGAGCGAGGCCGACGACCACGGCCGCGAAACCGCGACTGGCCGCTTCCGGGTCGAGCTCGCGCGAGGACGCCCCGGCGCTCATCGGCGGCGCAGGGTCAGCGGAACCAGCGCGAAAAGCGCGTAGATCGCGGCCGCGTAGAACCCGGCGAACGGCGCCGCGGCGATCAGCTCGGGCGCGGCGAGGGCACGCAACAGCATCACCGGTCCGGCGAGCAGGACGAGATAGGCCGCGGTGCGCCACCTCCGCTTCGCCGGAGCTTCGGCGCGCCGCCCGAGCGCCGTGAAGTTCCCCGCCACCCAGCCCATGGCGGCGGCGAAGCTGAAGTGGCCGTAGAGGTCGAAGCGCGCCCGCCACTCGGGCTGGATCCAGCCGCTGGCGAACAGCCCGGCGGCCAGCCAGATCGCCAGCAGCAGTCCGCCGAGGACGGCCTCGAATCGCCTCACGGGCGCGCTAACGCGCGGCGTACTCCTCGACCGGCGGGCAGAGGCAGACCAGGTTCCGGTCGCCGTGCACGTTGTCGATCCGGCCGACGTGCGGCCAGAACTTGGCGTCCCGCACCCAGGGAGCCGGATAGGCGCCCTGCTGCCGCGGATAGGGCCGGTCCCAGCTGTCCGAGCAGACCGCTCCGGCGGTGTGCGGAGCGTTCTTGAGGGGGTTGTTCTTGCGCTCCATGCGCCCCTCTTCGATCGCGCGGATCTCCTCGCGGATCGCGATCATCGCCTCGCAGAAGCGGTCGAGCTCGCGCTTCGATTCGCTCTCGGTCGGCTCGATCATCAAGGTCCCCGGCACCGGGAACGACATGGTCGGGGCGTGGAAACCGAAGTCCATCAGGCGCTTCGCCACGTCCTCGGCCTCCACCCCGGCCGACTCCTTGAAGGGTCGCAGATCGAGGATGAACTCGTGCGCCACCTTGCCGCGGGCGCCGCGATAGAGCACGTGGAAGTGCTGCCCGAGACGCGCCGCGAGATAGTTCGCGTTGAGGATCGCGAACTCGGTCGCCCGACGCAGCCCCTCGCCTCCCATCAGCCCGATGTACATCCAGGGAATCGCCAGGACGAGGGCGCTGCCATAGGGCGCCGCCGCCACCGGACCGATCGCCCGCTCGCCGCCCGAGGCGACGACCGGGTGGCCGGGCAGGAAGGGCGCCAGATGCCGCGCCACGGCGATCGGGCCCATGCCCGGTCCGCCGCCGCCGTGCGGGATGCAGAAGGTCTTGTGCAGGTTGAGATGGCAGACGTCGGCGCCGTAGTCGCCGGGCCGGCAGAGCCCGACCTGGGCGTTGAGGTTCGCCCCGTCCAGGTAGACCTGGCCACCGAACCGGTGCACGATCTCGCACATCTCGCGGATCCCCTCCTCGAACACGCCGTGCGTGGAGGGGTAGGTGACCATCAACGCCGCGAGCTCGGAGGCATTCGCCTCGGCCTTGGCGGCGAGGTCCGCGACGTCGACGTTGCCCTGCGCGTCACACGCCACCACCACCACCTTCATCCCGGCCATCACCGCCGAGGCCGGATTGGTGCCGTGCGCCGAAACGGGAATCAGGCAGACCCTGCGGTGGCCGTCGCCGCGGGAGGCGTGGTACGCGCGGATCACCAGCAGGCCGGTGTACTCCCCCTGGGCCCCCGCGTTGGGCTGCAGCGAGACCGCGTCGAAGCCGGTGATCTCGCAGATCCAGCGTTCGAGATCGCGCAGCAGCTCGAGGTAACCGGTCGCCTGGTCGAGCGGAGCGAAGGGATGCAGGTTGGCCAGCTCCGGCCAGCTGATCGGCTCCATCTCGGAAGTGGCGTTGAGCTTCATGGTGCACGAGCCGAGCGGGATCATCGACTGGGCGAGCGAGAGGTCGCGCGCCTCGAGCCGCTTGATGTAGCGCAGCATCTCGTGCTCGGTGTGATGACGCTGGAAGACCGGGTGGGTGAGGAACTCGGAGCTGCGCGCGTGCGGCGCCGGGATGGCCGAGCGTGCCGCCACCGCCGCGAGATCGTCGAGCTTCGCCCGGTCGGCCGCGAAGACGGCCAGAAGGTCGGCGAGATCGCTCGCATCGACCGTCTCGTCGAGCGCCACGCCGACCGTGCGCTCGCCGAGCTTGCGCAGGTTGATGCCGCGCCCGAGCGCGGCCGCGATCAGCTCGTCCGCGCTGCCGCGCACGAGCTCGACCGCCAGGGTGTCGAAGAAGGGCTCGGCGGGCAGGCCATGGCCGGCCCGGCGCAGCCCCTCGGCGAGCGCCACCGCCATGCGCTGGACCCGCCGCGCGATCGCCGCCAGCCCCTCCGGGCCGTGGTAGATCGCGTACATCGCGGCGAGGATCGCCGGCAGCACCTGCGCGGTGCAGATGTTGGAGGTCGCCTTCTCCCGCCGGATGTGCTGCTCGCGGGTCTGCAGCGCCATGCGGATGGCCGGATTGCCCTGCGCGTCGCGGGAGACGCCGATCAGCCGGCCCGGCATCTGCCGCTTGTACTCGTCGCGCGTGGCGAAGAACGCCGCGTGCGGCCCGCCGAAGCCCATCGGCAGCCCGAACCGCTGCGTCGAGCCGAGCGCCACGTCGGCGCCGAACTCGCCGGGCGGCCGCAGCAGGGTGAGCGCCAGCAGATCCGCCGCCACCACCACGATCGCCTTGCCGGCGTGCGCCGCGGTGACGAGCGGCGCATAGTCGAGGATCCGGCCGTCGGTCGTCGGGTACTGCACCAGCACGCCGAGCAGACGTCCGCTCGCGAAGTCGGCGCTGAACGGATCGCCGACCTGGATCTCGATGCCCACGGCCTCGGCGCGCGTGCGCACCACCGCGATGGTCTGCGGATGGCAGTCACGGGCGACGAAGAAGGCCGGCCGCTCGATCTTCTCGAGATCCGGACGGACCGCCGCCGCGAGATGCACCGCCTCCGCCGCGGCCGTCGCCTCGTCGAGCAGCGACGCGTTGGCGATCGGCAGCGCGGTCAGGTCGGACACCATGGTCTGGAAATCGAGCAGCGCCTCGAGCCGTCCCTGCGAGATCTCGGCCTGGTACGGCGTGTACTGGGTGTACCAGCCCGGATTCTCCAGGATGTTGCGCT
>CAYZWR010000027.1:0-31576 GCA_964481735.1 uncultured Thermoanaerobaculia bacterium
TCGTCCCCACGTTCACGTGCGGCTTCGTACGATCAAATTTCTCCTTCGACATGGCGCCCCGAATGCCTCCCTGATTCGATCGTGCCCGCGACCGGGCGGTTCAGTTCCTCTGTTCCACTCGGTTGCCGATGGAGCCCACGGTCGGCTTTGAACCGACGACCTCTTCCTTACCAAGGAAGTGCTCTACCCCTGAGCTACGTGGGCACGGAATGGACCGGACCCGCACCTTCGCCGGGATCCAGTCAGCGGCGAAACTTTTGAATCTTAGTTATTTCTCCCTCTGTGTGTAAAGCCCCTTCGTGCCCACACTTCCGGCCGGCTTGCGGCGATCGGCGGAGGGCGGATCGCAGATTTTGGCATTGGTCTTGCGTTTTGTCTAGTCCTCCCCCGTCCGGCCCTTGGGACCACGCCGGCGGCGCGGTATCTTGGCGCCCGGAATCCACCGTACCGGCAGGACCCAGGAGGCCTCGGGCATGGCGAAGACGTACGACGCGGAAGCGCTCTCGACCTTTCAGGACGCCGTGCTCGCGCTGCTGCTCTGGCACTACCGGCTCCGCCCGCGCTCCCTGGCCGCCGGAGCGGAGGCGTCGGCGGGCGATGTCCGGGCGCAGATCGGCTTCGCGTCCATGGTTTCGTTCGGGCCGGTCTCGTTCCCGGCCGACACCTCGATGGAGGTCGCCGAGCGCTACTGGGCCTCGAACCTCTATCGCGCGGAGGCCGCGGCCATGCTCTGCCTCGCGCCGAGCGCCACCGAGCGGCGTTGCGCCGAGCTCGCCGGCCACGCGGGCTCCCACGGCGGCCGCCTCTCCTCGACCGATCGCGCCACCCTGGCGAAGGCCGCCGAGGCGCTCGGCGTCCAGGATCGCAACGCCTGGCTCGCCGAGCTCAGCGCGACGCTCGACGGAATGCTGCGCGACCCCCGGTACTGGAACCCGGTCGAGGTGCTGGTCACCACGGTCACCGCCCGCGGCATGCTGAGCGAGCAGGAGGTCGAAGACCTCCTCGAGCGCGCCGGCGCCCCGCGCGCCCCCTGGCCGGACTGGATGCCTGGCGACAACCCGGCGCCCGGGTTCTATTTCTGATCCTGAGGGAGTGAAACAACGGCTCCGGCGTGGCGCCGGAGCGGGGACTGGGTTTGGAGCGGGAGACGGGATTCGAACCCGCGACCAACGGCTTGGAAGGCCGTGACTCTACCCCTGAGTTACTCCCGCGTGCGGAAAACTGGTGGAGGCGGATGGATTCGAACCACCGTAGGGCGATGCCCGGCAGATTTACAGTCTGCTGCCATTGTCCACTCGGCCACGCCTCCCACCCGAGACAACCCGCAATTTATAGGACATTCGGGGGGCCGGTTTCAAGCTCTCGGGAGGGATCGAGGTGGAGCCGGCACTCGGATTCGAACCGAGGACCTACCGCTTACAAGGCGGTTGCTCTACCCCTGAGCTATGCCGGCGCGGGGCAAGCCTAGCGCACGCCGGAGCGCTGGCGGACGGCCTCGTAGAGCACCGCGGCCGCGGCGGTCGCCAGGTTGAGCGACGCCACCCGGCCGCGCATCGGCAGGCCGATCAGCCGGTCGCAGCGCTCGCGGGTCAACCGCCGCAGCCCCTCGGCCTCGCCGCCGACGCAGAGCACCAGCGGCCCGGAGAGGTCGACCTGCCAGGGCGGATCGCCGCCGGCCGCCAGGCCGTAGACCCAGTAGCCCTCCCGGCGCAGCTGCTCGAGACGCTGCGAGCTGCTGCCGATGCGCTCGACCGGCAGCCACTCGCTGGCCCCGGCCGCCGCCTTGACGGTGGTCGCGGACATCGGCGCCGAGCCGCGGTCGCGCACCAGCACCGCGCCGACGCCGGCCCCTTCGCAGACCCGCAGCAGGGCGCCGAGGTTGCGCGGATCCTGCACGTCTTCGACGAGCACCAGGAAGGTCGGATCGCCCGCCGCGCGGCCCGTCTCGGCGGTCGAGATCTCGGCCGCGAAGCCGTTGTGAACCCCGGTGCCGAGCCAGATCGGATCGCTCGCCTCGACCTCGAGCAGCTCGCAGCCGGCGGCGCGGGTGAGCGCTTCGATCTCGACCCGCCGACCCCCGTGGCGCTGGCGCAGGATCCAGACGCGGCGTACCGCCCGCGGGCGGCGGCGCAGCGCCTCGTGGACCGGGTGGTAGCCGAAGAGGCGCGTCGGCGACGAGGCCATGGGCTCAGCTCCGCGCGGCGAGCAGGACGACCGCCAGCGCCGCGATCCCCTCGCCCCGGCCGAGCGCGCCCAACCTCTCGTTCGTCGTCGCCTTGAGGCCGACGTCGTCCACGGGAATGCCCAGGGCGCCGGCGATCCGCCGCCGCATCTCGTCCCGGTACGGCGCGATCTTCGGTTGCTCGGCGAGCAGGGTGAGATCGCAGTTGACGATCCGCCAGCCCCGCTCGCCCACCATGTTCACGATGCGCGCCAGCAGGTCCAGGCTGCTCGCGTCCCGCCAACGCTCCTCGCCGGGCGGGAAGTGCTCGCCCAGGTCGCCGAGCGAGGCGGCGCCCAGCAGGGCGTCGCCCAGGGCGTGCAGCAGCACGTCGGCGTCGCTGTGCCCTTCGAGCCCGCGCTCGTGGGGAATCTCGACGCCGCCCAGCACCAGCCTCCGCCCGACGACGAGGCGGTGGACGTCGTAACCCTGGCCGATCCGGTAGCTCACTGGTTCTCCTCGCGATCCGGCGGAGCCGTGCCCGACCGCAGCAGTTGTTCGACCACCCGCAGGTCCGCCGCGACGGTCACTTTCGGGTTGGCAAAGCGGGCCTCCACCACGACCACGCGAACTCCGGCGAGGCGTTCGACCAGCGACGACTCGTCGGTCCCGACCACCCGATCCGCGGCCGCCCGCCGCAGCGCCTCCTCGAGCGTCGCCCGCCTGAAGACCTGCGGCGTCTCGGCCCGGAAGAGGCCGCGCCGGTCGACCGTGCCGGCGATCCGGCCGTCGGCGACCCGCTTCAGCGTGTCCGCCACCGCCCGGCCGAGGACGGCACCGTCCGCCTCGCGAGCCGCGGCGCAGACGCGCTCCAGATCCTCGCTGGCGAGGAGCGGGCGCGCTCCGTCGTGCACCGCGACGAGCTCGTCCGCCGCCGCCGGAGAGGCGGCGAGCGCCAGCGCCACCGACGCCTGCCGGGTTTCGCCGCCCTCCACGCAACGCACTCGCGCGTCGGCGGCGAGCCAGTGCGGGGGATCCGCGGCCCGCTCCGCGGCGAGCGCCACGGTCACCGAGCGCGCGCCGGCGGCGAGCAGGCGGTCGATCGTCCAGGCGAGCACCGGCCGGCCGGCCACCTCGACGAAGAGCTTGGGGATCGGGCCGCCGAAGCGCTCGCCGCGCCCCGCGGCGGGGACGACCACGTGCACCGCTGGATCGCCGGGAGCGCCCTGATCGGTCCTTCTCGCCGGCTTCCGCATGGCGCCGTCGGTCCCGCGCGGTCAGACCGTGAGGATCTCTTTTTCCTTGTGCTGCAGCGCGGTGTTGACTTCCTCGATGTGGCGGTCGTGGAGCTTCTGGATCTCGTCGAGCCCGCGACGCTCGTCGTCCTCGCCCATCGCATGGTCCTTGAGCAGCTTCTTCAGCCGCTCGTTGGCCTCGCGCCGCGCCTGGCGGACCGCGTTGCGCGCCACCTCGGCGTGCTCGTGGGCCTTCTTGACCAGCTCCTTGCGCCGCTCCTCGGTGGGCTGCGGCACCGGGATCCGCACCGCCTTGCCGTCGCTCACCGGGTTGATCCCGAGGTCCGACTTGAGCAGCGCCCGCTCGATGGCCGGAATCTGCTTGGGGTCCCACGGCTGCGCCATCAGCATGGTGGCGTCGACCACCGTGAGCGTCGCCACCTGCTTGAGCGGCGTCGGGTTGCCGAAATAGTCGACCGTGACGCCGTCCAGCATGCCCAGCGAGGCGCGGCCGGTGCGCAGTCGCTTGAGGTCGTGGTGCAGGTGCTCGAGGGCCAGTTTCATCTTGCCATCGGCCTCGGAAAAGATCGCTTTCATCGCTCCCTCCCTGGGGTCCGGCGCCGGTACGACCAACTACCGGCGATCATCCCCGCGCCCCCGCTCCGCTGTCAATCCGCGCGCTCGGTCGTGACCGCGCGATGCACCACGGAGCCGATCTTCTCGCCGCTCACCACGCGACGGATGTTGCCCGGGACGGTCAGATTGAAGATCCCGATGGGCAGCCCGTTGTCGCGGCAGAGGCTGATCGCCGCGGCATCCATGATCCGCAGGTCCCACTCCAGCACCTGCTGGTAGGTGACCTCGGCGAGCAGCCGGGCGTTGGGGTCCTGGCGCGGATCCGCGGTGTAGACGCCGTCGACGCGCGTCCCCTTGAGCAGGATCTCGGCATGGATCTCGTTGGCGCGCAGCGCCGCCGCCGAGTCGGTGGTGAAGAAGGGGTTGCCGGTGCCGGCCGCGAAGATCACCGCGCGGCCCTTCTCGAGGTGGCGCAGCGCCCGCCGGCGGATGAACGGCTCGGCCACCGACCGGATGTCGATCGCGGTCTGCACGCGCGTCGGGACGCCCACCTTCTCCAGGGCGTCCTGCAGCGCGAGCGCGTTGATGACCGTCGCCAGCATGCCCATGTGATCGCCGGTGACCCGGTCGAGGCCGCGGTGGCTCGCGGCGAGGCCCCGGATGATGTTGCCGCCGCCGATGACGATCGCCAACTGAACGCCCAGCTCGTGGACCGCGGCCACCTCGCCGGCGATCCCCTTGACCACGCTCTCGTCGATGCCGAAGGGCTGGGTGCCCATCAGCGCTTCTCCGGAGAGCTTGAGGAGGACCCGGTCGTAGGCGCGGTGGCCGCTCACCGGCTCACCCCTTGGTCACCGCCGCGACCTCCGCGGCGAAGTCCTTCTCCTGCTTCTCGATGCCTTCGCCGAGCTTGAAGCGCGCGAAGCGGCGGACCCGGATGTTCTCGCCGATCTTCGCCACCTTCTCGGTGATCAGCTGGCCCACCGTGACGTCGGGGTTCTTGACGAACGGCTGCTCGAGCAGCACCGCCTCGCCGTAGAACTTCTCCACCTTGCCCTCGACGATCTTCTCGAGCACGTTGGCCGGCTTGCCCGAGGCCGCCGCCTGCTCGCGGTAGATCGCGCGCTCGCGCTCGATCACGTCCGCAGTCACCTCGGCGCGCTCGACGAAGCGCGGATCGGCGGCGGCGATGTGCATCGCCACGTCCTTGACCAGCTCCTGGAACTCCTCGGTGCGGGCCACGAAATCGGTCTCGCAGTTGATCTCGAGCAGCACGCCGAGCTTGCCGCCAGCGTGAATGTAGGCGCTCACCAGGCCCTCGGCCGCCACGCGGCCGGCCCGCTTGGCCGCCGCGGCGAGCCCCTTCTTGCGCAGCGCGTCCACCGCCTTCTCGAAGTCTCCGCCGGTCTCCGCCAGCGCCGTCTTGCAGTCCATCATCCCGGCGCCCGTCCGCTCGCGAAGCTCCTTCACCATCTGAGCCGTAATCTGCATGTCCTGCTGCCTCCTTCGTGACCCGGCCGGGCACGAGAAAGGGTCAGGCGATCGACAACCCCCGGCGATCGACTGACCCTGTCTGTCGAGCGCACGACCCTCCGGCGCCCGCCGAGCTGTGGGTTGATTTCGTCAGGCCGTCGGGCCCGCGGCTTCCGCCGAAGCCTCCGGACCGGCCGGCATCGGGGCGTCCTTCGCCTCCACCATCATCTCCTGCTGCAGCGTATTCGCACCCGCCAGATAGGCGTCGGCGATCCGAGCGGTGAACAGCCGGATCGTCCGGATCGCGTCGTCGTTGCCCGGGATCACGTAGTCGATGAGCTCCGGGTCGCAGTTCGTGTCGACGATGGCGATCACCGGGATGCCGAGCTTGTTGGCTTCGGCGACCGCGATCGACTCCTTCTTGGGGTCGACCACGAAGATCGCGTCGGGCAACGATTCCAGGTCGCGCACGCCCTCGAGGTTGCGGTTCATCCGCTCGCGCTCGCGCTCGAGCCGCAGCCGCTCCTTCTTGGTGTGCACGCCCTTGTCGTCGGAGAGTCGTGCTTCGATCTCGAGCAGACGCTCGACCGACTGGCGAATGGTCACGAAATTGGTCAACGTGCCGCCGAGCCAGCGATGCGAGACGAAGTACTGACCGCAGCGCCGCGCCTCTTCGCCGACCGCGTCCTGGGCCTGCCGCTTGGTGCCGACGAACATCAGCCGGCGCCCGTCCTGCCCGAGCTTCTGCACGAACTCCGCGGCCTCGCGGAAGAGCTTGAGCGTCTTCGCCAGATCGATGATGTAGATCCCGTTCCGCTTGCCGAAGATGTAGGGCTTCATCTTCGGATTCCAGCGCCGCGTCTGATGGCCGAAGTGGACTCCCGCCTCGAGCAGCTCCTGCATCGAAATATCGACCACGAATCTCTCCTTGATCTCGGTCTCTGGGCCTAGCGCTTGCTGAACTGGAAGCGCTTGCGAGCGCCGGCGCGGCCGTACTTCTTGCGTTCCTTCTTGCGCGGGTCGCGGGTCAGCAGACCGGCCGTCTTCAGCCGGTCGCGCAGCTCGGCGTTGTAGTTGAGCAGCGCGCGGCTGATGCCGTGGCGAATCGCCCCGGCCTGACCGGAGGCGCCCCCGCCCTCGACGCTCACCAGGATGTCGAACTTCTCGGCGGTCTCGGTGAGCACCAGCGGCTGGCGGACCACCATGCGCAAGACCTCGTTCGGGAAGTAACCCTCGAGATCGTGACCGTTGACGTTCACGGCACCGGCACCGGGCCGCAGGAAGACACGGGCGGTCGACGTCTTGCGCCGGCCCGTTCCGTAGTACTGAAGATCACTCAAGGGAACTCTCCTCCTACATCTTGGTCTGCGCGAGGTCGAACGACTGCGGCTTCTGAGCGTGGTGCGGGTGCTCGGCGCCGGCGTAGACCTTGAGCTTTTTCCGGATCTTGCGGCCCAGCTTGGTCTTCGGAAGCATGCCGAAGACGGCGCTCTCCACCAGCCGCGTCGGGTGCTTGCCGCGGATCTCGAAGGCGCGCGGCGACTTCAGGCTGCCCGGCTTCTGGGTGGTGTGACGGTAGTAGACCTTCTCCTGCTCCTTGGTCCCGGTGAGCAGGACCTTCTCGGCGTTGACCACGATCACGAAATCGCCGCAGTCGACGTGCGGCGCGTAGATCGGCTTACCCTTGCCGAGCAGCAGTTTGGCGATGGTCGACGACAGCCGCCCGACGGGCACACCGGCGCCGTCCACCACGTACCATTGGCGCTCGATTTCGGCCGGCTTGGGGCTCAAAGTGCTCTTCATTCCTCGACTCCAGACGGTATGTTCGGCTTGCGGGCAGGGATCAACCCGGCACTGCAGCGCAGAGGAATGGAGATGATAGGCGTGGCCTCTCCGGGTGTCAACCCCCGCAGAATCTGCCGCTTCGCCACGATACACTGCTCCGCGCCATGGACGGCCTCGCCGCGCTCGACAAGCGCCCGGCCCGGATTCGCCAGATGTTCGCGCGGGTCGCCCCGCGCTACGACCTGCTGAATCACCTGCTTTCGGCTTCGCTGGACCATGTCTGGCGGCGCCGCCTGGCGGCGTCGCTGGCCGACGCCCTCCCCAGCGGCAGCCGGGTCCTCGACCTGTGCTGCGGCACCGGCGATCAGGCCGAGGCGCTCCGCCGGCGGGCCCTGCGCGTCACCGCCGCCGACTTCTGCCTCCCCATGGTGGCGCTGGCGCGCCCCAAGTTCGCCCGGCCCGGCGGTCCCCGCCCCGAGCCCCTCACCGCCGATGCCCTGGCGCTCCCCTTCCCGGACGGCCGCTTCGACGGCGCCGCGGTCTCGTTCGGGCTGCGCAACGTCGCCGATCTCGACCGCTCCCTGGCCGAGCTGGCGCGCGTGCTGCGCCCCGGGGGCGAGCTCGCGGTGCTCGAGTTCACGGTGCCCGCGCGGCAACCGATGCGCGGGGTCTACCTCCTTTATTTCAAGACCTTGCTGCCGCGGCTCGGGGCCTGGGTGTCGGGGGACGGGGCGGCCTACGCCTATCTCCCGGAGTCCGTGCTCGGATTCCCCCAGCGCGACGGCTTCCTCGCCCGTCTCGACGCCGCCGGCTTCGCAGCGGGGCGCTTCGCGAGCCTGTCCGGCGGCATCCTCTGTCTCTATCGTGCAAGGAGAAAGGCATGACGACCATCCTCGACGGTCGCGCCACCGCGGAAGCGATCCGCGGCGAGGTGACCGAGCTCGCCAACGATTTCCACTCGCGCACTGGCCGGCCGGTCGGCTTGGCCGTCGTCCTGGTGGGCGACGACCCGGCGTCGAAGGTCTACGTCGGCTCCAAGACCAAGGCCTGCAGCGAGGCGGGCATGGCGGGCTTCAGCCACCTGCTCGCCGCAGACACCCCGGAGTCCGAGCTCTT
This sequence comes from uncultured Thermoanaerobaculia bacterium, assembly GCA_964481735.1. Lineage (GTDB taxonomy): Bacteria > Acidobacteriota > Thermoanaerobaculia > Multivoradales > JAGPDF01 > JAGPDF01. The sequence goes on from CAYZWR010000027.1 coordinate 8,347, forward strand.
CCCCCTGATCGACCGGCTCAACGCCGATCCGCGGGTCGACGGGATCCTGGTCCAGCTCCCGCTGCCCTCCCACCTGCCCACCCGCCGGCTGCTCGAGCGCATCGACCCCACCAAGGACGCCGACGGCTTCCACCCGCTCAACGTCGGGCGACTCTGGATCGACGAGAAGGGCTTCGTGCCGTGCACCCCGGCAGGCATCCTCGAGATGCTGAAGCGGTACCAGATCCCGCTCACCGGCCGCCATGCCGTGGTGGTGGGACGCTCGACGATCGTCGGCAAACCGATGGCCGCCCTGCTCCTGCGCGAGAACTGCACGGTCACCTTCGCGCACTCCCGCACCCGCGACCTGCCGGCGGTCTGCCGCCAGGCCGACCTGCTCGTCGCCGCGGTCGGGCGCGCCGGGCTGATCGGTGCCGACCACGTGGCGCCCGGCGCCGTGGTGGTCGACGTCGGCATGAACCGGGTCACCGACCGCGAGCTCGCCGACCGGCTGGTGGCCGGCGACGCCAAGCGCATGGCCGGCTTCGCCAAGAACGGCTCGGTGCTGGTCGGCGACGTGGACTACCCGGCGGTCGCGCCGATCGCCGCGGCCATCACCCCCGTGCCGGGCGGTGTCGGTCCGCTCACCGTGGCGATGTTGCTGGCCAACACCGTGGCCGCGGCGCGGCGCGGCATCGGCCTCGACCGGCCTTCCCGGTGAAGCCGTTGCGCGTCGGCCTGACCGGCGGGCTGGCGAGCGGCAAGTCGACCGTCGCACGCTGGCTCCGCGAGGCCGGCTGCGAGGTCGTCGACGCCGACCTGCTGGTCGCCGAGCTCTACGCCCCGGGCGCCGCCGGCGCCCGAGCCGTCGAACGGCTCTTCGGCCCGCGCTATCTGAAGGCCGGCGGCGCGGTCGACAAGGGGGCGCTCGCCCAGCTCGTCTTCGCCGACGCGGAGGCGCGCCGGCAGCTGGAGGCGGAGATCCATCCCCTGGTGCGCGCCGAGTTCGCGCGCCGCGCGGCGGTGGGCGGCATCTTCGTGCTGGAAGCCACCCGCCTCGTCGAGGCGGGGTTCGCGCCCGACTTCGACCTGGTGGTCACGCTCGAAGCACCCGCGGAGCTCCGGCTCGAGCGCGCCGCGACGCGCGGCCTCGCCCGCGACGAGGCGCTGCGCCGCCTGGCGGCCCAGGGCGACGGCAGCGAGCGCCGCCGGGCCGCGAGCTGGACGCTGCGCAACGCCGGGTCGCTCGCCGAGCTGAGGGCGCAGGTCGACCAGCTGGTGGACCACCTGCGCCGGCTCGCCACCGGCTGACCCTGCCCTCAAGGGATGAAGGCGATGGCGCGCAGGGGCGCTCCCGAGCCCCCCGCGAGCGGCATCGGCAGCGCAACGATCCAGGCGCCGGTCGCCGGGAGCCGGTCGAGGTGGGCAAGGTTCTCCAGCGCCGGGACCTCGGCCGTGGCGGCGAGGCGCTGCACCGGAGCGTCGCGCACCGATCCGGGGTCGAGACTCGCCGTGTCGATGCCGAGCGCCGCGACGCCCCGCTCGCGGACGAGGAGCGCCGCCGCGGCGGCGCCGAAACCGGGGAAGCGCAGCTCCGCCGACGGCTCCGTGCGCGCCGTGCCGAGATAGCGCAGGCGGTCCGGCCAGCGCCGGCTCCAGCCGGTGCGCAGCAGGACGATGCTGCCGGCCGGAATGCGCCCGTAGCGCGACTCCCAGGCCTCGATGTCCGCGAGCTCGAGGGAGAAGTCGGCATCGCGCTGCGCCTGACTCTCGACGTCGATGACCACCGCCGGAGCCACCAGCTGGTCGAGCGCCAGAGCGTCGACGGCGCGCCCGCCGCGCGCATGGTGGCTCGGGGCATCGAGGTGGGTCCCGGCGTGCTCGGGCGCGCAGAATCGGTAGGACGTTCCGACCTGCCCCGGTTCGGCCGCGGCCTCGGGGAGAGGCTCGAGCTCGAAGCCCACGAGCGCCCCGGGCGGCGCGAGGGTGTTCGCATCGAAGGGGTGGGTGAGATCGACCAGCCGGCCCCAGGGGTGCGAACTCGTGCGGGCGGGTCCCACCTCGGTCGCGCTCGGCAGCCGCGCGACGACGATCTCGTCGCCCGCGACCGCGCTCCCGCGCCGCAGGTTTCGCTCGCCCACCCAGAACAGGACCTCGCCGGACGCCGCGCCCGCCAGCCGCAGGCGCGAGCTGGCGTTTCCGCCGCGCACCGGCAGCGCGAAGCGGCGGGCGCGCTCGCCATCGATCACCGCGAGCGTCCAGCGCGGCGCACCGGCCTCGAGATCGCGAACGGCGAGCGCTGGCCGGCCATCCGCGAGCAGCGTCAGGTCGTCGACGAGCTGCGCGCCCGCGAGCCACTGTTCGGCGGCCGCCGACTCGGCCCGTCCCGCGAGCTCGCGAGGCAGGTCGGCACGCCGGTCGAGGATCCCCAGGCGGGCCAGGTCCCAGGTCTTCTCCAGCTCGCCCTGCTCGGAGAGCCGGTAGAGCTCCGGGAGGTGTCCCGGATAGACCAGCAGGCTGCCGTCACCGGCGAACGCGAGCGAACCGAGCGCGAGCGACTGAGCGGTCGCCAGACGCTGCTGCTCCGCGAGCGTGCGCACCATCGGATCGGCGAGCACCCGCCGGAAGTCCTCGAGCCCGACGCCGAGCGAGCCCAGCCAGACGATGGAGTTGTCGGGCCCGGGCGCCGCATGCTCGCGGCTCGGGACACCGAGCAGGGCGAGCCGATCGCCCGCCAGATCGAGGTCGGAGATCCGGCCCCAGGCGAGGTCGAGCTCGTTCAGAGGTCCGAGCGCGCCGTCCTCACCGACCATTCGCCAGACATAGAAATGGTCGCGCGCCACTTCGAGCAGGCCGCTCGAGGAGACCGCGAAATGCTCGATGCCGGCGAGGGCGCCGTCGTCGTCGTGACCGGGCAGGACCTCGCGCAGGCGCGGCATTCCGGGGGCGAGGCGGTGGCGGTCGACGCCGACCTCCGGACGCAGGAGGTAGATCCTGCCGTCCTCACCGAGACGCAGGTCGATCGCCGCCGGCGCGGGCTCGGCGAAGCCGTGGCGGGCGACGATCTCCAGGTACGGCAGCCCGTCGCTGGTCCGCACCGCCGACGCCGGATCCTGCGCGGTCGCGGCCGCGGCCGCGGCGAGCGCCAGCAACGCGGCGCCGACGGCGGCGATCGCCGGACTGCGCCGTCCGCCTGCCTCGCGAGCCTTCGTCGCTTCGAGCCCTGCCTGCAGATTCATCCGAGCCTCCCGCCGGGCCGCAGCTCCCCGCAACTCCAGACACTCACCGGCGGATCGATTGTAGTCTTCGCGGGCGCCGGCCGCCGCAGGGAAGGGCGAGGCGCGGAGAGCGCCGCCGCCGAGGGGGATCGTCGTGCCGAGCGAAGAGGAGGCGGTCGAGCTCCGCCGCGAGCTGGGGCTCTTCGACACCACGATGGTGGTCGCGGGGGCGATCATCGGAGTGGGGATCTTCGTCAACCCGGCGAACGTCGCCCGTCTCCTCCCGACCCGCGGCTGGATGCTCGCCGCCTGGATCCTCGGCGGCCTGGTCGCGACGCTGGGCGGATTCGTCTACGCCGAGCTCGGCTCCCGTCTGCCGCTGGTGGGCGGGCAGTACGTCTATCTGGCGCGCGCCTGGGGTCCGTACCTCGGCTATCTCTACGGCTTCGCGCTCCTCTTCGTGATCAACAGCGGCGGGATCGCCGCGGTCGCGAGCGTGCTGGCGAGCTACGTCGACCGGGCCTTCGTGCCGCTCGGAACCCTCGGCCGCTCGGCGCTCGCGGCGTCGGTCATCGTCCTGCTGGCCGAGATCAACGTGCGCGGCGTGCGCCCCGGCAAGCAGGTCAACAACCTGTTGATGATCCTCAAGCTGGCCGGCATTCTCGGGCTCTTCGCCCTGGCCCTCCTCGGCCCGGCGCGACCGGCCGAGCGGCCGGCCGAGCCGGCGTCACCGGGCATCACCCTCTCGATCTTCCTCGCCGCGCTCGTACCGGTGCTCTTCGCCTACGGCGGCTGGCAGAACTGCGGCAGCCTGGCGGCCGAGATCCGCCAGCCGGGCCGCACGCTGGCGCGCGCCAACCTGCTCGGCGTCGCGCTGGTGGTCGCGGTCTACCTCGGCCTCAACGTCCTCTATCTCGGCGTCCTCTCGCCCGGCGAGGTCGCGGCGAGCGGCGCGCTCGCCGCCGACGTGGCCGGCCGCCTGGCCGGCGCCGCCGGCGCCCGTTTCGTCGCCAGCCTGATCGTCGTCTCCTGCCTCGGTTTCCTCGCGGTGATGACGCTCACCGGCCCCCGTCTCTACTACGCGATGGCGCAGGATGGCGTCTTCTGGCGGCGTGCCGGCCGGCTGCATCCACGTCACGCCACGCCGAGCTTCACCATCCGGCTGCAGGCGGCGGTGGCCCTGGTCCTCCTGCTCTCGCAGACCTACGACCAGCTGCTCTCCTACGTGGTCTTCGCCGACTGGCTCTTCTTCGCGCTGACCGCCGCCGGCCTCTTCGTGCTGCGCCGCCGCGACGCCCACCTGGCGGGGACGTTCCGCGTCCCCGGTCATCCGGTCTCGACGGCGCTCTTCGTGGCGGTCGCGGCGGGCGTCGTGGTGAACAGCTTCGTCGCCGCGCCCATCCAGGCCATCGCCGGCTGCGGGGTGCTCGCCGTGGGCTCGCTCGCCTATGTCGCGGCGCGGCCGCGCCCGCCGGGCTGAGCCAACTCGGCGAGCAGGGCCCGCCAGGCACGGCCCCGGTGGCCCACCCGGTCCTTCTCTTCGTCGCTCATCTCGCCGTAGCTCTTCGCTGCGGCCTCCGGCTGGAAGACCGGATCCCAGCCGAAGCCACGCGACCCCCGCGCCGGCAGGACCAGGCGCCCCGCGGTCTCGCCGCGCGCCACCACCGACCGCTCGCCGTCGGTCCACTCGAGCAGGCAGACCGCCCGCGCCGTCGGGTCCCCCAGCGCGAGCGCGGTGCGCGCGATCCCTTCGGCGCCGACCGCGGCGAGCATCCACTTGACCAGCGGACCGGGAAAGCCGCGCAGCGCGCCGAGCTCGAGACCGGTCTCCTCGACCACCAGAGGGCGGCGCAGCTTCTCCCAGGCAGCCGCCGCCTTGGCGCGCAGCACCTCGCCGAGATCGAGCGACTGCACCTCGGGCAGATCGAGCAGCACCGCCTCGAGGCCGGCTCCGACGATCCGCCGCGCCTCCGCGAGCTTGCCGGCGTTGCCGGTGACGAGCAGGAAGGAACCGTCGCGGCCGCTCACGATGGCGTCTGCCGCGGCACCCGGTAGGCCCGCACCCGCTGGGTCAGTCCCTTGAGCTGGAACTCGCCGAGCGCCTCGAGCACGAAGGCGCCGGCGAGCCGGCGCTCGGTCTCGCCTCCCAGGGTGATCTCCCCCGGCGCCGCCACCTCCGATTCGAGACGCGCCGCGACGTTCACCGTGTTGCCGAGCACGGTGTAGTCGACCCGCCTCTTGGAGCCGACGTCACCCACCATCACCGCCCCGCTGTTGATCGCGATGCGCACCGCGAGAACCGGAAGTCCGCGCGCCGCGCGCTCGGCGTTGTCGCGCTCCTGCGCGGCCTGGATCGCGAGCGCCGCCTGGACGGCGCGCCGCGCGTGGTCGGGCTGCGCGACCGGGGCGCCGAAGAAGGCCATCACGCAGTCGCCGATGAATTTGTCCAGCGTACCGCCCGCCGAGAAGATGGCCTCGACGGCGTGCGTGAAGAACGCCTCCAGGAGCTCGGCCACCTCGCGCGGCGCGCTGCGCTCGGCGACCGGCGTGAAACCGGCGAGATCGGCGAACAGCACCGTGGCTTCGGCGAGCTTCATCCGGCCGACGTCGGGCTCCACCGCCTGCGAGGCGCGCTGCACGATGGACTCGATCACCGCCGGGGAGTGGTAGCGCTCGAGCCGGCTGCGCACCTGGCGCTCGAACTCGGCGGTCTCGGCGTAGCGCAGCCGCTCCACGGCCACGGCGGCGTAGTTGGCCAGAGCGGTGAGCAGGTCGAGGTCCTGCTCGGTGAAGGAGCCGGCATGGAATGGCGAGTCCACCTGGAGGACGCCGATGATCCGCTCGCCCGACCAGAGCGGCGCGCTCATCGCGGCCCGGATCTGATGGATGCGGATCGAGTCACCGCCCGCCAGGCGCTGATCGGCGAGAGCATCGTAGGTGAGGAGCGCGACGCGGTCGCGCATCACCTGATCGATCATCGTGCGCGAAACCGGAACCTCGCTCTGCGGCCGGTACTCGACTCGTTCCCCGGTGCGCGCCAGCTCGCAGACCGTCCTGCCGCTGCGTTCGTCGCGCAGCAGGATGAACCCGCGGTCGACCGGCAGGACGTCGAAGGCCACCTCCATGACGCGCGCCAGGACTTCGTCGACCGAGTCGGAGCGGATCAACAGGCGAGCGAGGCGGGTGAGGAAGCCGAAGATCCGGCTCGAGTAGGCCAGGTCGAGGTCGCGGCGCTTGTCCGCCCGCCCGCTCTGCTCGCCGCGCTCGTCGAGGCCGTAAGCGGCGTTGAAATCGGCCAGCGAGCGGACGATCGTCGCCGTACCCCCCGGCGCCACCGCCACGAACCCCGCGGTCGGCAGGCTCGCCGGATCGGCCTCCGGCGCGACGTCGGGAACCTCCTCGAGCACGAGCTCGAAGATGCCCACCTTGAGCCGGTCGCCGGGGCGCAGCCGCACGCGCTTCGCCGCCACGCCGTTGACCTGGACCCCGTTGGTGCTCATCAGGTCGTGGACCACCCAGCCCTCGGCTTCGCGGCGCAGCGCGGCGTGGCGCCGAGAGACCGAGAAGTCGGGCAGGACCAGCTCGTTCTCGGTGCCGCGGCCGAGGCGGATCTCGTCGCCGACGAGCGCGCAGCTCTCGTCTCGCCCCTGACGGTTCCAGCGCAAGCGCAGCACGGCGATTCTCCGGCCCGCGATCTTAGCCCACCGCCCGCGGCGGCGATCGAGGCGGCGCGCCCCCCTTTGTTAAGCTTTGATCGTGACCGACGTGCCGCAGAACCCGCTCCACGAACGCTACGCCTCGCGCGAGATGGCCGCCATCTTCTCGGCGGGGAATCGCTACTCCACCTGGCGTCGCCTGTGGATCCTGCTCGCCGAGTGCCAGGCGGAGCTCGGCCTGCCGATCCGGCCGGAGCAGCTCGCCGCCTTGCGCACCGCCGCGCCCGAGCTCGACCTCGAGCGGGTCGCCGAGCTCGAGCGCCAGACCCGGCACGACGTGGTGGCGCACCTGCGCCACTTCGCGGAGCAGGCGGCGCGGCACGAGCCGAGCGCGGGAGGCATCCTCCACCTCGGGGCGACCAGCGCCTTCGTCACCGACAACACCGACCTCGTGCTCGCCCGGCAGGCGATGGAGCTCCTGGCGCGGCGGCTGGCCGCGACACTCGGCGCCCTCGCCGGCTTCGCCCGACGGCACCGCGACCGCCCCTGCCTCGCCTACACGCATTTCCAACCCGCTCAGCTCACCACGGTCGGCAAGCGCGCCTGCCTCTGGGCGCAGGACTTCGTGCTCGACCTCGCCGAGGTGCGGCACCGTCTCGGCGCCTTGCCCTGCCGCGGCGTCAAGGGGACCACCGGGACCCAGGCGAGCTTCCTCACCCTGTTCGACGGCGACTCGGCGAAGGTGCGCGAGCTCGACCGCCGCTTCGCGACCCGCCTGGGCTTCGCGGGCGCGATCCCGGTCTCCGGACAGACCTACGCCCGCAAGCTCGACAGCCAGCTCCTCGCCACCCTCGCCGGAATCGCCGAGAGCTGCCACAAGATGGGCACCGACCTGCGGCTCCTGCAAGGCGTCGGCGAGCTCGCCGAGCCCTTCGACACGAGCCAGGTCGGCTCGTCGGCGATGGCCTACAAGCGCAATCCGGTGCGCGCCGAACGCATGTGCGGTCTGGCGCGACGCATCCTCACCGACTCGCTCAACGGCCCGATCAACGCCGCGACGCAGTGGCTCGAGCGCAGCCTCGACGATTCCGCCAACCGCCGCCTCGTGCTGCCCGACGCCTTCCTCGCCGCCGACGCCGCGCTCTCGCTCGCCGCGCACCTCGCCGCGGGCCTCCGGGTCGACGAGACCGTCGTCGCCGCGCGCGTCGAGCGCGAGATCCCCTTCATGGCGACCGAGACCCTGCTCATGCAGGCGGTCCTGCGCGGTGGCGACCGCCAGGAGCTGCACGAGAGGATCCGTCAACTGAGCTTCGCGGCGCAGGCCGAGGTCGCGCGCGGCGGCGCCAATCCGCTGCTTGCTACAATCGCCGCCGACGCGGAGTTCCGGATGACCGGGGAGGAGATCGCGCGCTGGGTCGATCCCCAGGCGTTCACCGGGCGCTCCGCCGAGCAGGTCGACGAATATCTGCGCGACGTGGTCGAGCCACTGCTCGCCGACGTCGAAGGCGCGGAGCTCGAGGCGCCCCGCATCTGACGCGGGGCGCGCCGGATCGGAGGTTCCGATGGCGCGCGACCCGGTCTCCCGCTACCTGCCGCTCCTCGTCGCCGCGCTGCTCGCCGGCTGCGCCACCGCGCGCCCCCGCGCCACTCCCGGCGTCGAGCAGGGCATCGCCTCCTGGTACGGCAGCGATTTCCACGGCCGCAAGACGGCCTCCGGCGCGCCCTACGACATGCACCAGATGACCGCCGCGCACCGCACGCTGCCCTTCGGCACGGTGGTCGAGGTGCGCAATCTCGACAACGGCGCGACCACCGAGGTCACGATCACCGACCGCGGCCCGTTCAAGAAGAACCGCATCATCGATCTCTCCTACGCGGCCGCCCGGGCGATCGGCATGCTCGGCCCGGGAACCGCGCGCGTCGAGCTGCGCACCCTCAGGGTCCCCTCCGGTCCTCGCTACGTCGTCCAGGCGGGCGCCTTCCAGGAGCTCGCGCTGGCCGAGGCCCTGGCGGCGCGGTTGAACGGCGACTTCCCGCAGGCCGCGGTGAGCTCCGACGCGGTCTGGCATCGCGTGCAGGTCGGCGACTACGCCACGCGCGAGGAGGCCGAGCGGATGCGACAGCGCCTGCAGCGCGCCGGCTTCGCCGCCCTGGTCGTCGCGACCCTCGGCGCGCCGGCGAACTGAGGCCGGCTCACTCGGCAGGGCCGCCGGGCAGCGCGCTCGCAGCGAGCGCCGCGACCACCCGTTGCGCGGTCTCCACCGCGACCCGCACCTGGGCTTCCCGAGTCTGCGCGCCGAGGTGCGGCGCGGCGACGACCAACGGGTGACGGACCAGCTCCTGGCGCGGCGTCGGCTCCTCGTCGTAGACGTCGAGCGCCGCTCCGGCCAGGCGCCCGGACTCGAGCGCGGCGACGAGCGCCGCTTCGTCGATCAGGCCGCCGCGCGCGCAATTGACCAGCAACGCGCCGGGCTTCATCCGCCCGATCCTCCTGGCGTCGAGCATCCCGCGGGTCGAGCGGTCGAGCGGCGTGTGCAGGGTCACGACGTCGGCGATCGGCAGCAGGTCGTCGAGGGCGAGGAGCGGCACGTCGAGCCGCTCGGCCACCACCGGATCGATCCCCGGGTCGCACGCGACGACCTTCATCTCGAAAGCCCGCGCCCGCGCTCCGACGCGCTGCCCGATGCGGCCGAAGCCGACGATGCCCAACGTCTTGCCGGCCAGCTCGATGCCGCGAAAGCTCTTGCGGTCCCACTCCCCACGCTTCATCGAGGCATCGGCGGCCGGAACCCGCCGCGCCAGCGCGAGCAGGAGCGCGAACGTCTGCTCGGTCGCCGCCAGCACGTTGCCGGTCGGCGCGTTGACCACCTGGATGCCGCGCTCCGCGGCGGCGTCGACGTCGATGTTGTCGACGCCCACGCCGGCACGCCCGATCACTCGCAGGCGCGGGGCGCCGGCGAGCAGCTCGCGGGTGACCCGGGTGGCGCTGCGCACGATGAGCGCGTCGGCACCGGCGAGCAGCTCCGGCAGGCGCGAACGGTCGGCGCTCGCGGGCTCGATCAGGTCGGCGCCGGCGGCGCGCAGGATCGCGAGCCCTTCGTCCTCGAGCGGATCGGCGATCAGGACGCGGGTCACGCCGCGGCCTCCTCGGCGAGGGCCACGAGCAACGCCGCCAGGTCTTCGCGCCGGACCTCTCCCATGTGGCCGATGCGGAAGGTGCTCGCCTTCCAGGCGCCGTAGCCACCCCCCACCGTGAAGCCGCGCCGCCTCAATCCGTCGACCAGACCGGTCGCGGAACGGCCGGCCGGCGGCCGCAGGCAGCTCACGGTGAGCGAGCGGCCCCTCGCCGTCGAAGCGAAGGCGAAGCCGTGCGTGGCGGCCCAGTCCGCCGTCGCCCGCGCGAGCTCGGCGTGGCGGCGCCATCTCGCCTCGATGCCCTCGGACACGATCCGGGCGAGCTGGAAGTCGAGGGCATAGGCGATCGACACCGCCGCGGTGGTGATCGGTCCGCCCTCGCGATGCTTGTCGCGATAGCGCAACAGGTCGCCGTAGTAGCCGCGATGCGGGATCGCCTCGGCCCGCCGCTCGGCGCGCTCCGAATAGGCGAACACCGCCAGCCCGGGCGGCGCGGCGAGGCCTTTCTGCGAGCCCGCGAAGACGAAGTCGAGGTCCCAGGCGTCGGTCTCCAGGGGAGCGCCGGCGAGCGACGACACGGCGTCGACCAGGATCAACGCCTCGCTCTCCTCGCGCACCGCTCGCGCCAGCTCCGGCAACGGATTCATCACCCCGGTCGAGGTCTCGTTGTGCACCAGGGTCACCGCGTCGTAGCGCTTGCGGCGCAGGGCGGCGCGCAGCAGATCGGGATCGACGATCTCTCCCCACGGCACCGCGAGCTCGTCGACCGGACGCCCGAGCGATCGGCCGATGTCGCGCCAGCGCTCCGAGAACGCGCCACAGGTGGTGTGGAGGACCGCCCCTCGGGTGAGCGAGACGAGCGCCGCCTCCATCAGCAGGGTGGCGCTCGAGGTCGCGAGGTAGACCTCGCGCGAGGTGCGGAAGACCCCTTGCAGCGCGCCCGTGATGCGCCGGTAGACCGGCCTGAACTCCGCCGAGCGATGGCCGACGACCGGCCCGGTCATCGCGGCGCGCGCCGCTTCGAGCACGTAGACCGGCCCGGGCACGAAGTAGCGGATCGGCTCGCTCATCGCGCCTCTTCGCTCGCCCGCCAGCGCGGCCGGCGCAGCTCGGCGACCAACCCGGCGAGCGGCAGCTCGCGCTCGGCCGTCTCGCCGGAGCGCAGCCGCCAGCGCTCCCCGCTCGGCGCCAGGCGCGGGAATCCCGGGTGGCCCCGCACCAGCACGACCGTGCAGCCGAGGAAGTGCTCGCGCACCAGGTCACGCAGCACCGGCGGGCCGGCGAGCGGCTTGACCGCGACGCTGCGCCCGTCGCCCACCGCCACGGCGCGCAGCACCCCCTCCGCCGCGGCCTCCTCGAGCTCGGGCGGCACGACCGAAGGCGCCTGGAGCTCCAGCCAGCCGCAGCGCATTCCGCTTTCGCGGAGCGCCCGGAAGAGCTCGACGAAGGCCTCCGCCGGCGCGTCCACCGCGACGAGCGCGGGCATCCTCATCGTCCGTCCCCTTCCTCCGGATAGAGCAGCGCGTCGCGCCGTTCCCGCCGGAACTCGGCTTCGTCCGCCGTCCAACTCGCGATCCACTCGTCGAGCCCGCCCTCGCCTTCGAGCGCCCGCCGGAAATCGTCGCCGCCGGTCAGCAGATCGATCGCCGGCCGGTCGCTCACGAACTCGTAGGGCTCGGCGCGCCAGCCGAACGCGTCCGCCGCCGCGCTGCGCGCCGCCACCAGCAGCTCGATGCCGCAGCGGTAGGCGGCGACTCGGCTCGCGTCCACCAGCAAGAGCTCGACGCCACCGCAAACCTGGCCGCGGTGCTTCTGGAACTGCGGCCGGAAATAGGTCGGCACCGCCTGCACGCCGAACCGCGCCAGCGCGGCGAGCGCCGCGGCGAGCCGCACCGGGTCGAGGCGCGGTGCCCCGACCAGGAAGAACGGGCGGGTGGTTCCCCGGCCCTCGGAGAGCGTCGTCGCCTCGAGCAGACAGAGCCCGGGATAGAGCAGCGCCGTCGCGAAGCTCGGCATGTTGGGCGAGGGAGCGATCCACGGCCGGCCGAGGCTCGGCCAGAGGTCGCCGCGCCGCCAACCTTCGATCGCGAGCACGCGCGGCGCCTCGCGCCAGTTGCGGCGCAGCGCTTCGAGCCGGATCAGCTCGCCGAGCGTCAGGCCGTGGCGCACCGGCAGGCGGAACGCGCCGACGAAGGAGGCGAAGCCGGGCCGCGGCAGATTCCCCTCGATGACCTCGCCGCCCAACGGGTTCGGCCGATCCAGCACCCAGACCTCGCAGCCCGCGGCGCGCGCCGCTTCGGCGGCCCAGACCGCCGTCGCGGCGTAGGTGTAGTAGCGCGAGCCGATGTCCTGGAGATCGATGAGCAGGAGGTCGAGGCCCGCGAAGGCCTGGGGCCGCGGCAGCAGCGAGCCTTCGTCGTCTCCATAGAGCGAGACGATCGGCGCGCCGGTCCAGGGGTCGGTCTGGTCGGCGGCCGCCACCATGTCCTGCTCGACGCCGTAGTAGCCGTGCTCCGGGCCGAAGAGGCGCCCGGGCGTGAAGCCCGCGGCGGCCAGGGCGAGATGCGCCGGAACGCACTGCGCGGTCAGCGACGCACCGTGCGCCAGCAGTCCGAACCGGCGCCCGCGCAGGGCGGAGGGGTCGGCGACCAGGCGGTCGAGGCCGGTCGCGATCATGGCGCTCGACGGTAGTCGCCGCTCTTGCCGCCGCGCTTCGCCTCGAGCCGGAGCTCGCTCACCACCGCGCCGCGATCGATCGCCTTGATCATGTCGTAGAGCGCCAGGGCGGCCGCGGCGCAGGCGGTCAGCGCCTCCATCTCGGCGCCGGTGCGCGCGGTGGTCACGACCCGGCTCGCGATGCGTACCGCGGCGGCTTCCGGCGAGAGCTCGATCTCGACGCTGTCGAGCGGCAGCGGATGGGCGAGCGGAATCCACTCCGCGGTCCGTTTCGCCGCCTGGATTCCGGCGAGACGAGCCACCGCGAAGGCATCCCCCTTGGGCAGCCCGCCGAGCCGGGCGATCGTCTCACCAGCGCACAGCAGCCGGCACGACGCCTCGGCGACGCGCCGGGTCACCGGCTTCGTCGAGACATCCACCATGCGCGCCTCGCCCCGCGCGTCGAGATGGGTCAGCTGTCGGGGTTTCGTCACCGCCGTCCTCGTCGCGATGCTAGCACCCGCCTCCCGGCGCCAAACGCACAAAAGCCCTGCGGGCGCGAGCTCCGCAGGGCTTTCGGCAGCAGCAGGGAAGCGGTGTCACTTGCCCTTGTTCAGCGACTCCTTGAGCTCCTTGCCAGCCTTGAAGCGAGCGTTCTTGCTGGCCTTGATGGTGATGGTCGCGCCGGTCGCCGGATTACGGCCCTTGCGCGCCGCGCGCTTGCTGACGCTGAAGCTGCCGAAGCCGGGGATCTGCACGCGATCGCCCTTCTTGAGGCCCTTGGTGATGGCCTCGACCACCGCGTCGAACGCCTCGGCCGCCTGCTTCTTCGTCAGACCGTCCACGCTGTTCGCAACGTGCTCCACGATGTCTGCTTTGCCCGCCATTGCTCCTCCTTGTTGAACGCTACGTTCGATGGGTGACGACTTCGCCGAGCACGATAGAGCAAGTGCTGAGGCCTGTCAATACAGGCGTTCGCGCGATTCTCGCGCGGTTCCGCCAGCCGCAGTGCGGCGTTCGAAGACCTGCACGGTGAAGCCGTCGTGGTCCTCGTCGGGGAGGCAACGCCAGGCTCCGGCAGCGATCGGATCGCCGAAGCGCGCGAGCTCGAGCCCGGCGCCGCCGGTCCAGCGCCGGAGCTCCGTGCGCTCGGCGAGCAGGCGCTCCCCCAGCGTCTCGTTCTCCTCCGGCTCGAGCGAGCAGGAGATGGCGACCAGCAGTCCTCCCGGCGCGACGGCGCCGGCGGCGCCGACCATCAGGCGATACGCCTGCTCGGCGATGCGCGCGAGCTCGCCGGGGCTCCAGCGCCACTTGAGCTCCGGGTTCTTGCGCAGGGTGCCGGTCGCCGAGCAGGGAAAGTCGAGCACGACCCGGTCGAACGCCGCCCGCCAGGGCGGGCGCTCGGCGCTCGCCGCGACGCTCGGCACCTGAAGTCGCAGGCGGGCGAGGTTCTCGCGCAGCAGACCGAGCCGGGCGAGGGAGAGATCGGCCGCCACGAGCCGCACGCCGGGCTCGGCGGCGAGCAGCGCGAGCCCCTTGCCCCCGGGAGCGGCGGCAGCGTCGAGCACCCGCTCGCCGGCCCGCGGTCGCGGCACCAGCGCGGCCGCCTGGGCGACCTCGTCCTGGACGTAGAAGTCGCCGCGCCGGAAGCTCTCGGTGCGCAGGGGGTTCCCGACCCGCACGATCAGACCCAGAGGCGACCAGTGGCTCGGCTCGACCTCGATCCCCTCGTCGATCAACCGCTCGGCGAGGAGCTCGCGCCCGCCGTTGGCCCGGAAGGCGAGCAGATGCATCGGCCGGGGCCGATTGTTGGCGGCCAGCAGGCGACGGGTCGCCACCTCGCCGAATCGCTCGAGCCAGCGCGCCACCAGGTGGTCCGGATGGCTGGTCTCCAGCGCCAGGCGGCGGCCGAGGCTCGCCTCCTCCACCGGCCAGGCGTCGAGGCTCGGCTGGCGCGCGATCCGCCGCAGCACCGCGTTGACGAAGCTCGCCGCCGCGCGATGGCTCCGGCGGTGCGCCTGATCGACCGCTTCGCTCACCACGGCGTGGGGCGGCACGCGGTCGAGGAAGAGCAGTTGGTAGGCGCCGACCCGGAGGATCGGCAGGAGGTCGGCCTGGATCTGCTCCAGGCGCCGGCCGCTCGCCCGCGCGATGACATCGTCCAGCCGGCGCAGCCAGCGCAGCGTTCCCAGCACGAGCTCGCGCAGCAGTCCCTGGTCGCGCTCGTCGAACCCCTCGCCGACGCTGCCGAGGAAGGTGTCGACGGGCGCGCGCGACGCCAGGCAGCGTTCGACGATCCAGACCGCCGCCGTGCGCACGCTCTCGGCCCCGCTGCGGCCGCCGGGCGCGGCGCGCGCCACACCGATCGGGCGCGAGCTCCTCATCCGAGCCGGTCCCCGGGGCGCAGGCGGAGGCCACGCGCGAGCTCCGCACCGCTCACTTCGCGACGGCCCGCGCGCTGCGCGCGCAGGATGGCGAGCGCGCTCCCGCCACCGGCCGCGACGACCACCGCCTCGCCCGCGATCGCGAGCACCTGCCCGCGATCCACCGTCCCGTCGACCGGGCGCGTCGCCAACCGGGCGCGCGAGACCTTGACCCACTCCTCGCCGAACCGCAGCTCGGCGCCCGGCCAGGGCTGGAAGGCGCGCACCGTGCGC
Organism: uncultured Thermoanaerobaculia bacterium; assembly: GCA_964481735.1. Lineage (GTDB taxonomy): Bacteria > Acidobacteriota > Thermoanaerobaculia > Multivoradales > JAGPDF01 > JAGPDF01. The sequence continues at coordinate 23,647 of CAYZWR010000027.1, forward strand.
TCGAGATCGCTCGCGTCGCGCTCCCAGCCCAGCCTGGCCAGCTCCCTGGACAGCTTCGCGGCGTAGGTCACCGCTGTGGCGTCCTGCGCCCGCGGCGCGAGATCGCCGGCCGCGAGGCGGCGCAGCGTGGTCACCATCAGCCGGGCACCCAGCTCGGCGAGACGCGGCGCGAGCTCTCCCGCCGTCTCCTCCTCGCCGACCGCCAGCTCCTCCTGCAACAGGATCGGCCCGCTGTCGAGCCCGGCCTCCATCTGCATCGTCGTCACCCCGGTCACCCGATCGCCGGCGGCGATCGCCGCCTGGATCGGGGCCGCGCCCCGCCAGCGAGGGAGCAACGAGGCGTGCAGATTGAGACAGCCGAAGCGCGGCAACGCGAGCAGCGTCGCCGGGAAGATCTGACCGAACGCCACCACCACCGCGACCGCGGGACGGAGCTCGGTCAGGCGGGCGAGGAAGTCGGCGTCCCGCACCTTCTCGATCTGCAGGGTGGCCAGTCCCAGCGCCTCCGCCCGCGCCACCACCGGCGGCGCGGCCAGTCGCTGGCCGCGACCGGCGGGACGTGAGGGCTGCGACACGACCAGCTCCGGCCGCAGGTCGCACGCCGCGAGCGCGTCCAGGGTGGGCACGGCGAAGTCGGGCGTACCGAAGAAGACGAGAGGCTGCATGGATGCGTTCTCAGCATACACAAGCAGCCACCGCGTCGCCTACGCAATGGCGCCCGCGCCAGCGGCCTCCGAGGCGCCGATTGGACTCCGCCGGCCCGAGTGTGAGACACTCCGCGAGTTCGTTGCCGCAGGCAGGTCCATTCCCGCACCAGGCAGCCGACGAGAATTCCACCGCGCGCGTCGCGCGCACCGACGGCGGCCTCTCCGGCAGTCCCCGTTCTCTCCTCAGTTTCGCCGGATTCACACCCGAGCGGCTTCGGCCGTCCCGTGAGGGGCTGCCCGCCGCGGAAAGAAGAGCTGCAGCATGTCGTTTTCCACCTTCGGTCTTCATCCCGATCTCCTCAAGGGGGTCAAGGAGCTGGGCTTCCACCGCCCCACTCCGATCCAGACCGACGCCATCCCCCCGGCCATGGCCGGCAAGGACATCCTCGCCTGCGCGATGACCGGCAGCGGCAAGAGCGCCGCCTTCCTCCTGCCCATCCTCCATCGGTTGATGGGCAAGAAGCGCGGCACGACGCGCGCCTTGATCCTCACCCCGACCCGCGAGCTCGCGGCGCAGATCGACGAGCACCTGCGCGATCTCGCCGTGCACACGCCGATCTCCGGCGCGGCGGTCTTCGGCGGCGTCGGCATGGGCCCGCAGGAGCACGCCTTCCGGACCGGCGTCGACGTGCTGGTCGCCACGCCCGGACGGCTGCTCGATCACTTCCAGCACTCGTACGCCAAGCTCGAGGGACTCGAGATTCTCGTCCTCGACGAGGCGGACCGCATGCTCGACATGGGATTCCTGCCGGACATCCGCCGCGTCCTCAGGCACCTGCCGGTCAAGCGGCAGACGCTGTTCTTCTCCGCGACGCTGCCGGCTCCGATCGTCGAGCTGTCCCGCGAGATGCTCAAGAACCCGGCGACCATCGCGATCGAGCGCAAGTCGGCGCCCGCGACCGGCATCACGCAGTCGGTCTTCCCGGTCTCGCAGGAGCTCAAGATGCCGCTCCTCGCGACGCTGCTGGCGCGCGGCGAGGTCAAGAACGCGATCGTCTTCACCCGCACCAAGCACCGCGCGAACCGGCTCTTCGAGCAACTGGAGAGGAAGAAGATCTCGGTGGCCCGCATCCACGGCAACCGCAGCCAGGCGCAACGCACCGAAGCGCTCGCCGGATTCAAGATCGGGCGCTACCGGATCCTGGTCGCGACCGACATCGCGGCGCGCGGCATCGACGTCGAGGCGCTGTCGCACGTGGTCAACTTCGACGTGCCCAACGTCCCCGAGGACTACATCCATCGCGTCGGACGCACGGCGCGCGCCGAGATGACCGGCGACGCCATCACCTTCGTCGCTCCGGAGGAGGAGAACGACCTGCGGGCGATCGAGCGGGCGATCGGCAAGCGGCTGCCGCGCGTCACGGTGCCCGAGTTCGACTACGCGCAGAAGCCGGCCGAGAAGCTCGAGATTCCGCTCGCTGACCGCATCGCCGCGATCCGCGCCCGCAAGTCCGAGGAGCGCGCGCGCGCCAAGGTCAACGCGGAACGCCGGGGCGGTGGCGCCAGCCGCGCGCCGCACGCCGCGCCGGCGCGTGGTCGCGCGACCGCGGGCACGCCGCGGCACGCCGCTGCGGCGAGCCACGACCGGCCCGCCGCGAAGGTCACCGGCGACGCGACGCGACGCCCGTTCGGTCGCGGTCCGGCGAGCGAGCGCCCGGGGTCGGATCGTCCGGCGCCGCGGGTGACCGGCCGGCTCTCGGGACGCACCCGCACCCGTCCCGGATCCGGCCGCGCTCGCTGAGCCGGCGCCGCCTCGGCTGAATTCCGCCGCCCGGCACTCGAGGCACCCACCCTCGATCTGCCGGGCGTGGGCGGACTAGACGATCTCGAGCCGCGGCGGGCCGGCGAGGACTTCGCCGACGGCCGCGGCCTGGTGTCCGCAGGCGAGCAGCTCCTCGAGCAGCGCGGCGGCAGCGTTTCCCGACACCGCGATCAGCAGGCCGCCCGAGGTCTGGGGATCGAACAGCAGCTCCTCCTCGATCGGGTCGAGGCCGCGGCGATCGGCGAGGCGCGACGCGGCGTGGCGGCGATTGGGTCCGTTGCATCCGGTCGTGACGCCGGCGCGCACCAGGTCGAAGTAACCGGCGTAGCGCGGCAGCGCCGCGAAATCGATCCGCAGCCCGACCCGGGAGGCCTCGGCGAGCGCCAGGGCGTGGCCGGCGAGCCCGAAGCCGGTGATGTCGGTGGCGGCGCGCGCGCCCTGGGCGAGGGCCAGCCGGCAGGCCTCGGCGTTCAGGCGCTCCATCTCGCGCAGCGCCGGTTCCAGGCCCGCCGCGTCGAGGCGGTCGGAACGGAAGGCGTTGATCAGCGCGCCGGTGCCGAGCGGCTTGGTGAGCAGCAGCCGGTCACCCGGGCGGGCGCCGGCGTTGGTCAGCAGGCGATCCGGCGCGGCCACCCCCACCACCGCGAGACCGAACTTGAGCTCGCGGTCGTTGACCGTGTGCCCGCCGAGCAGCGCGGCGCCGGCCTCGACCAGCGCATCGCCGGCCCCCTCGAGGATCCCGGCCAGCGCCTCCACCGGCGCATCGGCCGGGAAGGCGCAGAGGTTGAGCGCGAACAGGGGCCGGCCGCCCATGGCCCAGACGTCCGACATCGCGTTGGCCGCAGCGATCCGGCCGAATCGGCGCGCATCGTCGCAGACCGGCGTGATGAAGTCGGCGGTGGCCACGAGCCCGAGGTCGTCCAGCCGGAACACACCAGCATCGTCGCCGGTCTCCGGACCGACCAACACCGCTGCGCTCCGGGTGCGCCGGAGCAGCGGTCCGATCATGGCCTGTAGGTCGCCCGGACCTACCTTGGCCGCTCAACCCCCGCTGGACGCCGCGGCAGTGAGGCGGTACGCGGGTCGCGTCTCGCTCATGGCGGGATTCTAGATGTTTCGCCGGGCCGGCGCCTGCGCCGGCTCACTCGCCGCGGGTCGAGTCGATCTCGCTGAAGTAGTCCGGCTTGACCAGCACGTCGCGCGGCTTGGAGCCCTGCTGCGGACCGAGCAGCCCCTCGCGCTCCATGATGTCGATCAACCGGGCGGCGCGCGAGAAGCCGATCCGCATGCGGCGCTGCAGGAACGACGCGGAGGCCTGGCGCTCGGACACCACCAGCCGCGCCGCCTCGTCGAAGAGATCGTCGTCGATCTCGGCCGGCTCGCCGTTGGCGCTCTCGCCCACCGGGGCGGCGAGCACCGAGAGATCGAGCTCCGGCTTGCCCTGCCGCTTCAGCCAGCGCACCAATCCGGCGGTCTCCTGCTCGCTGATGTAGGGACCGTGGAGACGGATCGGCCGCGAGCTGCCGGGCGGCAGGAAGAGCATGTCCCCCTTGCCGAGCAGCTTCTCGGCGCCGATCTGGTCGAGGATGGTGCGCGAATCGTGGCGCGAGGCGGTGGCGAAGGAGATCCGGCAGGGGAAATTGGCCTTGATCGTGCCGGTGAGGATGTCGACCGAGGGGCGCTGCGTCGCGACGATGAGGTGGATCCCCACCGCGCGCGCCATCTGCGCCAGGCGCGCGATCGCGGTCTCCACCTCGGCCGAGGCCACCATCATGAGGTCGGCGAGCTCGTCGATGACGATGATGTAGTAGGGCAACGGCTTCAGATCGCCCTCGCCGATCGATCCCTCGCCCTCCGAGAGGGCCAGCCGATTCCTCACCTCGGGGTCGCGGATCGCCCGGTTGTAGAAGTCGATGGAGCGCACGTGCACTTCGGCGAGCAGCCGGTAACGGCGCTCCATCTCGCCCACCGCCCAGCGCAGCGCGTTGGCGGCCTTCTTCGGCTCGACCACGACCTCGGTCTTGAGATGCGGGATGTCGCCGTAGACGCCGAGCTCGATCCGCTTCGGGTCGATCAGGATGAACTGCACCTGCTCGCGCGTCGCCTTGTAGATCAGCGAGGTGATCAGGCTCTGCAGCCCGATCGACTTGCCCGAGCCGGTGGCGCCGGCGACCAGCAGGTGCGGCATGGTGGCCAGGTCGGCGAAGTAGGGTTCCCCCTGGATGGTCATGCCCACGGCGAGCGAGAGCAGCGAGGGGGACTTGCGGAAGCTCTCGTGCGCCAGCATCGAGCCGAGGCGGATCAGCGCCCGCTTCGGGTTGGGGACCTCGACGCCGAGCGTCGAGCGGCCGGGGATCCGGTCGATGCGCACCGACTCGGCCTTGAGGGCGAGCGCCAGGTCGTCCTGCAGGTTGACGATCTGGCTCACCTTCACGCCGGGCGCGGGTTGAAACTCGTACACCGTGATGACCGGCCCGGGGCTGATCCCCTCGATCGTCCCCTCGACGCCGAACTCGGCGCAGCGCGCCCGGATCACTTCGCCGAGCCGCACCAGCTCGTCCTCGTCGACCGGCGGCCGCTCGTGCTCGGTCTGCAGCAGATTGATCGGCGGCAGCTCCGGCCCCTGGCGCTCCGGCACGAAGGCGAATTCCTTCTGCGGCTCGCGCCGCGCCGCGGGCGCCGCCGGCTCGGCAGGCGTCGGCGCGACCCGGCGCACCCCGTAGGGGCGCTCGCCCGGTTTCTCGGCGACGCGTAGCGGCAGATCCATCCGCCCCCCGGCGGAGGGCGCCGCTTCGGCTTCGCCTGCCGGTTCGTCGTCGGCTCCGGGGGCTCGCCCGGGGGTCGACTTCGCGGCGGCCGAGGCCAGTTGGTCCATCCGCTTCTGTTTCTCTTCCGCGACCCGCTGCAGGTGTTTGACGACGACTCTCCGCCGCGCCTTCTCCTTGGCGCGCCGTTCGTCCCGACGCGCGCGCGCCAGCCGCCAGCGCTCGCGGGCGTCGAGCAGGCGCCGCCGCCAGCGTCCGAGGAGGTCCCCCAGGCTGGTCTGCACCAGCAGGGCGACGCCGACCAGGACCAGGGCGATCAGGAGCACCAACGCCCCGGTGAAGTTCATCCGGCCGACCAGCCCGCCGGCGATCACCACGCCGAGGGCCCCGCCGGAGTCGATCGCGACGCCCCGCCAGGGCAACGACGGGACGATCAGCTGGAGCAGCGCGGGAAGCGAGGCGAGAAGGAGCGTGGCGCCCACCCCCCGGCCGACGACCTTGGGTCGCGGCCGCGGCCAGAGCCGCCGCCAGGCCGCGGCGCCGAGCAGCAGGGGAACGATCAAGCCGGCGACGCCGAGCAGGCCGAAGCCGGCCGCCGCGATCTCCGCGCCCACCGTGCCGATCCAGTTGCCGACCGGCGCCCCCTCGCCGGCCTGGCGCAGGAAGCTCGGATCGGTCGGCCGATAGCTCGCCAGGCTGGCGCCCGCGAGCACCGCCAGGGCGGCATAGAGCACGCCGACGATCTCCCTCCCCTTGTCGGGGGAGATCGCGACCCGAGGCATCTGGGGACGTGGTTCGCTCAAGGTTTGGCGTCGCCGATCGACCCCGGGATGGTATCACCCGCGCTCGTTTCCGCCGGCGGCCGGGAGGTCGCCGGAGGCAGCGTCCCCAGCCTCCGGCCGAGCTCGACGAGCTCGCCCAGGCTCAGCTCTTCGGCGCGCGCTCGCGGCGGCCGGTCGAGCGCGGCGAGCGCTGCCTCGACCGATCCCCGGTCGTACCGGGCGGCGAGCGAATTGGTCAGCGTCTTGCGCCGCTGCGCGAAGGCATCGCGCATCAGGCGCTCGAAGGCCGGCCAGGCCTCGGCCGGCACCGCCGGAGTCCTGGCGCGCAACCCGACGAAGGCGCTCTCGACGCGGGGCGGCGGCACGAACGAGCCGGGCCGCACCCGGCCGAGCCGCCGCACTTCGGCGCGCGCCTGAGTCAGCACCGAGAGCGCGCCGTAGGCGGCCTCGCCGGGCCCCGCCGCCAAGCGGTCGACCACCTCCCGCTGCAGCAGAAAGGCGGCCCGCTCGATGCGCGCTCCCGCCGCGAGCACTCGCTCCACCAGGACGGTGCCGATCTGATACGGCAGGTTGCCGGCCACCAGAGACCCCGCCGCGAGCCGCTCCCAGGCGAACTCGAGAGCGTCCATCAGGACGATGTCGAGCTGCGGCCGGCGCAGGCGGCTGCGCAGGACGCCGGCCCATTCGGGATCGACTTCGAGCGCCAGCACCCGGGCCCCCGCGGCCAGCAGCTCGCCGGTGAGCGCCCCGGCGCCCGGGCCGATCTCCACCACCCGCCGGCCGGCCGGGGCGAGGAACTCGACGAGGGGGCGGCAGAGCTCACTCGACCGGAGGTGGTGCTGGCCGAGCGACTTCTTGCGCCGGGGACGATCGGAGGGGGGTGGAACGGCCACTGGGGTGTCTCCATGGCCATCTTGGCACAGCCCTCGTGGCACCCCACTTGCACCTGGCGGCGCCGGGAGAGGTGCATGGAAACTCTTGCAACGAGGGAAATTCCGTCGATCGAGCGCGAGGCCCTGGCGCTCAAGCAGGTCGAATCCGAAATCCGCAAAGTCATCGTCGGCCAGGACTACCTGGTCGAGCGGCTGCTCGTCGGCCTGCTCGCCCGGGGGCACGTCCTGATCGAGGGCGTTCCCGGGCTCGCCAAGACGCTGGCGGCCAAGACGCTCGCGCGGACGCTGGCGATCGACTTCCGCCGCGTTCAGTTCACTCCGGACCTGCTGCCGGCCGACCTCGTCGGGACCTTGATCTTCGACCCGAAGCGCAGCGAGTTCGAGCCGCGCAAGGGGCCGATCTTCACCCACGCCCTGCTCGCCGACGAGATCAACCGCGCCCCGGCCAAGGTGCAGTCGGCGCTGCTCGAGGCGATGGAGGAGCGGCAGGTGACCCTGGGCGACACGACCCACGCCCTGCCCGAGCCGTTCCTCGTCCTCGCCACGCAGAATCCGATCGAGCAGGAGGGGACCTATCCCCTCGCCGAGGCGCAGGTCGACCGTTTCATGCTCAAGCTCCGGCTCGGCTATCCCAGCCGGGTGGAAGAGGAGGAGATCCTCGAGCGGATGCTCGTCGAGCGCGAGATCGAGGTCCTTCCGGTCCTCGACCGGCTGCGCCTGATCGAGCTCCGGCGGGTCGCCGACACCGTCTTCCTCGACGGCAAGCTGCGCGGCTATCTGATCGATCTGGTCGCCGCCTCGCGCGATCCCGGCGCCGCCGGCATGAAGGACCTGGCGCCGCTGATCGGCTTCGGCGCCTCGCCGCGCGCCACGCTGTTCCTGGCGCGCGCCGCCAAGGCGATGGCCCTGCTGCGCGGACGCGGCTACGTGATCCCGGAGGACGTCAAGGAGATCGCCCCCGACGTCCTGCGCCACCGCGTCGTTCCGACCTACGAGGCGGAAGCCCAGAACCTGACCAGCG
>CAYZWR010000028.1:0-31270 GCA_964481735.1 uncultured Thermoanaerobaculia bacterium
GTCGAGATCCTCGGCGCGCAGCGGGGTGACGATCACCGTCCGGCACCTGGCGAGGGTCACCTCGCCGGGCGGCTGCCCACGCCGTTTGGAGACGTCGCCCACGCACGCGACGTGCACCGCCACCTGGCCGCCATGACGCCCCTTGGAGTAGCCCGCGGCGAGACCCGCCGCGAAGCGCTCGGTGTCGCGCGGCAGGCGCTCCAGCCGGTCGGGGTTGCGCACCACGACGTGGGAGCCCGAGTCGCTCGCCAGGTGGAACCAGAAATCCTCCGGTCGGGCCAGGGCGAGCGACAGCAAGTCGTTGTCCGAAGCGGACTTGCCCACCAGAACGGTGAACCCGTCCGGGGCGGTGAAACGACGGGCGATGCGCCGCCCGCGGTAGACGCCGGTCTCGGGGTCGGAGGGGGGAGGGGCACCCCTGGCGCCGGGTGGGCTCACGCGGGGATCGTATCCAATCGCCCCCGGGCTCCGGCCGTAGTACACTTCAGCCACTACCTCGGGCGCCTTTGCCGCCGCCTTTGCGCCCGCAACCCAAGCAGTCAACGGAGCCTTACGGAGTCCGCTTGTCGCGAAAAATGCTCATCAACGCCCGCGGAACGGAGGAGCTGCGCATCGCCGTGCTCTCCGATGCAGGGCTCGAGAACTACCAAGTCGAGGTCGGAGAGGGAGGGCTGACACGCGGCAACATCTACCGCGGGCAGATCTCCAACCTCCAACAGGCGCTCAACGCCGCGTTCGTCGATTATGGCGTCGGGAAGAACGGCTTCCTCGCCATCCAGGACGTCGTGGCCGAGGCGCGCTACAGGGAGCCCGCGAGCTCCGGTCGCCCCCAGATCGACGACATCCTGGAGCACGGCAAGCCGATCGTCGTCCAGGTGACCCGCGAGCCGGAGGGCGCCAAGGGCGCCGCGCTCACCACCAACCTGTCGCTCGCCGGGCGGTACCTGGTCTTCACGCCGTTCGACGAGACGCGCGGCGTCTCGCGCAAGGTCGAGGACGAAGAGACGCGCGCCGAGCTGCGCGAGATCGCCGGCAAGCTCGAGCTGCCCGACGGCGGCGGAGTCATCGTGCGCACCAACGCGCTCGGCGAGACGCGTCACGAGCTGCAGCGCGACCTCGCGGCGCTCCTTCGGGTGTGGAAGCGCATCCAGACCGAAGCGCGACGCGGCACCGGACCGCGGCTGCTCTACTCGGACCAGAACCTCATCCTGCGGGCGCTGCGCGATCACCTCGACACCGGCGTCGAGGAGGTCCTGGTGGACGACGCGGGCGCCTTCGAGGAGGCCTCGGAGTATCTGCACGCGTTCATGCCGCGCGCCAAGGTGGAGCTGGTGCACTACACCGACCGCGTGCCGCTCTTCTCGAAGTACTCGCTCGAGAGTCAGATCGAGCAGATCTTCGCGCGCACCGTGCCGCTGCCCTCGGGAGGCTCGATCGTGATCGATTCGACCGAGGCGCTCACCGCGGTCGACGTCAACTCCGGGCGGGGCTCGAGCGGGTCCAGCCACGAGGAGATGGCGCTCGAGACCAACCTCGAGGCGGCGCGCGAAGTCGCGCGGCAGCTGCGCTTGCGCGATCTCGGCGGGCTCGTGGTGGTGGATTTCATCGACCTGCGGAGCATGAAGGGCCGCAAGGCGGTGGAAAAGGCCGTGAAGGACTCGTTGAAGGTCGACCGCGCCCGCTCGACGGTCGGCCGGATCTCTCCCAACGGCCTGCTGGAGATCAACCGTCAGCGGATCCAGCAGGCGTTGCGGGTCCGCACCCAGCGCGCCTGCCCGACCTGTCAGGGCACCGGCCGGGTGCCCTCGGTCGAGTCGGTCGGATTGAACCTCCTTCGGCGCATCGAGGGTCGGGCGGCGACCGGACGGCTGCTCAAGGCGCGCGTCGAGCTCCACCCCGAGCTCGCCGAGGCGATCCAGAACGGCCGCCGGCGCGAGCTCGCGCGTCTCGAGCAGGAGTACGAGATCGAGATCGAGATCGTCGCCGCGCAGCGCCTGCACGGCCCCGAGGAGCAGATCGAGTGGCGTGATCGCGCGACGCCGATCGCCGTGGCGCCGCTGCGCCCGGCGCAGATTCGCGAACGCCGCGCTGCGGCGACCGAGGCGCCCATCGTGTTCGCGGCCGCCCCGGAAGCCGAGGCGGACGGAGGCGAGAGCGCCCAAGAGCCGGCCGAATCGCGACGCCACGCGAAGAAGCGCCGTCGCGGCGGTCGCAAGAACCGGGGCAAGCGCCAGGAGGGCGCCACGCCGGTGCTTCCCGCCGAGACGGCCGCCCTGTTCGCGGAGGGCGACGCGGCGCCCGAGCCGGGCCCCGCGCTGGTCGGCGAGGCGCGGCCCCATGCCGAGAACGGCATGGCGGGCCGCAAGCGCCGCCGCCGTGGCGGGCGGAATCGGGGAGGCCGGCACGGCCAGAGCGTCGAGGGCCGTGCGCACGAGGCGCCGGTCAAGATCGCCAAGGCCCGACCGGGAGACGACGGTCCTCCGCAGGAGTCGATCGAGGCCCGGATCGCCCGCATTACCGCCACCTTCGAGCCGACCTTCTGAACACCGGCCGCGGCGTGGACCGCCGCGGCCGGCGACCCTTCAATCGTCCGACGGCGTGGCCCGTGTGGCGCCTGCCGGTGAGCAGCGGCTATCCTTCGTGGCCCGAGGAGGCTTGATGAGCCAGATTCCCGACAGCGATCGCCAGGAGACGCAGGAGTGGGTCGAGGCGCTCGGCGACGTGATCGCGGTGCGCGGCGAGGCGCGCGCGCAGTTCCTCATGCAGCGCCTGCAGGACCACGCCTACCGGCGCGGCGTGCCGCTGCCTTCGCCGACCACGCCCTACGTCAACACGATCCCGCATCACGAGCAGCCGCCCTATCCCGGGGACCGGGCGATCGAACGGCGGATCAAGAGCCTGGTGCGCTGGAATGCGCTCGCCATGGTGGTGCGGGCCAACCGGGAGGAGGACGGGATCGGCGGGCACATCGCGACCTACCAGTCGGCGGCGACCCTCTACGAGGTCGGCTTCAACCACTTCTTCCGCGGCCGGGGCGCGAGCGGCTTCGACGGCGACCTGATCTTCTTCCAGGGACACGCCTCGCCGGGCATCTACGCGCGCGCCTTCCTCGAAGGGCGGCTCTCCGCGGATCGACTGGAGAATTTCCGCCGCGAGCTCGCACCCGGGGGCGGCCTCTCGTCCTACCCCCACCCTTGGTTGATGCCCGACTTCTGGGAGTTCCCGACCGTCTCGATGGGTCTGGGACCGATCACGGCGATCTACCAGGCGCGCTTCATGAAATACCTGGAGAACCGGGGCCTGCTCGCCACTTCGCATCGCAAGGTCTGGGCCTTCCTGGGTGATGGCGAGACCGACGAGCCGGAGGCGCTCGGCGCGCTCACGCTCGCTTCGCGCGAGCGGCTCGACAATCTGATCTTCGTCGTCAACTGCAACCTGCAGCGCCTCGACGGTCCGGTGCGCGGCAACGGGAAGATCATCCAGGAGCTCGAGGCGGCGTTCCGCGGCGCCGGATGGAACGTCCTCAAGGTGATCTGGGGCTCGTCGTGGGATCCGTTGCTCGATCGCGACCGGGACGGCTGGTTGGTTCGCGTGATGAACGAGACGGTCGACGGCGAGTACCAGAAGTTCTCGGTGGAAGGCGGTGCGTACATCCGCGAGCGGTTCTTCGGGAAGTACCCCGAGCTGGCCGAGTTGGTCGCCGACGTCCCGGAGGGCGAGATGCCGTACCTGCGGCGGGGCGGCCACGACCCCGAGAAGGTCTTCGCCGCCTATCAGCTGGCGACCGCGACGCAAGGGGTGCCGACCGTGATCCTGGCCAAGACGATCAAGGGATACGGTCTCGGGATCGCCGGCGAGGGCAAGAACGCCTCGCACCAGCAGAAGAAGCTCAAGGAGCAGGAGTTGCTCGCCTTTCGCGACCGCTTCGACATCCCGCTCTCCGACCGCGAGGTCGCCGGCGCGCCGTTCTATCGCCCGGCGGACTCCAGCCCCGAGATCCAGTACCTGCTCGAACGCCGGCGCGCCCTGGGCGGTGCCGTGCCCGCGCGCCGCTCCTTCTCCGGATCGCTGCCGACACCGCCGCGCGACTTCTTCGCCGAGTTCCACTCCGGAAGTGAGCGCGGGGTGTCGACCACGATGGCGTTCGTCCAGATGCTCCGCAAGCTGCTGCGTCATCCCGAGATCGGCGCGCGCATCGTGCCGATCGTGCCCGACGAGGCGCGCACCTTCGGCATGGAGTCGCTGTTCCGCCAGCACGGCATCTACGCGCAGTCGGGCCAGCTCTACGAGCCGGTGGACGCCGGGACGCTGCTCTACTACCACGAGGCCAAGAACGGCCAGATCCTCGAGGAGGGGATCACCGAGGCGGGCGCGATGTGCTCGTTCACCTCGGCGGGCACCGCGGCGGCGAACCACGGCCTGCCGATGATCCCGTTCTTCATCTACTACTCGATGTTCGGCTTCCAGCGGATCGGCGACCTCATCTGGGCGCACGGCGACCAGCGTGGCAAGGGCTTCCTGCTCGGCGCGACCGCCGGCCGCACGACCCTCAATGGCGAGGGGCTGCAGCACCAGGACGGCCACTCCCACCTGCTGGCCTCGGTGGTGCCCAATCTCGCGGCCTACGATCCGGCGTACGCCTACGAGCTCGCGGTGATCCTGGAGGACGGCTTGCGCCGGATGTACCGCGAGAACGAGGACGTCTTCTACTACCTGACCCTCTACAACGAGAACTACTCGATGCCGGCGATGCCGGAGGGCTGTGCGGACGGCATCCTGCGCGGGATCTACCGTCTCGGTCCGTCGCCGTTGGGCGAGGACCGGCCGCGCGTGCAGTTGCTCGGCTCGGGGCCGCTGCTCGGGGAGGCGCTGCGCGCCCAGGTCCTGCTCGCCGAGCGATTCGGGGTCGGTGCCGAGGTGTGGAGCGTGACCTCGTACTCGGAGCTGCGCCGGGAGGCGCTCGAGAGCGAGCGCTGGAGCCGGCTGCACCCGGATGCGCCGCCGCGCGTGCCGTTCGTCACCCGGACCCTCGGCGAGGCCCGCGGGCCGGTGATCGCGGTCTCCGACTACCTCAGGATGGTGCCCGACCAGATCGCGCGATTCGTGCCCCAGGGGCTGCTGTCGCTGGGGACCGACGGCTACGGCCGCAGCGAGACCCGGGCGGCGCTGCGCCGCTTCTTCGAGATCGACGCCGAGCACGTGGCGGCGGCGGCGCTCGGGCAGCTCGCGCGGCGCGGCGAATTGCCGGCCGAGACCGCGGCGCGGGCGCTCGGCGAGCTCGGGCTCGACCGGGAGGCGCCCTACCCGCCGGGACGCTAGGGACGTCTCCGGTGAGCGGCGACGACTCGCCCGGGATCAAGGTGCTGCCGCCGCTCATCTACATCGGCGCCTTCGGCCTGGGCGGGCTGGCCGACCGCCTCCACCCATGGCCGGTCGCCGCGGGCTGGTCGAGCCGGGAGCTCCTCTTCTGGGTGGGCGTGCTGGTCTGCGGCCTCGGCGTGGCGCTCGACCTCTGGTCGCTCCGGCTCTTCGCGCGGTCGCGGACCAGCGCGATCCCGTTCCGCCCGGCGAGCGCCTTCGTCGCGCGCGGCCCCTACCGCTTCACGCGGAACCCCATGTACCTGGGGATGACGTTGAATCTCGCGGGCGTGGGGCTGCTCCTGGGGCGGACCTGGATCGCCCTCTCGGCGCTGCTCGCGGCGGCGATCATCGACCGCTACGCCATCCCCCGCGAGGAGCGCTACCTCGAGCGCCGTTTCGGTGAGGAGTACGTCGCCTACAAGCGGCGCGTCCGGCGTTGGCTGTGAATCACTCGTAGCGCAGGGCGTCGATCGGATCGAGGCGCGCCGCGCGGGCGGCGGGGAAGATCCCGAAGATCAGGCCCACCGACATGGAGACGGCGAGGCCGACGCCGATCGCCCAGAGCGGCGTGGTGGTGGCGAGCGGCGAGATGCTGCGGACCAGCGCCGAGATACCCAGCCCGGTGGCGACCCCGAGGGCGCCGCCGATCAGAGAGAGCGTCACGGCCTCGATCAGGAACTGGGTGAGGATGTCCTGCCGCATGGCCCCCAAGGCCTTGCGCAGGCCGATCTCCCGCGTGCGCTCGGTGACCGAGACCAGCATGATGTTCATCACCCCGACGCCGCCCACCAGCAGCGAGATCGAGGCGATGAGGATCATGGTGAGCGCGATCCCGTTGGTCACCGCGCGGAAGTTCCCGATCAGCTTGTCGGGGGTCATCATGCCGAAGTCGTTCGGCTTGTTGAAGGGCACGCCGCGCCGCTGGCGCAACACGTTGGTCCCCTCCTCGATGACGCGGTCCACCAGCTCGGGGCTCTTGGGCACGGTCGCGATGTTGACGCCGAAGTCCTTCTTCACCCAGGGGAACGTGTCGTCGAAGGTGGAGAAGGGGAGATAGACGTGCGAGTCGGTCGACTCGAACATCGTCGAGCCCTGCTCCTCCATCACGCCGATCACGGTGTATCGCCGTCCGGCGAAGGTCACCTGCCGGCCGATCGGGTCGAGGAAGGGGAAGAGCGCGTCGGCGAGCGCGAAACCGAGCACGACCACGTCCGCCGAGCGCCGTTCATCGGCCTCGGTGATGAAGCGTCCCTCGGCCACCTGCTTGAAGTTGGCGTCCGGGTAATGCGAGGTCACGCCGGCGATCGTGTCCGGCGTCGCTTCGCGCCCCGCGAAGAGCACCAGTGGCGTCTGGTCGGTCGAGTGTCCCGGGAACCAGTAGCGCTCCGGCGACACCGAGCGCATCGAGGGGCAGAGCTCGCGCAGCGCCATGGCGTCCTCGTAGGTGAGGTTCTTGCGCTGGCGCATCTCCTCGTCGCGATGGCCGTCGCCCGGCCCGAACTGAGGATCGTACTTCTGGAACTGGACGAGCGTCGCGCCGAACGACTCGAAGCTCGCGGTGACCCCGCGGTTGAAGCCCTCGATCATCGACACCATGGCGATCACCGTGGCGACCCCGATGACGATGCCGAGCACGGTCAGCGCGGCGCGCAGCTTGTGGGCGACGACGGCCGTCCGGGCGAAGCGGACGTTCTCGACGAAGCCGCGGCGGAGCGCCTTGACCAGCGAGTAGTCACTCATAGCGCAAGGCGTCGATGGGCGTGAGGTTGGCGGCCGTGCGCGCCGGGAAGACCCCGGCGGCGAGGCCGGTGAAGACGGAGAGCGCGAGCCCGGCGATCACCAGCCCGGGGGTCACCTTGGTGGGCAACGGAAACGCCGCCGACAGGCCCAAGGCGATCGCCATGCCGAGGAGCACGCCGGCCAGGCCGCCGGCGAGGGCGAGCATCACCGCCTCGCTGAGGAACTGCAGCAGGATGTCGCGTTTGCGCGCGCCGAGCGCCCGGCGGATGCCGATCTCCTTGGTGCGCTCGACGACCGAGACCAGCATGATGTTGGCGATGACGATGCCGCCGACCACCAGCGAGATCCCGGAGATGAAGACGACCAGCGCGAAGGCCCCGGCGGTGATCTGCCGCCAGACGGTCTGCACGGCCCCCGCAGTGACCATTCCGAAGGGATCGGGGTCTCCCGAAGGCGTGCGGCGCCGGGCGCGCAGGATGCTCCGCACCTCGTCCTGGGCGATCGCCTGGCCGGAGATGCCGCCGGCCGGCCGGACCAGCAGGCTGAGACTGCGGCGGGTACCGAACTGCTTGCGGAAGGCGTCGAGCGGCACGAAGACCTGGTTGTCCTGGTTCTGGCCGAGCACCGAGCCCTGCTTGCGCAGCAGACCGATGACCTTGTAGGGGCGTCCTTCGATCCAGACCAGCCGGCCGATCGGATCGAGACGGCCGAAGAGCTCGTCCTTGACGTCGGCGCCGATCACCGCCAGCGGGGCGGCGTGGCGCTCCTCGATGTCGAGGAAGAAGCGGCCGGCCTCGAGATCGAGGTTGTTGAGCTCGGCCAGGTTGGCCGTCCCACCGACGATCACCGCGCCCGGCAGTTGCTCGGCGAGACGCTTCACCTTCTGGCGGGAGCGGGCGGAGAGCGCGACGTCGACGCACTCGCCGCAGAGACGCTCGATGGCTCGCGCGTCCTCGAGGGTGATCCGCTTGCGCTTGAGCGCCTCCAGGAACTCCTCGCGGCTGGTGATGATCCCGAACTGGGTCACCACGAAGACGTCCGGCGACAGGGAGAAGAGCTGCTCGGTGACGAAGGAATTGAGGCCGGTGACGATCGACACGACGGCGACCACCGTCATGACGCCGATGATCACGCCCAGCAGCGTCAGGAAGCTCCGCAGCTTGTTGGTGCGGAGGGCGGTGATCGCGATGCGCAGCGTCTCCACGGACGGGCCTATTTCTTCTCGTCGTCCTTCTTCTTCGCCTCTTCCACTCGGACGCGGTCGCCGTCCTTGATGTCGCGCAGCGACTTGAACGGCCCGGTCACGACCTCGTCGCCCTCCGCGAGCCCGGAAAGGATCTCGATCTGGGTCTCGCCGGTCATTCCCGAGGAGACGACGGCGAAGTGCGCGGTCTTCTTCTTGCCGTCGGTCTGGAGCCGGTAGACGCCCTCCTCCACCTTTCCTTTCTCGCCCTCCTTGTCGCGGGTCACCAGCGCCTGGATCGGCACCGCGAGCGCGCCGGTGGCGGTCCCGGTGAGGATGTCGGCGGAACAGGAGAAGCCGGGCCGGATGGTCGGCGGCGGATCCTTGATCTGGATCCGCACTTCGAAGTTGACCGCCGCGTCGGTGCTCCCGGTGATCGACTGGATGGGGCTCGAGCCCACCTCGGTGACGACGCCGGCGAACTTCTCGTCGCCGTAGGCGTCGACCCGGATCTCCGCGCTCTGCCCGACGCGGACGCTCGGCATGTCGGTCTCGTCGACCTCCATGACCGCCTCCACGACGCTCATGTCGGAGATGGTCATCAGCTTGGTGCCGGCGTTGTTCATCGTGCCGATCACCGCGATCTCTCCCTCTTCGACCGGCAGCGCGGTGACGATGCCCGAGATCGGCGAGGTCATCTTGGTCTTGGAGAGCTCGTCGCGCGCCCCGGCGAGGTTGGCCCGCGCCTGCTCGATCCGCCGCTCGACCGCCTTGGCGTTGGCCTCGGCGGCCTCCCACGCCGCCTGCGCGCGATCGAGCTCGGCCTGTGGCACGACCTGCTCGGCGAAGGTGCGCTGCGCGCGCTCGAAGCTCTTGCGCGCCTCCTCGGCCTGCGCGCGGGCGGCGTCTCGATCGAAGAACAGCGCCTTGAGCGACTCCTCGGCGGAGAGAGCGGTCGCCTGGCGCTGCGACTGGTCGATCTGCAGCAGGAAATCCCCCTTGGCGACGACGTCTCCCTCGCGCACCGCCAGGTTGACGATCTGCCCCATGACGTTGGCCGACAGGTCGACTTTCTTCTGCGCCTCGATCTTGCCGGTCGCGGTCACCAGACTGCGCAAGTCGGTGCGCTCGACCTTCTGGACGCTGACCTGCGGCAGCTTGGCATCCTTGCCGCGCACCACGCTCACGGTGACCAGCACTCCGACCAGCACCGGCACGCCGATCAGGGCGATCTTCTTTCCTCGGGTCATGATCTGCAGGTCTCCTTCCACCAGGGACTACACAGCACTCCCTCGCTCTCTTACGAGCCCGCGGAGCAAAAAGTTCCGCTGCCGGCAGGGGGCGATGGACCGGCCCCGGGCCCCGGAGGGGACCCGGGAGGCGTGCGCCGCCGCCGGGCGGAGAAGAGCGTACAATGCCGCTCAGATTCGATGGTCAACGTGGGAAAGGAGAGGGCGATGCGCCTTTCAACAGGGGTGTGCCAAGTCGTTCTTGTCGTCATGGCATCGGCAATCCTGGGGGCTTGCGGGTCGGCGGCTCAGGAGAACGTGCCCCCGCCCGCACCGCCGCCGCCGCAGCCCACCCTGTCGTCCGCGCCGGTCGGGATCACCGTCTCCGTGAGCGGGGGAGTCGTCAAGATCGCAGCGACGCCCATGGACGTGGAGATCTGGTGGAACGCCAAGACCGGCCAATACGGTCAGGTGGCGTGGAGTCTGCGCTACGAGGGCGAGGTCGGGCGCTACGTCGACCAGGTCGAGGTCCGGGTGAAGCCGAGCGAGGCGCCCGGGACGAAACAGCTGCTCCTGGGGAGCTACGCCCTCAGCACGCTGGCGGCGCAGGTCAGTGGACCGGTCCTCAAGGAGCCGTCCGTCACGTCGACGACCTGGACCTACGACGTCGTGGCCCTGCTGAACGGAACCGAGGTGGGCCGCCTCGATCCGCGGGTGATCATCCGCAAGTAGCGGGGCGCGGGCACGGGCAGTTCGCGATCCTGCCCTAATCGCCGGTCAGCTCGCGGAACTCGGCGTCGGAGGCGAGGGCCTGGAACTCGTCCTCCTGGCGCAGCATCTCGCGCGGGAAGCCGAGCGCGATCGCGGCGCGGACTTGCGCCAGCGCCGCCGACCGGTCGCCGCACAGCGCGAGCGGCTGCCCGAGGGCGTGATGGGTCTCGGCGGCGGGTGGGAGCTCGCGGTCGAGCTCCTCGACCAGCCGTCGCGCCTCCGGACAGCGCCCGAGGCGCGCCAGATAGAGCGCGTGGTCGAGTCGTAGACCGACCTCGTGCGGGGTCAGCGCGAGCTGGCGCTCGAGCAGGCCGAGGGCTTCGGCGTACGCCGCCTGCGCTTCTTCGTTGCGGCCGAGGCGCGCGAAGACATCGCCCAGGTTGCGGCGATACTGCGGATTCCCCGGGGCGAGTCGGGCGGCGAGCTGGAAGTTCCGTTCCGCCTCGGCCAGGTTGCCAGCGAAGAAATAGGCGGTGCCGACGTTGTTGGCGGTCGCGTCGTTCTGGATCGGCTGCGGCAGGCGGGCGTAGGCGGCGAGCGCGCCGGCGGTGTCACCGGTGAACAGGGCGAGCGACGCCAGGTTCTCCAACGGGACGGTGACGTCGGGGGGCGCCAGGGCGACGGCCCGCTCGAAAGCGCTGCGCGCCGTGGTCACCTCGCCGCCGCGCAGGCGGAAGTCGCCCAGGGCATTCCAGTGTTCCCAGAAACCAGGCCGGAGGGCGACCGCCCGCAACAGGTGCTCCTCGGCCCGCGCGCGATCCCCCAGCTGTTCGTAGGCGGCGGCGAGCGACTGCTGCTGGCGGTCGATCAGCAGGCCCGCCGGCATCGCGGCGAGCTCGGTGATCGCCTCGGCCGGGCGGCCTTGCAGGAGCCGGACGCGCGCCAGCGCCATGCGCGCCTCGGCGCTCCCGGCATCGAGCTCCATCGCCCGCAGCGCCTCGCGCTCGGCGGCCGCCAGCTGTTCGGCGGAGCGCTCGCGGGAGAACTCGCGCGCCGCCGCCTCGCTCGCTGCGGCGTGCGCCCAGGCGAAACGCGGGTCGAGCCGGAGGGCCTCCTCGAGCAGGCCGATCGCCAGCTGTGGGGCGGTGACATCGTCGTAGTCGGCCAGGAAGCGGCGCGCCTTGAGGTAGAGGTCGAAAGCCCTGGCCGAGCGGGTCGGATCGCGCGCCAACCGCTCGCGGTCGGCCGCCGAGAGCGGCACCGAGATGGCGTCCGCCGCCTCCTGGGCCATCCGGGCCTGCAGCGCGAAGAGCTGATCCCGGGGTCCCGAGAAGGTCCGCGTCCAGAGCTGGGCCCCCGTCGCCGCGTCGATGAGCTGCAGCGTCACCCGCAACTGATCGGAGGCGAGCTGCAGACCTCCCTCGAGCAGCGAGCCGACGCCGAGGTCCCGTCCCACCTCTCCTGGGCTGCGGTGCGCGTCGAGGCGAGGACGCGCGGCGCCGGGGCCGACGACGATCACCCCGGGGATTTCGGTGAGCTGGGTGGCCAACGTCTCGGCGATCCCCAGCCCGAAGTCGTCGAGCCCGGAGTCTCCCGTGAAGTTGGCGAAGGGGAGCACGGCGAGGTTCTGCAGCGAGGCCGCCGGAGGACCGGGACGGTTCTGCCAGATCGCCAGCGCGATCGCGAGGCCCACGAGGCCGGCGAGGCCGACGCCCGCGGCGAGCCGGAACGCCCGGCGACGGGCGGCCGCCGGCCGGTCCGAAAGGGAGGGCGAAGGTGGCGTCGCGAGCGGCGCGGTGGGGGGCGTCGCGTCGCGCGTCAGCCGGGCGAGGGCGTTGCCGACTGCTTCGGCGCTGGGCGGGCGATCCGCCGGGTCTTTGGCGAGCAGTTGATGGACGAGCGCGGCGAACTCGAAGGGAAGCCCCGGGACGAGCTCGGCGAGCGGCCTGGGCTCCTCGTGCACGAGCGATCGGTAGAGCGCCAGCCGGTTGTCGCCGGTGAAGGGGAGTTGGCCCGAGGCCATCTCGTAGAGCACGACGCCGAGCGAGAAGAGGTCGCTGCGGCCGTCGACGGCCAGGCCCAGGGTCTGCTCGGGGGAGGCGTAAGGCGCGGTGCCCATCACCACGCCGGCGGTGGTGGTGAACGGGTCGTCGATCAGGGTCTCGGCCTCGGGAGCCGAACGCCACTTGGCGAGGCCGAAATCGAGGATCTTCAGTCGCCCCTCCGGGGTGATCCGGAGATTGCCCGGCTTGAGGTCGCGATGTACCAGGCCGGCGCGGTGCGCTGCCGACAGGCCCTCGGCGATCTGCCGCCCGAGGTCGATGATCTCGCTCAACGGCAGACTGCCGCGCGCGATGCGGGAGCGCAGATCCTCCCCCGGGACGAGCTCGAGGACCAGGTAAGCCACCCGCTGCGGTCCGCTGCCGGTCTCGTCCTCGCCGAGCAGCCGGGCGTCGTCGATCTCGACCTCGCCCAGGTCGTGGATCGCCGCCAGATTCGGGTGATTGACCGCCGCTGCCGCCTGGGCTTCGCGCAGGAAGCGCTCCCGCCGTCCGGGGGTCGCAGCGGTCTCGGGGCGGAGGATCTTGACCGCGACGTGCCGGTTGAGCCGCGGGTCGAAGGCGAGGAAGACGATGCCCATGCCCCCTTCGCCGAGCCGCCGTTCGATCCGGTAGTGGCCTAAATGCAACTCGGGCATGGTCTTCCGGCGTTCTGAGGGAGTGTTCTCGCGCTCCAAGTGTACACCTCCCCAGGCGGCAAAATGGTGCATCATGGACGGCGCGCGGCGCCCGGATGGCGAACCCGGAGCCGGAGGCGACGTATTGCTGGGTGGGGGAGCGTGTCTTGAGCCGACGTCTCGGAGCTCTGCTGGTCGTCCTGATCGCCTGCGGCGTGGTGGCGCTGCTGCTCGCCTTGGCGGCGATCGTCGACCTCGCGCTGCCCCGACCCTGGGACGGCGTGGTGCTCGAGGCCGACCTGATCGGCACGCTCGCGGTCCGCGAAGTGGTCCCTGGCTCGGGAGCGGAGCGCGCCGGCATACGCCCGGGCGACCTGATCGTCGGCATCGATCGGGAGGTGCTGCGCTCGCCGATCCACGCCGCCGAGCTGTTGAGCGAGCGCCGGATCGGCGAGACCGTCCCCTACCTGCTGCGCCGCGACGGGGGCCTCGAGGAGGTCGAGGTCGAGCTCGGCCGGAGATTCCTGGGCAACCCTTCCTACTTCTACGCCTGCCTGCTCGGCTTCCTCTTCTTCGCGGTGGGGGCCTTCGTCCTCTCCCGGCAGCCGGAGCGCCGGCCGGCGCAGGTCTACTTCCTCGTGTCGGTGCTCTTCCTGCTCTTCCTGGTCTGCCGGCTACGGCCAGCGTCCTACTCCTGGTTCGATCGTCTGGCGCTCGACACCGGAACGTTCGCGCTCCTCTTCCTGCCCGCCTGTTTCCTCCACTTCTTCCTCATCTTCCCCCGTCCCGTCGCACTGCGGCCGCGGGCGGGCGAGGAGGACTTCCGGTGGCGGCGCCGCGTCTGGCTGATGACTCTCGGCGCGATCTACCTCCTGCCCGCCGTGGTGCTCGCCGCGGCTCTCGCCTCGGCGTCCTGGCGGCGGGAGCCGCTGCACCTGATCAGCGGCGCGCCGGCGGCCAACTGGTGGGTCCTCGCGGCCTACATGCTGGTCGGCTTGGGCGTGCTGGCGGTCAACGCGCGCCGGCTGCCCGATCCGCGCCAGCGGCGGGGCGTCGCGCTCGTGCTGCTCGGCTCGCTGCTGGGTCTGCTGCCCTTCCTCTTCGCCGCGGTCGCCTTCCCGTCGTTCCTGCACACCGAGCGCTACCTCTACCTGGGACTCGCGCCGCTGGTGCTCGTGCCCGTCACCTTCGCGATCGCCATCGTTCGGTTCGGACTGCTGGACATCCGCGTCATCTTGCGCAAGAGCCTCGCCTATACCGGCCTCACGGCCGGGGTGACAGCCACTTACGCCGCGGCGATCGCGCTGTTCGGCGTGCTGACCCGCGGCACGGCGCTCGACGCCTCGCCCTACTTCCCGATTCTCTTCGCGCTCGCCATCGCCCTGCTCTTCGAGCCGCTCCGCCGGCGCAGCCAGCGCCTGGTGGATCGTCTGCTCTTCGCCGAGCGAGCCCGGCTTCAGGAGGCGATGCACGATCTCGGTGAGGCGATGGCGGCGCAGGTCGATCTCGAATCGGTGGTGCGCGACCTGGTGGAGCGCCTGCCGCGCCTGTTGGGCCTGCGCTTCGCGGCGCTCTATCTGCTGCGCGGCGAACGTCTCGAACGAGTCGCGGGCCCGGACGACCTGCCCCGCGGCCTGCCCGCCGCCGCCGCGCTCTACGAGCGGCTGGCGAGACGAGGTCGGCTCACCCGGCTGGCCGACCTCGAGGCGGCGGCGCTCGAGAGCTCGGGCGACGAGGCGGAGGAGCTGGCGAGCCTGGGCTCCCGGCTGGGCGCTGCCGGGGTCGAATGGGTGGGTGACCTGGCGTCCCCACGGCGCCGGGTCGGCCTCGCCCTCTTCTCGGCGCCGACCGGCCAGCTGACCCTGGCGAAGGAGGAGCTCGATCTCCTGGCGAGCCTGCTCGGCCAGGCTGCGGTGGCGCTCGAGAACAGTCTGCTGGTCGAGGAGCGGACCCGTCAGGCCGAGCTCGAACGCGAGATCGAGATCGCCTCGGCGGTGCAGACCCAGCTCCTGCCCGACGATCTCTCGCTCGGCGCCGGCTGGAGCGTGGCGGCGGCCTGCGAGCCGGCCCGCCACGTCGGCGGCGACTTCTTCGCCGAGCTGCCGGGGCCGCGGGACGGCTCGGCGGCGGTGGTGTTCGGAGACGTCGCCGGGAAATCGGTCTCGGGTGCGCTCGTCATGATGGCCGCGCACGAAGCGCTGCAGACCCTCGCGCTGACCTATCGCGACCCGGCCGAGCTCTTCGGACTCGCCAACCAGCGGCTCTATCGCGTCGGCAGCAAGAAGGGCTTCGTGGCGCTCGCCTGGCTGGCCGTCTCGGCCAACGGCGAGGGTCTCGACTACGTGCTCGCCGGCCAGCCGCAGCTGCTGTTGCGCCACGCGGACGGCGCGGTGCGCGAGCTCCCCCTGCCTGCCCATCGCCTGCCCCTCGGCGCCCTGCTCAACGGCGGTTTCGAGGTCTGTCACGCGTCGGTCGCCCCGGGGGAGGTCGTGCTCGGCTTCTCCGACGGCGTGGTCGACGCCCAGTCCATCCACGGGGAACCGTTCGGCGAAGCGCGCCTGTTCGAGGTGCTCGCCGCCTCGCCGCCCGAGCCACGGGCGGTCGTGGAACGCGTGCTGCAAACCGTCCGCCGCTTCGCGGAGGGCGCCGAGCCTTACGACGACATCACGTTGGTCGCCATCGCGCGCGACCGGAAGGAAGCACCATGCGCAAGCTCTGGATGATCCTGCTCGCTCTGGCCCTGGCCGCCGCAGGCCTCGCTTGGCTCTTCGCCGCGACGCGCCCGGAATGGACGACGCGTTCGGCCGCCGCGCTCGCCGAGTTCCAGAAAGGCCGCGAGGCGCAGATGAAGTTCTATTTCACCGACGCCCAGGCAGCCTACGAGCGGGCGTTGAAGCTGGACCCGGACTTCGTCGCCGCGAAGGTGGCGCTGCTCGACGGCGACAAGAGCAAGGAGGAGCGCCGGGCGACGACGGAGGAGCTCCGCGCGGTGGACCGGTCGACCCTCAACGCCCGCGAGCGGCTGATGATCGAGGTCGTTCTGGCGCGCGTCGACGGCGACGAGGCCGGCCGGGCGCGGCGGATCGAGGAGTTCCTCGCGGAGCATCCGCGAGACCCCTGGGCCCTGCAGATCGCCTCGAACGACGCCTGGAGCCGGCAGGACCTGGTGACCGCCGAGCAGCGCTATCGCGAGCTGCTGGAGCTCGATCCGAACTGGCTGGTGGCGCGCAACCACCTGGGCTACATCGCCATGGCGCGCGGGCAGTTCGACGAAGCGGAAGAGTACTTCCGCACCTACAAGTACGTGGCTCCCGACCAGGCCAATCCGCACGACTCGCTGGGCGAGCTCCTCGTCCTGCGGGGACGCTTCGACGAGGCGCGGCAGGAGCTGGAGGAGGCGCTGCGGGTGCGCCCCGACTTCTGCGCTTCGTACGGCAATCTGCTGCGCGCCGCGCTGCTCGAGCGCGATTTCGCGTCGCTTCCCGACATCCTCGAGCGCGCGGAGGCCAATTGCGACGCGCGGACGGCGAGCGAGCTGCTCTGCGACGGCGCGATGGCCCAGGCGCTGGTCTCGCGCGATTTCACGGCGCCCTACCGCGACCTCGCCGAGCGCTGCGGCAAGCGTTTCGACGAGCCGACCCCGCTCGGCTTCGATCTCGCTCTGCACGCCGGCCGGGAGGCCGAGGCCCGGGCCATGGAGGAGAAGATCCGTGAGGTCCGCGAGAAGGAGGGAGTCGGCGCCGCCGCCAAGCACCGGCAGAGCATCGTGCTCGACTACATGGCGGCGACGCGCGCCATGTTCGAAGGGCGCTACGCCGAGGCGGCCCGACTGCTACGCCAGGTCGACGAGGCTTCGAACTGGTGGGAGGGCAACGGTGGCGGGGTCTTCCGGCTGATCGTCCGGGCCAAGCTCGTGCAGGCCCTGGAACGCGCGGGCGAGAGCGCGGCGGCGGCCCGCGAGCTCGAAGCGCTGCGCAAGCTCAATCCGGCGGCCGCGGACTGGGCGACCGAGATCGAGTTCGGGCCGCCGGCTGCCGCACGCCCTGCGGCGTGAGCCTCAGATCACCTGCTCGCGGGTCTTGAGGAAGCGGATCTTCGGCCAGTCCTCCTCGGCGACCTTCATCCGGTAGGCGTTCGCGGCGAGGAAGACGGGGAGGCCGTGGATGTCGTCGGCGAGCGCGGATTCGTGCTCGTCGATGAAGCGCGCGAGCTCCTTGTCGTCGTCCGACTCGATCCAACGCGCGGTGAAGAGCGAGGTCGGCTGGAAGGCGACCGGCAGCTCGTACTCCGTGCGGATGCGGTCGGCGAGGACGTCGAACTGCAGGGAACCGGCCACGCCGACGATCCAATCGCCGCCCAGTCGCGCCCGGAAGATCTGCGCCGCGCCTTCCTCGGCGAGATGGGTGAGCGCCTTGCCGAGGTGCTTCGCCTTGAGCGGATCGGCGGCGCGCACCTTCTGCAGGAGCTCGGGGGCGAACGACGGGATGCCGGTGAAGCGGAGCGGCTCCCCCTCGGTGAGAGCGTCGCCGATCCGCAACTGTCCGTGATTGGGAATCCCGACGATGTCGCCGGGATACGCCTCCTCGGCGATCTCGCGCTCGCGGGCCAGGAACATCACCGGCGTGTGGACGTTGATCGTCTTGCCGGTGCGCGGATGGAACAGCTTCATGCCGCGCGCGAATCGGCCGGAGCAGAGCCGCACGAAAGCGATCCGATCGCGATGCTTGGGGTCCATGTTCGCCTGGATCTTGAACACGAAGCCGGCGACCTTGTCTTCCGTCGGTTCGACGGCGCGCGTCGTGGTCGGCGCGGGCCGGGGGCTGGGCGCGAATTCGGCGAGCCCCTCGAGCAGCTCGCGGACCCCGAAGTTGTGCAGCGCGCTGCCGAAGAAGACCGGCGTCAGGTGGCCCTCGCGATAGACCGGAACCTCGAACTGCGGGCAGAGCGAAGCGGCGAGGTGCGCCTCCTCGCGCAGCTGCTCGACCGCGCCGCGCGGCAGGTGGGACTCGAGCTCGGGATCCGAGAGGCCGTGGAAAGCCTGGCCGCGCGCCAGCTTCGAGCCCTGGCCGCGATCGAACAGGATGAGCTGGTCCTTGAGCAGGTCGTAGCAGCCGTGAAAGCTCTTGCCGTTGCCGATCGGCCAGTTGGCCGGCGTGACGTGGAGCTGGAGATCGCGCTCGATCTCGTCCATGAGCTCGAACGGATCGCGACTGTCGCGGTCCAACTTGTTGACGAAGGTGATGATCGGAACGTCGCGCAGCCGGCAAACCTCGAAGAGCTTGCGCGTCTGGGCCTCGATTCCCTTGGCGGCGTCGATCACCATGACGGCCGAGTCGACGGCGGTCAGGGTGCGGTAGGTGTCCTCGGAGAAGTCCTGGTGACCGGGAGTGTCGAGCAGGTTGAAGGTGCAATCGCCCCACTCGAAGGTCATCACCGACGCGGTCACCGAGATGCCGCGCTCCTGCTCGACTTTCATCCAATCGGAGCGCGCCCGACGGGCGTCGCCGCGCGCCTTGACCGCTCCCGCCAGCTGGATCGCGCCGCCGTAGAGCAGCAGCTTCTCGGTGAGCGTGGTCTTCCCGGCGTCCGGGTGGCTGATGATGGCGAACGTGCGGCGGCGGGCGGCTTCGGCCGCGATCGAGCTCATCGGGTCTCTCGCGAGGGAGCGTGGCCGGCCGGCCCCGGCCCGGTCACGCGGACCGCCGGAGTCTACCAAGGCGCCGCGAGCCGTGCCCGTCCGGCGCCAGCGCTGCGGTCCGGTTCAGAGTCCCAGCGCCCTCGCGGCCCGCTCGAACTCGTCGCCCCGCAGGTAGACGACGTAGCCGAATCCCCCCTTGCCGTCGATCACGCCGCTCGACGCGAAGGGATGCACGCCAGCGGCCGTGAGCTGGCGGTGGATCCGGGCGAGGGCCCCCAGCTCGTCGTCGCCGAGGATCAGCAGCGCGCGGTCGGGGCCGATGAGATCGAGCCCCTTGTGCTCGGCGATCGCCTCGAGGAGCGAGCGATCCTCGGGGAAGAGGACGAGCTGCGTGGCGCGCAGCCCGGCAGGGATGGCGTTGAAGGCGAGTAGGTTGATACCGCTGGTGGCGAGCTGGCCGAGCAGCTCGTAGGCCGCCTCGGGCTCTTCGTGGACGGTGACGGTGAAGTACTCGACCGGTCGGATCGTCGCGCTCATCGTGGGATCTCCGGTTGCGAGGATACGCCTGGTTCGGGGCGACGGACCCACCCCGCGGGAGGGCCGGCTTCGCCCGGAGCCGGCGGTCAGCCGGCGAGGAGCCGCTCGAGGAGCTGGCGGTGGCCCTGCAAGGCGACCCGCTGCTGATAGAGGCGCAGTCCGGCGATGCCGCCGAGCTCCTCGCCGCCGCCGGCCCGCCCCGGCCCGCCGTGCAGCGACGGCGGGAGCGCCGCGCCGGAACCGAACCCCTCGCCACCCGCCCCCCCGACGTAGATCCGCCCCTGGAAGCTGCCGCCGCTCGCCAGGTAAGCGGCGATCCACTCCGGGTCGTCGCTGTAGAGCGAGCTCACCAGCGTCCCGCCCCCCAAGGCGACGATCGCGGCGGCCTGTTGCGCGGTGCCGTCGTAGGGCAGGACGGTGGCGACCGGGGCGAAGACCTCGCGCCAGTGAATCGGGGTCTTCTCGAGCGGCAGGTCCGAACGCAACAACGTCGGCTCGAGAAAGTACCCCTTGCCCTCGGGGGCGCCGACGCCGCGCGCGCGCGCCCCGCAGCCATGGATCAACTTGGCGGTGGCGAGCAACTCGGCGACGCCGTCCAGGGCATCGCGCAACTGCCCCTGCGTCGCCAGCGGGCCCATGGTGACGCGGGGGTCCACCGGATGGCCGGTCACCACCTTGGCGAGCCGTGCCACCAGGGCCTCGATCGCCGGCTCCTCGCCCTCGCCCGGAACCACGATGCGGCGCACCGCGGTGCACTTCTGGCCGGCCTTCTGGGTCATCTCGCGCGCCACGTCGGCGACGAACTTCTCGAACGTGGGGGAGCCCGGCGCGACGTCCGGTCCGAGGACGGCGGCGTTCAGACTGTCGGCTTCGACGTTGAAGCGGACGTTGGCGGCGAGGACCGCCTTGCGGCTGCGCAGAGCGAGCGCGGTCGCGGCCGATCCGGTGAAGGCGACGACGTCCTCGGGGGCCAGCCGGTCGAGCAGGTCGCCGGCGTTGCCGACCAGGAGCTGCAGGCTCCCCTCGGGCAGGAGGCCGCTGGCGAGCGCGATCTCCACCATGCGCGCCGCGGTCGCCGCCGTCGCGGTCGCCGGCTTGGTGAGCACGGGCATGCCGGCGAGGAAGGCGCAGGCGAACTTCTCCGCGAACCCCCAGGCCGGGAAGTTGAAGGCGTTGATGTGCACCGCGATGCCGCGCCGGGCGACCAGCGCGTGACGCGTCCAGAAGCCGTCGCCCTTGCCGAGGGCCACCGCGTCGCCGTCGGGCAGGGCGCGAGCGTCGCCCAGGGCCAGCCCCAGGCCGCCGTACCAGGCGAGCGTGCCGCCGGCGCCGTCCACGTCGAAGGCTCCATCCGATTCGGTCGCGCCGTTGTTGTCGCGCGACAGCGCCAGGAGCTCGTCGCGCTGCTCGCGCAGTCGCTTGGCGAGCCCCTTGAGGATCTCGCCGCGCTGCGCGAAGGTGAGGGTGGCGAGCGCGGTGCCGCCACGCAGCCTCCCGTACGAGAGCGCCGCGGCGAGGTCGGCCCCGCTCGCGGAGGCCCGGGCCAGCGGTTCCTCGGTCGACGGATTGACCAGGGTCTGGAAGTCGCGGTCGGCTTCGTGCCACCGTCCGGCGAGGTAGCTCTGCAACGTCTGCATGGGGCTCTCCTGGACTGGAGTGTCGCCGCCGGGCGCGGCGAAGCCGCTATCTTAGCAACCGCTCGGTCGCCTGCCCGCCGGGAGGGGGCGGGCCACCCCGCGACGCGTTGCCGCTCGGGGCGCCTTGGCGTAGGTGTTGCGCAACCCATCCGGAGGTGCGCGATGCCCGCCATCCGAACGATTCTCTGTCCCGTCGACTTCTCGCCCGCGACGGAGCGCCAGCTCGCGGTGGCGACGGACCTCTGCCGCGCTTTCCGGGCGCGGTTGGTGCTCCATCACAACATCACGAGCGCCACGGCCGGCGCCGGCATCGGCTGGATGTGGGCCGAGAAGCACCATCCGGTGGCCAGCGACGTGGTCGAGGAGCAGCAGCTGCAGCAGTTGCTCGACACGATGGTGGAGGGGATCGAGGCCGAAGCGCGGGTCACCCACGGATCGGCGTCGACCGCCGTCGCCGCGGTGGCGGAAGCGGTGAATGCCGATCTGGCGGTGCTCACCACCCACGGCAGCGGCGACGATGACCACACGTCGGTGACCGAGCAGGTGCTCGAGCGCGCCCGTTGCGCCGTTCTCGCCCTGCACGAGGCGAGCGTCGAGCCGCGACTGCCACGCTTCGACCCGGGCGGCACGGGGGAACAGGCGATCCTGGTCCCGACCGACTTCACCGCCGAATCGAAGCCGGCGGTCGAGCTGGCGCTGGACCTGTCGCGACGCCTGTCGCTCGAGGTCCACCTCCTGCACGTCGCCCCGGCGCATGGCCCGGCGACGGAGCCGGAACCGGCGACGGCCGAGGCGGCGCGGCAACGGCTCGCGGGGCTGGTGCCGGCGGAGGTCGGCGCTCGCGTCCACCTCCATCTCGCGGTCGGCGATCCCGCCCACGAGATCGCCGCCGCGGCAGGCCGGCTGGGCGCCGTCTGCATCGTGATGGGAGAGCACGCCCGATCGCCGCTGCGCCGCTGGTTCACCCGCGACACTTCGCGCCAGGTGCTGCACGAGGCGCACTGCCCGATCTGGTACGTGCCGGGCCGAACAGCCTGAAAACGCTCCGCCGAGAGCGGCCAGGGCGGTGCCTGCCCAGCGCGCTACTTGACGATCTCGATCAGCTCGACCTCGAAGACCAGCGTCGCGCCCGGCGGGATCGACGGACGGCCCCGGTCGCCGTAGGCGATGTCCGAGGGGCAGACGAGCTTTGCCTTGCCGCCCACTTTCATCTTCTGCAGCCCCTCGGTCCAGCAGGGGATCACCTGATTGAGCGGGAACTCGGCCGGCTGGCCGCGCGCGATCGAGCTGTCGAACTCGGTGCCGTCGGTGAGCGTGCCGCGATAGTGCACCTTGACCTTGTCGGTGGCGGTCGGGGAAGCGCCCGTGCCGGCGACGGTCTCGAGGTACACCAAGCCGGAGTCCGTCTTGACCGCGCCCTTCTCGGCGGCGGCCTGGTCGAGATAGGCCTTGCCCTTGACCTTCTCGCTCGCGGCGCGCTTCTCGCTGCGCGCCTGCGCGAGGGCCTGGACCTTCGGACCGTACTCCTCGAGCGGAACCGCCGGCGCGCCGGCGCGGGCGTCGGTGATCCCGCGCAGCACCAGCGCGAGCTCGGCCTCCGAGAGATCGAGCGCCGAGAGGTTGCGCCAGAGCATCAGGCCCACGGCGTAGACGGTCTTCTCGTCCTCGCTCGCCGGCGCCGGCGTCTGCGCCGCCGCGGCGAGCGGGATCAGGAAGGAGGCGAGCAGCAAGACGGACAGCAACGTGCGGATCTTCATCGAGGGTCCTTTCGCTTGAGCGGAGTGGCGTCGATCGCCGGCCCGGAATCGGGCGAGGGGTGAAGTCTATCGAAGTCCGCGCCCGGCTGCGGTTTGGTAGGCTGGGGACGCTCCGAGGGGAGCCTCAAGGAGGAGGATCCATGCCGCATCGTTTCCCGCAGGAGGCCGTCCTCAGGGATGGTCGCCGCGTGCTCTTGCGTCCGTTCACCAGGAAGGACGTGCCGGCGCTCCACGACTTCTTCCAGCGCCTGCCCGAGGACGCTCGCCGGTTCGCCTGGGACCGGGTGGGGGATCGCTCCGTGATCGAGCGCTGGGGGCGCGAGCTCGACTACGAGAAGGTCTTCCCCCTGCTCGCGCTCGACGGCGGCAGGATCGTGGCGGACGCCACCCTCCACCGGCGGCCGCACGGCCCCTTGCGGCTCGCGGCGCGCATCAAGTGGACGCTCGATCCGGCGTTTCGCGGCGCCGGCCTGGGCTCGCTGATGGTCAACCACTTCATCGCGACCGCGCGGGCCAACGGCCTGCGCCACCTGAACTGCATGCTCATCTCCGACCTCGAGGCCGATGCCATCCGGGTGCTCGCCGAGCACGGTTTCCGCAAGTACGAAGTGCCAGGCTACGGTGCCGATCCCGATGGCAATGCCCATGACATGACCCTGATGGTGCTCAAGCTCTAGGTTGACGCCACCTCCCGAGGATCGTCGCTCCGCCTCCCACCGACCGCCATCCCCGGCCTGGCGCACGCTGGCGCTCGTCGCGACGGCGCTTGCCGTGGGTTCGCTCGCCGTCGCCCTCTGGGCGCTCCGCGAGCTGAAGCGTCCGGTGGTGGCGATCGAGGTCCCCACCGCGCGCCCCGCGCCGGAGGGGCCGACGGAGGACCGTCTGGTCGTCCGGGCGGTCTCTTGGGCCGACCTCCCGGGCTGGGACACGGATCGCGTCGACGAGGCGCTGGTGGCCCTCGGGGCATCCTGCAGGGGGCGGCTGGGAGAGAACGCGGGCGGCGAGCTCGGGCGGGAGCTTGGACGCGCGGCCGAGGTCTGGCGGGCGCTCTGCGCGCGCGCGGCGGCGGTGCCTCCTGGCGACGCCGCCGCGGCGCGGGCCCTCTTGACCGAGCTCTTTTCCCCGCTGGAGCTGTCCAACAACGCCGAGCGCGAGGGGTTGCTGACCGGTTACTACGTTCCCGAGTTGCGGGGCGCGCGCCGCAGGAAGGCGCCGTTCGTCCATCCGCTCTACCTCGCGCCGCGCGACATCCAGCTGGTCGATCTCGGCGACTTCAAGCGGGATCTGGCGGGACGGAAGATCTCCGGGATGGTGCGTGGCGGGCGCTTTCGGCCCTACTGGGATCGCGGCGAGATCGAGGGCGGCGCGCTCGCCGGCAAAGGGCTGGAGATGCTCTGGGTGGACGATCCGGTCGCCCTCTTCTTCCTCCAGATCCAGGGTTCGGGGCGGGTTCGCCTCGCCGACGGCACGCTGGTTCGGGTCGGCTACGCCGCGCAGAACGGGCACGACTACACGGCGATCGGGCGGACCCTGATCGACGCCGGCGAGCTCGACCGGGAGAAGGTCTCGCTGCAGACGATCCGGCAGTGGCTGCGGGACAACCCGGCGCGCGCCGCCGAAGTGATGAACCGGAATCGGTCCTACGTCTTCTTCCGGGTCCTGCCCGGCGAGGCGGTCGGCTCCTCCGGCGTCGAGCTCACGCCGGGCCGGTCGCTGGCGGTCGATCCGAGGTTCCTGCCCTACGGCCTGCCGATCTGGATCGACAGCACCCTGCCGGCCGCTCCCGAGCTCGGCCAGCCGAGCGAGGTGCCGCTGCGCCGGCTGGTGGTGGCGCAGGACACCGGTGGGGCGATTCAGGGGCCGCTGCGCGGCGATCTGTTCTGGGGCCCCGGCGCGGCGGCGGAGGAGCTCGCCGGCCGCATGAAGCAGCCGGTCCGGCTCTGGCTCCTCTGGCCGAACGGCGTCGCGTTGCCGCCGGGCTGACGCGAAGCCCGGGCGCCTGTCACCTGAAGCTCCGATTCGTCGTAGTCTCCAGCGAAGGCATCACCAGGGAACTCTCCGGCAGGGGCACGGGCGGCCGCATTCCGCGGCGTCGCGCCGCCGCCGGTCGACGCGGCAAAGGGGGGGACACCGCGATGCTCACGTCTCTGTTCATGCTGGCGCAAGTGCAGGATCAACCCGCGGCGGGACCGTTGGGGGCGCTTTTCGGCGGCGCCTTCATGTTCGTCTGGCTCGCCGTGATGATCTTGATCGTCGTCGGATTCTGGAAAGTCTTCGTCAAGGCGGGGGAGCCGGGTTGGGCCTCGATCATCCCGATCTACAACTGCCTCGTGCTGCTCAA
Organism: uncultured Thermoanaerobaculia bacterium; assembly: GCA_964481735.1. Lineage (GTDB taxonomy): Bacteria > Acidobacteriota > Thermoanaerobaculia > Multivoradales > JAGPDF01 > JAGPDF01. Next base: position 24,812 of record CAYZWR010000028.1, read on the forward strand.
GATCGCCGGCCGCCCGCTCTGGTGGTTCCTGCTCTTCCTGATCCCGGTGGTGAACTTCGTCATCGCCATCCTCGTCTCGCTCGACATCGCCAGGAAGTTCGGTCAGGGAACCGGGTTCGGCATCGGTCTCGCGATCCTGCCGATGATCTTCTACCCGATGCTCGGGTTCGGCTCGGCCCGGTACGCTCGCTGAGCTCCCGGGACGCCGGCCGCCTCGCCTTCCGCGGGGCGGCCTGCGCCTCCCTTCGGGGCGCGGGTAGAATGACGTCATGACTACCTTCGTCTCCGAACTCGAACCCAAGGCTCTCTGGCGCCACTTCGACCAGATCCTGACCATTCCCCGCGGCTCCAAGAACGAAGCCGCGATGCGCCAGTATGTCCTCGGCGTCGCCGAGCGCGCCGGACTCCCGCACGAAGTCGACGCGATCGGCAACGTGGTGGTGCGCAAACCCGCTTCGAAGGGGCGCGAGAAGGCGCCGGCCCTGGCTCTCCAGTCGCACCTCGACATGGTCTGCGAAAAGAACTCCGACGTCGAGTTCGATTTCACGAAGGACGCCCTGAAGCCGCGCCGGGTCGCCGACTACCTCTACGCGAGCGGCACCACCCTCGGCTCCGACAACGGCATCGGCGTCGCCTCGATGCTGGCGGTGGCCGAGGCCAAGGACCTGGCGCACGGCCCGCTCGAGCTGCTCTTCACGATCGACGAGGAGACCGGGTTGACCGGGGCCGCGGAGCTCGATGCGAAGCTCGTCTCGGCGCGTCGGTTGATCAACCTCGACACCGAGGAGGAGGGCGCGCTCTACGTCGGTTGCGCCGGCGGCGCCGGTACCGATCTCGCGATTCCGCTCGAGAAGATGTTCGGCGCCGAGGGCCTGACGGCGCTCGCGGTCAAGCTCTCCGGATTCAAGGGGGGGCACTCCGGCGTCGACATCCACTTGCAGCGCGGCAACGCCATCTCGCTGCTGGCGCGCGCGCTGTATGCCCTCTATGACGAGTTCGAGTTCGAGATGGTGCGGCTCGAAGGGGGCAACATGCACAATGCCATCCCGCGCGAGGCCACGGCGGTCCTGCGCGTCGCCGCCGCCGACGTCGCTCGCCTGCGGGCCGCGCTCGAAGCCCAGGCGACGACGCTGGGCGCGGAATTCGCCGGCATCGAGTCGGGGATCCGGGTCGACTTCGCCGCGGCCGAGGTCCCCGCCGAGGTCTGGTCGGACGCGACCGCGTTGCGCTGTCTGGCGCTGCTCGCCGCGCTTCCCCACGGCGTGCTCGCCATGAGCCACGACATTCCCGGTCTGGTCGAGACCAGCACCAATCTCGCCAAGGTGCGCACCGAGGAGACGAGCCTCAGGATCCACCAGAGCAACCGCAGCTCGGTGATGACGGCGCTGCGCGCCACCCAGTCGAAGATCGCCGCCTTCGCCGACCTGGCCGGCGGCGAGGCGAAGCAGAGCGAGGGCTATCCGGGCTGGAAGCCGGACATGGAATCGGAGCTGCTCGCCATCCTCAAACGGGTCCACGTCGCGACGCTGGGCAAGGAGGCCGAGATCCGCGCCATCCACGCCGGACTCGAGTGCGGCCTGATCGGCGAGAAACTGCCGGGGATCGACATGATCTCGATCGGACCCCAGATCGAGCACCCACACTCGCCCGACGAGCGCGTCCGCATCCCGTCGGTCGAGGGTTACTGGCGACTCCTGGTGGCGACGCTCGACGAGCTCTCGTCCTGAAGTCGACCGCGGCGAGCGGCCGCGCCGCGGCCGGGGAGGGATCGATGACCGTGCGCGACGAGCAGGAGCCGGCGGGACTTTCGCGTCGGGAAGCGCTGGGTACGATCGGCGGGGCGGCGCTGGGCGCTGCGGGGCTCGGCCCGCTCGACGCCACGCCGGCTGCCGCGGCGGGCCCCGCGAGCCCGCCGCCGGCGCCGTCCTTCGAGCTCGCGGAGCTCACCGTCCCCGACCTGCAGCGCGGCCTCCGCGAGGGACGCTGGAGCTCGCGACGCCTGGTCGAGCTCTACCTGGAGCGCATCGCGGCCCTCGACGCCGGGCCGGACGGCCTGCGCTCGATCGCCGAGACCAATCCGGAGGCGCTCGCGATTGCCGAGGCGCTCGATGGGGAGCGCCGGAGCGGCAAGTTGCGCGGACCGCTGCACGGCATCCCGGTGGTGATCAAGGACAACATCGACACCGCCGACCGCCTGCGGACCACCGCCGGGTCGCTCGCCCTGGCCGAGTCGACCGCCGCGCGCGACGCCCACTTGGTGGAGCGGTTGCGCGCCGCCGGCGCGGTGCTGCTCGCCAAGACGAATCTCTCCGAATGGGCCAACTTCCGCTCCACCCGCTCGACCTCGGGCTGGAGCGGAAGGGGCGGCCAGGTGCGCAACCCCTACGCGCTGGATCGCAATCCTTGCGGCTCCTCGTCGGGCACCGGCGCGGCGCTCTCGGCCAACCTCGCGGCGCTCGGCATCGGCACCGAGACCGACGGCTCGATCACTTGTCCGGCCGCTTTCTGCGGGCTGGTGGGGCTGAAGCCGACCGTGGGTCTGGTCTCGCGGCGCGGCATCATTCCGATCTCGGCGACTCAGGATACCGCCGGTCCGATGACCCGCACCGTGACGGACGCAGCGCTGCTGCTCGGTGCGCTCGCCGGCACCGACCTGCTCGATCCAGCGACCGCCGCCGCGGCGGGTCATTCCGAGAACGACTACGCCACCCTCGCGCTCGACCCGCGCGGCCTCGCCGGCGTGCGCCTGGGCGTGGCGCGCAACTACTTCGGCTGGCATCCGGAGGTCGATCGCCAGATGGGCGCGGTGCTCGATCTGCTGAGAGCGCTCGGCGCCGAGCTCGTCGATCCGGCCGAGATCCCGCACCGGGGCGAGTTCGACGACGCCGAGTACACCGTGCTGCTCTACGAGTTCAAGCACGGCCTCAACGCCTACCTCGCCGGCTTGCCGGCGAACGGCCAGCCGCGCACCCTGGGCGAGCTGATCGCCTGGAACGAGGTGAACGCGGCGCGCGAGATGCCCTGGTTCGGGCAGGAGATCTTCGTCGCCGCCGAGGCCAAGGGGCCGCTCACCGAGCCGAGCTACCTCGAAGCGCTCTCGACCTGCCGCAGGCTGGCGCGGACGGAGGGTCTCGATGCCGTGCTGGCCGGGCATCGCCTCGACGCCCTGGTCTGCCCGACGGCCGGACCGGCCTATCTCACCGACTGGGTGAACGGCGACCACTACGGCGGCTCGGCGACCAGCCCCTGCGCGGTGGCCGGCTATCCGCACCTGACGGTGCCGGCCGGCGAAGTGCACGGACTCCCCTGGGGGCTCTCCTTCATGGGGCCGGCGTGGAGCGAGGGTCGACTGCTGCGCTACGGCTACGCCTTCGAACGGGCGCGCGGCGCCCGCCGGGCGCCGCGCCTGCAGCGGACGTTGCCCCTCTAGGCCGGGTCGCGGCCCGCGCGCCCACGGGCGTCGAGGACTTCGCGCACGCGTGCCGCCAGATCTCGCGGCTTGAAGGGCTTGGCGATGAAGGCGACGTGCGCCGGCAACTCCGGCCTGCCGCCGAGCATGTCCTGGGGATAGCCCGACATGAAGAGCACGGCGAGGTTCCCACGCTCGCCCGCCAGGGTCTCGGCGAGCTTCGGACCGCTCATCCCCGGCAGCACCACGTCGGTGAGCAGCAGATCGACCGGCTCACTCGAGCCGGCGAGCCGCTGGAGCGCGGACTCGCCGTCCGGCGCCTGCAGCACCCGGTAGCCGTAGGTGTCGAGGGTGACCTGGAGCAGCTGGCGGATGGCCGCCTCGTCCTCGACCACCAGCACGGTCTCCCCGCCGCGGGGCGGCTGCGCCGGCGTCGCGTCCGCGGCCGCAACCGCGGGCCAGGCGATTCTCGGCAGGTAGACCTCCACCCGCGTCCCGCGGCCGGGCGAGGTGGTCATCGCGATGGCGCCGCCGCAGCCGTGCACGATGGCGTAGACCGTCGAGAGACCGAGACCGGTGCCCCCGGGCTTGGTGGTGAAGAAGGGCTCGAAGGCCCGGTCGCGCGTCTCGCGATCCATGCCCGCGCCGGAATCGACCACGGCGAGACGGAGATAGTCGCCGGGTTCCACGGCCAGCTCGGCGGCCGCGCGGCCGGTGAGCGTCTCGACCGCGGTCTCGAAGCGGATCGAGCCGCCCTCCGGCATGGCGTCGCGCGCGTTGACCGTCAGGTTGAAGAGGATCTGGTCGAGCTGCCCGCGATCGATGCGCACCCGCTCGTAGGGAGCGGCGAGAGCGGTCGACAGGGCGATCGGCTCGCCGATCAGGCGGCGCAGCATCTGCTCGGTCTCGCGCACGACGCCGTCGAGCTCGAGCTCGACCGGCGTCAGGAGCTGCTTGCGGCTGAAGGCGAGCAGCTGGCGGGTGAGCGCCGCCGCGCGCTCGGCCGCGTGCCCGATCTGTTCGACCTGGCTGCGCCACTGCGCCCCCGGGGCGAGCGCATCGAGCATGGTCTGCACGTTGCCCAGGATGACCGTCAGGAGGTTGTTGAAGTCGTGCGCCACGCCACCGGCGAGCTGGCCGATGGCGCGCATCTTCTGGTCGTGGCGCAGCTGCTCCTCGCTGGCGCGCAGCCGCTCCTCGGCGTGCCGCCGCTCGCTGATGTCGGTGGCGACTCCGAGCACCGCCGGCAACCCGCTGCCCGCGGTGGTGAACGGGATCTTCACCGTCTGGAGCCAGCGCACGTTGCCTCGCGCGTCGGTGATCCGCTCCTCGGGAATGAGCTTCGGCCGGCCGCTCTCGATCACCTCGAGGTCGTCGCTGCGGAAGTGACGCACCTCCTCTGGCGAGCGTGCGAAGTCGGCGTCGGTCCGGCCGGTGAGCTCCTCGACGGTGGTGCCGTAGGCCTCGGCGATCGCCCGGTTGACCAGCAGGAAGCGCCCCTCGCGGTCCTTGGCGAAGACGAAATGCGGAACGAGATCGATGATCTGGCGCAGCCGCTCCTCGCTCTCGCGCACCCGCTCCTGGGCCGCGCGCCAGGCCGAGATGTCGCGCACGACCGCGGCGACGGCGGACGGACGGCCATCGCCCGAACGGACGAAGCTCACCTGGGCTTCGCTCCAGACGAACGTCCCGTCGCTCTTGCGCAGCTCGAGGTCGAGGGTGCGCGAGCGCAGCGGGTCGGCGGCCGGATCGGATTCGCGGGCGAGCTCCTCGGCGAGCGCCGCCTCGGCGATCGCGGCCGACTGCGGCGCCATCAACTCGCGCAGCGGGCGGCCGACGAACTGGTGCGGCGTGAGGCCGAGCAGGCGCTCGACCGAAGGAGTGACCGAGAGCGGCCGCAGGTCGAGCGTCAGGGTGACGATGACGTCCGAGATCGACCGCGCGAGCTGAGGATCTCGCGGCCAGAGCTCGTCCGAGCCGGACGAGGAAGGTCCTGCGGGGTGGCGGTCGTTGCTCACGACGTCGGCGGTCAGGATAGCACCGGCGAGCGCCGCGGCCGGCTCAGCCCTTGAGCAGGAAAGTCACCCGCATGGTGACCCGGAACTCCGTGATCTTGCCCTTCGTGACCACGACCTTCTGCTCGGAGATCCACGCCCCGGAGACGTTGTCGACCGTCTTGTGGGCACGTTCGACGCCGACGCGGATCGCGTCTTCGAAGCTCTTCGCGGACGAGGAGGTGATCTCGATGACCTTGGCGACGGACATGGTGACTCCTTTCGTGGCTGTGCCGGCAGGGCGAGAATAGCCCATCGGCGACCGCTACAATTCGCGCATGGCGAAGCGTGGCCGGCCGGTCGGCCCCCTCGGCAGGACCTTCTCGCGGCTGCTGCGCCGGCGTGACGGACGACTCGCCAAGATCTTCGCCGGCTGCGGGTTGCTCATCGCCGCGGCCGCGGTCTGGTACGTCTGGCCCTACTGGCGCCTCTCCGGCGAGTTCGCCGCCCTGCCCACGGCGCAACCTTCCCGCCTCTACGCGCGCCCCTTCCGGGTCGCGGTGGGCGAGGAGCTGTCGCCGGAGGCGCTGGTTCGGGAGCTCGATGCCCGACGCTACCGCGCCGCGGCCGGAGGGGATCTCGTGCCGGGGACCTATCACCTCGGTGGCGAGCGGCTGGCGGTGCTCCGCCGGCGCTTCCCGGCGCTCGGCGCCGACCGCGGAGGGGATCTCCTGGTGGTCGACTTCGCCGGCCGCCGGGTGATCGGCCTGGCGCTGGCCGGCAAGCCGGCCCGCGAAGCGCTGCTCGATCCGGTCTTGCTCGCGACCTTCTACGGACCCGATCTCCGGGAGCTGCGGCCGACTCCGCTCGGCGAGATCGCCCCGGAAGCGGTCCGCGCCGTGCTCGCCGCCGAGGACGCCGCCTTCTTCGAGCACCCGGGGATCTCGCTCACCGGCATTCTGCGGGCGCTCTGGGTCAACCTGCGGGGTGGCGAAGTCGCGCAGGGGGGATCGACGGTCACCCAGCAGCTCGCCAAGAACCTCTACCTCACCTCCG
>CAYZWR010000029.1:0-30751 GCA_964481735.1 uncultured Thermoanaerobaculia bacterium
CCCAGAGATTGAGCGAGAAGAGCAGGACGACCAGGGCGAGGAAGGCGACGAAGCCCGGCTGCTGGAACTGCACGCCCCAGCCCACCGCCGCGCCGGCCTCCTGCGCGAGGATCGCCGCGCCGGCGAGCGCCCAGAACGACACCAGGATGCCCGCCGCGGTCGCCAAGGCTCCGGCGCGCACCGCGGCGCGCGCCTGCCCCGACGCCTTGGCCAGACCGAAGATCTTGAGCGAGAGAATCGGCAGGACGCAGGGCATCCCGTTGAGGATCAATCCACCGAGGAGTCCCAGGAGCAGCATCAGGCCGAGCGAGCGGCCGGGTGCCGGGGGAGCGGAAGGCTGCGGCGGCGACGGCTCGTCGGCGGTGAAGAGCTCCGCGTTGGCCGGTTCTCCGCCCTCTCCGACGCGGAGCTCGAGCGTCGCCCGGGCCTCCACGGGGGCGAGACAGAGCCGGTCGTTGCAGGCCTGATAGCGCAGCCGCGCAGCCACCTGGTGAGCGCCCGCCAGGGCGTCGCCGGGGATCGCGATCTCGGCGAACAGCCGGAAGCGGTGCTCGAAGACCGCGAGCTCGTCCTCGGCGAAGGCGAATTTCCAGAACCGGGGCGCCGGATAGGCGACCTCGCCGACCGTCCAGCCGGCCGGCGCCTCCAAAGTGAGGACCGTGGGGATCAGGTAGTCGTAGGTGGGAACGTTCGCCTGCACGTGCCAACCGTCTTCCACCTCGACGCGGGCGACCAGCCGCGCCGTTTCTCCGGGGCGGTGGGCCGTGCGGTCGGTGGCGAGCTCGAAGGAAGCTTTCTGCGTCGGCGGGCGCACCTCGGCCGGGCCGAACTGGGCGGCGAGCGGTGTGACCGCGAGGGCCCAGACCGCGGCCCATCCGGCCCACCGGCGGCGAGGCGCCAAGGCGCCCGTCACGAGCACTGCGCGGTCGAGTCGGACTGCAGCGCGCGGTAGGCGCGGCGGGCGTCGGCGAGCAGGGGGCTGTTGGGGTGTCCCTTCTCGAACTCCGCGAGTGCGCCGGCCGCCGCGGCGCAGTCGCGCCGCTCGCGCGCCAGGTAGAGCTTGAGCAGATCGGCCCGCTCCCGGATCTTCGGATTGGCGGCCGCGGCGAGGTTCGCGACCAGCTCGCCGAGCGTCCGCTCGGCGTCGGCGAATCGGCCGGCGAGGCGGTGGCTGTCGGCGAGCTGCAGACGCGCCCAGGCGAGATCGTCCCCGGTGAGCCCACCCTGCGCGATCAGCTTCTCGAAGAGCTTCGCCGCCCGCTCGCCATCCCCCCGTTGGTGCGCGGCGCGGGCCTGCGCCTGCCAGGCCGCCGGATCGCTGCCGGCGAGCGCCCGGTCGAACGCGGCGATCGCCGCGCGGTGCGTGCGCAGCTCCCCGTCGAGCCGCGCCAGCAGGCGGGCGGTGGGCAGGAAGCCCTCCACCTCGCCGACCAGGGCGCGGTTGGCGTCGAGCAGCAGGAGGGTCGGCAGGGAGTTGGCCTGGAAGCGGCGCTGAATCTCGCTGCCGGCGCCGCCATCCTCGACGTCGACCCGCAGGAGCACGAAGCGCTCGGCGTAAGCCTGGAACTCGGGCGTCGAGAAGACGTCGCGCTCCATCACCTTGCACCAGCCGCACCAGTCGGCGTAGAGGTCGACGAGCACCACCTTGCCGCTCCGCTTGGCTTCGGCGAAGGCCGTGTCGGGCTGGTCGAGCCACACCGCGGCGGCCTCGACCGGGTGCGGCCCGGCGAGGTAGAGAACCGCTGAGAGCAGAGGTACGAGCGCAGTTTTCATGGATTCCGCGACCCCGAGACCGGCCATTTGGGCGCGATCGCGATGATACCATGCAAACCATGCACCTGACGGCCCGAGTGCGAGGCATCGCGGAGTCGGCGACGCTGAAAGCCACTCGCCGGGTGCTGCAGATGAAGGCGCAGGGGATCGACGTCATCGACTTCGCGGCGGGCGAGCCCGACTTTCCCTCCCCGCCGGTGGCCGTCGAGGCGGCGCGGCGGGCGCTCGCCGAGGGGTTCACCAAGTACACCCAGAACAACGGCATCCCGGCGCTCCGGGAGGCGCTCGCCAGGCGCTATGCGGAACGGCACGGCGCACCCTGGACCGCCGAGCAGACCCTGGTCACGGTGGGCGGCAAGGGAGCGCTCTTCGAGCTCTCGCTCGCTCTCTTCGAGGAGGGGGACGAGGTCGTCGTCCACACCCCCGCCTGGGTGAGCATCCCGGAGCAGATCCGATTCGCCGGCGCCCGGGTGGTGGAGGTCCCGACTCGCGGCGGAGAGGGTTTCGCCGTCCATCCGGGCGCGATCCTCGCGGCGATCGGGCCGCGCACCCGTGCGGTGATCCTCAACTCGCCGTGCAATCCGACCGGCGGCCTGATCGAGTCCGAAGGGTTCGCCACCATCGTCGAGGGGTGCGCCGAGCAAGGCGTCCTGGTGATCTCCGACGAGACCTACGACGGCTTCGTCTACGACGGGCGGCCGCACGCCTCGGCGGCGGATCTCGCCGCGCGCTTCCCGAACAGCGTGGTGGTGGTCGGGTCCTTCTCCAAGACCTTCGCGATGACCGGCTGGCGGCTGGGGTACCTCCTGGGCCCTCGACCCATCGTCGATGCCGCCGCGGCCATCCAGGGGCACGCCACCTCGAATGCGACCTCTTTCGCGATGGTCGGCGCGCTCGCTGCCCTCGAGGGCGCGCAGCGCGACGTCGAGGCCATGGTCGCCGAGTACCAGGAGCGACGCGACCTGGTGATTCCGATCCTGAATCGTCTGCCCAGGATCCACTGTCTCCCCCCCAAGGGGGCCCTCTTCGCTTTTCCCGACGTCTCGGGCTGGTTCGGCAAGGCGATCCCCGACGCCGATGCCTTCGCCGAACGGCTGCTCGAGGAGGCCCGCGTCGCCGTGGTCTCCGGCTCCGCCTTCGGCGGCGACGCGCACATCCGCATCTCTTTCGCCTGCTCGCGCGAGAAGCTGAGCGCTGGACTCTCCCGGTTGGCCGAGTTCCTGAACCGGCTCTGAGCGCGCGCGACTCACTCCCAGCTCCACCCCTCATCACGGAGGACAGGATGCAAAGCAACCGGCAACTCACCTTCCCAGGGCCGCGCGCGATCGGACCGATCGCTCTCGCCCTGACGATCCTCGTCGCCGCCAGCCCCGCGCCGGCGGCTCTCTCGGCGCCCACGGCGGCCGAGGCGCAGCAGTTCATGGACGCGGCGGAGGCGCGCCTGCTCGAGCTCTGGGTGGCGCGCGACCGCGCCATGTGGGTGCAGTCCAACTTCATCACCGAGGACACCGAGAAACTCGCCGCGACGGCCAACGAGGCGGTGATCGCCGCGAACATGCAGCTGGCGCGCGATGCGACCCGATTCGACGGCCTGGCGCTCCCCCCGGAGCTGGCGCGCAAGATGCTGCTGCTCAAGACCGCGCTGGTGCTCCCGGCGCCCTCGGACGCCGCCCAGCGCGCGGAGCTGACCCAGCTCGCCGCCGAGCTCGAAGGGATGTACGGCCGCGGCAAGTACTGTCCGCCGCAGGGCGGCGACTGCCTCGACGTCGATCAGATCTCGAACCTGCTGACCAGCTCGCGGGATCCGCGGGAGTTGGCGGCGCTGTGGGCCGGCTGGCACGCCATCGCCCCGCCGATGCGGGCCAAGTACCAGCGCTTCGTCGAGCTGGGCAACGCCGGCGCGCGCGAGCTCGGTTTCGCCGACCTCGGCGAGCTCTGGCGTGCCAAGTACGACATGCCGCCCGAGGCGTTCGCGGCCGAGCTGGATCGCCTCTGGCTGCAGGTCAAGCCGCTCTACGACGCGCTGCACTGCTACGTGCGCTCCCGCCTGACGGAGGTCTACGGCGCCGACGTCGTGCCGCCGGGCAAGCCGATCCCCGCCCACCTGCTGGGCAACCTATGGGCGCAGCAGTGGGGCGGTATCTACGACCTGGTCAAGCCGGCGAACGCGGTCGATCCGGGCTACTCGGTGACCGACCGCCTGCAGGCCAAGGGCTACGACGCCCGCCAGATGGTCGAGACCGGCGAGCGCTTCTTCACCTCGCTCGGCCTGGCGCCCCTTCCCGCGACCTTCTGGACCCGCTCGCTGTTCACCAAGCCACGCGATCGCGACGTGGTCTGTCACGCCAGCGCCTGGACGGTCGAGCAGCCGGACGATCTGCGCATCAAGATGTGCATCGAGGTCGATGCCGAGGACTTCGACGTGATTCACCACGAGCTCGGCCACAACTTCTATCAGCGGGCGCACAACACGCAGGCGGCGCTCTTCCGCGACGGCGCCAACGACGGCTTCCACGAGGCGCTGGGCGACACCATCGCGCTCTCGGTGACGCCCAAGTACCTGAAGACCATCGGCTTGATCGACCAGGAGCCTCCGGCCTCCGCGGACATCGCGCTGCAGCTGCGCCTGGCGCTCGACAAGGTGGCCTTCCTGCCGTTCGGTCTGATCATCGACCAGTGGCGTTGGGGCGTCTTCTCGGGCGAGATCCCGCCGGCGAGGTACAACCAGGCGTGGTGGGACCTGAAGCTCAAGTACCAGGGCGTGGTGCCGCCCTCGCCGCGCAGCGAGGCCGATTTCGATCCCGGCGCCAAGTACCACGTGCCGGGCAACACGCCCTACATGCGCTACTTCCTGGCCGACATCCTGCAGTTCCAGTTCCACCGCGCGCTCGCCGCCGCAGCGGGCGAGCCGGGGCCGCTCAACCGCGCTTCGATCTATGGATCGCGGGCGGCGGGCGAGCGCCTCGAGAAGATGATGTTGATGGGCGCCTCGCAGCCCTGGCCGGAGGCGCTCGCCGCGCTGACCGGGGAGCGCTCGATGGACGCCACCGCCATCCTCGACTACTTCGCCCCCCTCAAGAGCTGGCTCGACGAGCAGAATCGAGGCGAGGTCTGCGGCTGGTAACCTAGGCGACGCGGATGAGCCCGAAGGAACCCTCCCGTTCCGCGCCCAGCGCGGCGAGCTCCGGTTCGCTCCGGATCGGCACCGCCCTCGGCATCCCGATCCGGATCCACTTCACCTTCCTGCTCCTGCTGATCTGGTTCGGCACCCTCTCGGCCGGGCGGGGCGAGGGGTTTCTCGGCGGCGTGGTCTTCCTGCTCCTGCTCTTCGGATGCGTGGTGCTGCACGAGCTCGGCCATGCCGCCATGGCGCGGCGCTTCGGCGTCGAGACGCGCGAGATCGTGCTCTACCCGATCGGCGGCGTCGCCCGGCTGGAGCGGATCCCCTCGGGGAAGGCGGAGCTGCTGATCGCCCTCGCCGGCCCGGCGGTCAACGTCGTGCTGGCCGGGGCGCTCGGCATCGTCCTCTTGGTGAGCCGCTCCCAGGCACCCCTGACGCCCGAGGACCTGGTCGGTCGGGCGCCCATCGTCTGGCAGCTCCTGTGGACCAACCTGATGCTGGTGCTGTTCAATCTCATTCCGGCGTTCCCGATGGACGGCGGCCGAGTGCTTCGCGCCACGCTCGCCATGGCGATGGGCCAGACGAAGGCGACCCGGATCGCCGCCGCCGTGGGGCAGGGGATGGCCGTGCTCCTGGCGATCTACGCCTTCCTCCCGCCGCTCAAGCCGTTCCTGCTGCTCATCGCCTTCTTCATCTTCATGGGCGCCGGCCAGGAGGCGGCGTACGAGCGCAATCGGTCGGCGGTGCGCGGGCTCAAGGCGCGCGACGCGATGATCACCCACTTCGAGTCGCTGGCGCCGCAGGATCCGCTCGGCCGGGCGGCCGACCTCCTCGTCGCCACCCACCAGCAGGACTTCCCGGTGCTCGACGCCTGGGGGCGGATCGCCGGCCTGATGCACCGAGGCGCCCTGCTCGCGGGGTTGGCGTCGGGCGGCCGCGAGCTCGCGGTGCTCGAGGTGATGGATCGCGAGCCGCAGCTGGTCGACCCCGACCTGCCGCTCGAGGAGGTGCTCCGCCTGCTCCAGGCCCGCCCGATGCAACCGCTGCTGGTCGCCGCCGAGAACGGCCTGCTCGGCATGATCACCCTCGAGAACCTCGGCGAGGCGATCGAGATCTCGCAGACCCTGCGCCGCGCCTGATCAGCGGTTCAGCGGGCGAGCGGTCGGAGGCAGCCGGCGTCGTCGTGCGCCGGGCTGTTGACCCAGGTCGAAACCGGGAAGGCCTCCATCGCCGCGGCGGCGAACGGAGCGAGCAGCGCGGCCAGGCGCTCGACGCCGGTCGTGGGGTCGAGCCAAGCCGCGTAATCCCCGGCGGGGAGCATCGCCGGCATTCGATCGTGCACCGTCGCGGCGAGCTCGTTGGGCGAGGTGGTGACGATCGCGCAGGAGTCGACGACGCCCTCCTCGCCGTGCCCCGGTTCGCGCCAGCGCGACCAGAGTCCCGCGAAAGCGAACGGCGCGCCGCCGCGCAGCCGCAGGAGGTAAGGCTGTTTCGCCTTGCCCTCCAGTTTCCACTCGAAGAAGCCGCTCGCCGGAATCAGGCAGCGCCGCTTGCGGAACGAATCCCGGAATGCCGGCTTCTCGGCGAGCGTCTCGGCCCGGGCGTTGATCATCCGGTTGCCGATCTCGCGTTCCTTCGCCCAATGCGGAATCAAGCCCCAGTGGACGAGCGCGAGCTCGCGCTCGCCGGACTCCGCGGCGCGGACGATCGGGACCGGCTGGGTCGGCGCGATGTTGTAGCGCGGCGCGAGCGCCGGAGCCGCCGGCAACTCGAAGAGCTGCGCCAGGACCTCGCCGGGCGTGGTGAGCACGTAGCGTCCGCACATGGCTCGACGTCCAGCCTAGAAGGAACCTCTCTGCGGGGCAACCCGGAGCCCCTTGCCGCCGCGGGACCCGGCGGTCAGGCGGACGCTGACTGTGCAGCGGACAACATCCCCGCCGCGCTCCGAGCGCTAGCTTGAGCGTGCCCGAGCAAACGCCATGTGTCGCCGCCCGAACATCGCCGCCACGACCGTCGCTGGCCTCCTCCTCGTCGTCGCGAGCGTCCGGGCGCAGACTTCGGCGACGCTGGTCGGTGTCGCCCCGTACGGCAACTTCCACGCCGCCGGAATCGTGGCGACCCTCGCCGGCGACGTGGACTTCGACAGCTCGGCGACGCTCGAGTGGCGTCGGGCGGGCGAGCCGGTTTTCCACTTCGCGTATCCCCTGGTGCGCATCGGTCCGACCCGCTTCGTCGGCAGTCTCTTCGGACTGACCCCCGGAGGCGACTGGCAAGCGCGCGTCACGCTCGCCGACCCTGACGGGGTGACCGGATCGCCGAGCCAGACCGTCTCCTTCGCGACCCGACCGGCGCTCCTCGCCGAGCCGACGCTGCGCACGCTGTACGTCGCGCCGGACGGCGACGACGGCAATCCGGGGACCGACCCGGCGCATCCGCTGCGCACCGTGCAGGAGAGCGCGAACCGCGCGCAAGCCGGCGATCTGATCTCGATCGCGCCCGGGATCTACCGCGAGAGCGTGACGGTCTCGTCCTCCGGAACCGGGGCGCAGCCGATCGTCTTCCGGGGCGGCGCTCCCGGCGCGGTGCTCGATGGCGCCGACGAGGCCATCGCGGCGGGGGTCGCCTGGATCGCCGAGACGCAGGGGGTCTTCCGCCGGCAACTCGGATTCGCGACCGGCCACGTGGTCAGCGAGCTCGGCCGGCTCTTCCGCTACGCCGATCTGACCGAGCTCCGCGCTCTCGCGGCGGGCCCCCCGGGCGGATTCTGGTACGACAGCGCGAGCGGCGCGCTGCGGGTGAAGTTCACCGACGGCAGCTCGCCGGAGGCGCACGCGATGCACGTGGCGCGCTTCGAGGACGGCTTCTACCTCGACGGCGTCTCCCACGTCAGGATCGAGCAGCTCGAGCTCCGCCACTACGGTGCCGGCGACTACGGCAAGGGGGTCTACCTGCGCTACGCCGCCGACTGCGCGGTGCGCTCCTGTTTCATCCACGAGATCGGGGCGGCCGGCGTCTGGGTGAAGGGCGGCGAGCGTCACCTCGTCGAGGGCAACCAGGTGAGCGATACGTCGATCTCGGGCTGGGACTGGAATTGGACCAAGGGCTCGAGCGCCGAGAACAACGGAGTCGTCTTCACCGACGCCGTCGGGCGCGGCCACGTGGTGCGCCGCAACGTCTTCTCGGGCACCTTCAACGGCGTCGGGCCCTGCGGCGCGAGCCCACCCCCGGACGGTGGTTTCACCAACGAGACCGACGTCTACGAGAACCTCTTCCTCGAGCACAACGACGACGCGCTGGAACCGGAGGGCTGGTGCGCCAACGTGCGGATGTGGGGCAACCACGTCGAGGCCGTGCACATGGCCTTCGCCGTCGCGCCGGCGGCTCCCGGCCCGACCTGGATCGTGCGCAACGTGGCCTACGACTTCGGCGCCACGCGCACCAGCCAGATCGACGGCTACCTGGCGAGCGCGCTGAAGATCAACAGCGGCTACCCGGAGCCGGTCGGGCCGCTCTTCCTGATTCACAACACCTTCCTGAGCACGGCGCCGGACACCTCGGCGATGACCCTGCTCAACCCGGGTGAGAGCACCTACGTCGTCGCCCGCAACAACGTCATGGCCGCCACCGACGAGGCGATCTACAAGGTGAACCCCGTGGTGCTCGATTGGGACTACGACCTGCTCTTCCGCAGCACCGCCGGCCGGCTGGCCTACTGGGAGGGGAGCTCGTACTCCGACCTCGCCGCGCTGCGCAGCGGTACCGGCCAGGAGATTCACGGCCTCTCCGCGCCGCCGCTCCTCGCCGCGCCGGGGGCCGGCGACTTCACGCCGCTCGCCGGCAGTCCGCTGGTGGACACGGCGCTGCCGCTGCCCGGCCTCAACGACTCGCCGATCGGCGATCCCCCCGACCTGGGCGCGGTCGAGCGCTCCTTCCTGTTCGCCGACGGCTTCGAGGAGGGCAGCGCCGGGCGCTGGTCGGCGGTCGCCGGAGGCCTCTGAGCCCAGGACGCGGCACCGCGCCTTGCGCTAGGCTGCGCGGCCACGGAGGGCGCGGATGAGACGACAAGGAGTAGCGGGTATCGTGCTGGCAGGCAGCCTCGCGCTGGGGGGGGTCGCTCGGGCGCAGATCGACGTGATCCCGGAGTCGGAGCTCTCGCCGGGCGCGAAGTTCGCGGTGGCGATCGAGGACAACGACCTCGACAAGGTCAAGGCGCTGCTCGATTCGGGGCTCGCGGTCGACACGCCGATCGAGTACGGGGAGAGCTCGCAGACGCCGCTCGCCAAGGCGGCCTGGGACGGTGCGACCGAGATCGCCCGCTTGCTCGTGGAACGGGGCGCCGACGTGAACGCCAGAGACGGCGACTCGACGACGGCCCTGCACCAGGCCGGCTCGAACGGGCATCTCGAGATCGTGCGGCTGCTGCTCGGCGCCAAGGCCGATCCCAACGTGGTCAACAAGTACGGCCAGACCGTGCTCTCCAACGCCGCCGCGGCGAGCAACCCCGAGCTGGTCGAGCTCCTGATGCGCGGCGGCGCGAAGGCGGAGGTCGACGGCATGGTGCTCACCCCGTTGATGTTCGCCGCTTTCGCCGGCGACGAGGGGCTGATCCGCTTGCTCGTCCGCCAGGGCGCGAACGTGAACTACGCCCTCCAGGACTCGGGCCAGTCCGCGCTGCTCTCGGCGATCTACGCCGGCAAGCCGGAGACGGTGCGGCTGCTGATCGAGCTCGGGGCCGACGTCAATGCACGAACACCCTCGGGCGACACGCCGCTCGAGGTGGCGCGGAACGGCGACCAGGAGGATGTGGCCGCGATGCTGCTCGCCGCCGGGGCGCGCGAGGAGTAGGGTGGCCGTGCGAGCCCCGCGCCTCGGCTGGATGCTGGCGCTGGCGCTGGCGCTCCTCGCGCCCGGCGCCGCCCGGCCCCAGGACGAGGCACCGGCAGAACCGCCGCCGCCGGCCGAGGGCGCCGGCACCGCCGAGGGCTACTTCGAGGTGGCGCGAGAGCGCACGCCGCTCCACTTCGCCTACGTGCGGGGCGAGGCGGGAGAGGGAGCGAGCGGGCGGCTCCGGCTGGTGATCGCCGATCGCGAGCTGCCGGAAGAGGCGGTCGCCAGCGCCACGGCGCTGGCGGAGCTGACGCGGGAGGACGGGGCGCGCGCCGTGGCGGCCACGTTCGACGAGCGGGGCGCCCTGGAAGAGGTCGAGCTGCACGATTTCCGGCTTCCGAAAGGCGTCGCGCTGCGCGAGCTGGCGCGCTTCGTCCGCGAGGGGAGGGGCGATGCGCGGCTGGAAGGGCGACTCCTCCTCGACGGCCAGGGGACCACCTTCACCGCCTCGTTCAGCGCGCTCATCGTCCGTCGCGAGGTCGTCGTGGCGGCGCCGCAGGAGCCGGCCGAGGAGGGCGAGGAAGCCTCCCCCGACGAGGCGGCGGAGGCCGTCTCCGGCCCCCAGTCGCTCGCGGCGGCCCTCGAGATCGGGGACGCGGAGGCGGTCGTGCGCCTGCTCGCGGCCGGCGCCGATCCGGACCAACGCGCCGACCGGGCGAGCCTGACGCCGCTCATGACCGCCGCCGGCGGCGCCTGCAGCGAGTGCGTGGCGGCGCTCATCGCCGGCGGAGCGAGGGTCACGGCGCGCACGTCGAGCGGCTATTCGGCGCTCGCCAATGCGGTCTTCTCGGGCCGGGTCGACAACGTGCGTCTCCTCCTCGCCAACGGTGCCGACGCCCGCCGCGACGCCGAGATGCTGCTCAAGATGTGCGACGAGAAGGGCTTCGCCGAGATCCGTAAGCTGCTCGTGGAGGCGATGGCCGCGCCGGCCGCCCCGCCGAAGCTAGACTCCGCGCCATGAAACCGCCGCCGATCGTCCGCCTCACCCCCGGCAAGCGGGTCCTCTTCCTGACCAAGGACCCGGAGCTGATCCGCCGGCAGCTCCACGACGGGCTCGATCTCCGGATGGCCGATCTCGCGGTCGCCGATCTGCTGGACGACATCAACACCGACGCCATGACGCCGGCCTGGGTCTGTTTCAACTACCGGCCGGAGGACATCGCGCGCGAGGCCTACGCCGGCCTGGTGGTGGACGGGAAACGGCTCTTCGAGCGCGACGCGCTCGCCAACGGCAATTTCGAGGTGATCGTCTCCGGCCTGCGCAAGGGCGTGGGCTCGTCGCGCGAGACGGCGGCGCAGGCCGAGGCTTGGTCGGGGATCCGGATCGCGATCGCCGGTTCCTTCGCGCCGATCCACGCGCGCAACAACATCAACCTCGGCACCCTGATGGGAGATCACGCGATGCTCCGCCGCCTCGAGGCGGGCGAGGGGATCCCGATCGAGGAGTTCCTGGCGGGCTACGACCCGATCACCCAGCTCGTGGTGCGTTGGGGAGGCCTCTTTCCCTTCTCCAAGGCGCTCGCCGCGGGCGACATCGAGCTGCCGCGCCTGGCGACCGCGGCGCGGCCGATGACCATGGCCGAGAAGATCCTGGCGCGCCACCTGATCGGCGCGGCGCCGGGCCAGCCGGTCCGCCCGGGCGACGCCGTGGTGGTGCGGGTCGACGGCGGCTACTCGCACGAGTTCACCACCGCCCAGGTGCACGCCTTCCTGGCCGCGGAGCACGGGGCCGACTACCAGGTGCCCGAGCCGCAACGCTTCGCGGTGTTCGAGGATCACCTGATCTACGCCGACGAGGTCGCCGCGCTGCGCCCGCACCTCGCCAAGATCGAGCTCCTGCGCGACATGCAGCATGAGTTCCAGCGCCACACCGGGGTGCAGGACTACTCGGCCCAGGGTGGCGTCTCGCCCGGCATCTGCCACGAGGTGGCCCGCACGCGCATGGTTTCGCCGGGGGACTTCATCCAGGCGACCGACAGCCACACCTGCATGGGTGGGGCGAACAACGCGCTCACCTGGGGCGTCGGCGCCACGGAGTATGCCGCCCTCATCCACTCGGGCTTCACCCAGGTCGAGGTCCCGGAGTCGATCCGCTTCGAGCTGGTGGGCAGGCTGGCGCCCAACGTCACCGCCAAGGACCTGATGCTCTTCATCCTGGAGCGCTATGCCAAGGCGCAGGCGACGCTCAACCGGGTGATGGAGTTCACCGGTCCAGGCCTGGCGTCGCTGTCGATGGACGAACGGGCGACGCTCGCCAACATGGCCACCGAGTGCACGGCCCGCGGCGGGATCGTGGAGGCCGACGAGACGACCTTCCGCTGGCTGGCGCAATGGCGACCGGACGGGGACGTCGCCGTCTGGCGCGCCGCGGCGGTCCGGCCGGACCCCGGGGCCGAGTACGCGGGCGGCGTCCACCGGATCGACCTCGCGACCCTGGAACCGATGGTGGCGCATCCCGGGGATCCGGACCGCGGCGTGCCCTCGGATCCGACCAACGGGCTGCGCGTCGCCGAGCTCGGCGAGGTGCCGATCGACATCGCCTATGCCGGGAGCTGCACGGCGGGCAAGATCGACGACCTGCTCTACTACCACCAGGTCTGCCAGGAGGCGGTCGAGGCCGGGCTCCGGGTCGCTCCAGGGGTCTCGTTCATCATCCAGTGCGGCTCGCTCGAGGTGGAGCAGTTCGTCCGCGAGCACGGCTTCATGCCGACCTTCGAGCGCGCCGGGGTGCGGCTCATCCGCCCCGGCTGCGGCGCCTGCATCGGCTGCGGGCCCGGAGTCTCGGACCGCGTGGATCAGGTGACCGTCTCGGCGATCAACCGCAACTACAAGGGGCGCAGCGGCCCCGGCAAGCTCTGGCTGGCGAGCCCGCTCACCGTCGCCGCCTCCGCCTTCACCGGCCGGATCACCGCTTACACCCCGGGGATGTTCCGGCAGGCGCCGTCGAGCCGCTGAAGCTCGTTGCTGTGAAGCGCTCCGCGCGCCGATCGTCGTGGCGCTTCGTATCATTCCTCCAGGAGGTCGTATCGAATGCCGAGGTCACCGAGCTTGCCGCCGAGCGCGCGCGTCACGGGGATGGCGCTCGCCCTGTTCCTCGCCGCGCTGCCCCTGCCGCGAGCGGCGAATGCGATCGCCAACTGTCTCGGCGGAACCTGTACCGCCTGCAACCCGACCATCCCGGGAGCGGTTGCGGCGCTCATACCGTCGGGTTCGTTCACCGACGGAGCCGCCAACGAGCCGGTGAAGTTCATCGATCCGGCGGACGGCTCGCGCCGCCGCTTCGTGGTCACGCAGGAGGGGGCGATCCTGATCTGGGACGGTGGATCCGGCGCTCTGCTGGCCACACCCTTCCTCGACCTGCGCGACGACGGCGGCGGGCCGGGGCTCGACAAAGTGCTCTACGGCGGCGAGCGCGGGCTCCTCTCGATGGCCGTCGAGCCGGACTATGCGACGAGCGGGCGCTTCTACGTCTACTACACGCGCGATCCCGACGGGGACATCGTGGTGGAGCGCTACCAGCGCTCGGCGGGGAATCCCAACCTCGCCGACCCCACGGGCACGATGATCTTCCGCATCGACCATTCGGCGACCAACCACAACGGTGGCGACCTCGCTTTCGGCCCCGACGACTACCTCTACGTCTCGACCGGCGATGGCGGAGGGGGCTGCGATTCGGGTGCCGGAATCAACGGCGACGGCCAGCAGCCGGGCACGCTTCTCGGCAAGATCCTGCGCGTCGACGTGATGGGGGTCGATCCGACGCCGGCCGCGGTCGAGTGCGGCCTCGATCCCGGGGCCTATGCGGTGCCCTCGGACAATCCCTACGTCGGCCTGGCCAACGCCTGCAACGAGACCTGGGTGCTCGGGCTGCGCAATCCGTTCCGCATCAGCTTCGACCGCCTGACCGGCGACCTCTACCTCGGCGACGTGGGACAGGACAACTGGGAGGAGATCGACCTGCGCCCGGCCGCGACCTCGGTCTCGACGGCGGTCAACTTCGGCTGGGTCTGTCGCGAGGGGTGCGACAACAGCTCGACGCCCCCGTCGAACTGCAGCACCGCCGGCTGTCCGGTCGACCCGGGAACGACCTGCGCCTATCCGGCGCGCCCGAGCGGTTTCGTCGATCCCATCCTCTGCCATTCGAACCCGGGCGGCTGGAGCTCGATCATGGGCGGCTTCCGCTATCGCGGCGCGCTGGTGCCCGCGCTGGCCGGTCGCTATTTCTACAGCGACGCCGGAGCCGGTCAGATCTGGGTCACGACGAGCCTCGATCCGGCGAACCCGGGCGCCACCACCGCCTGCTGCTGGGACACCGGGAACGGCGGAGTGTACGGTTTCGCCGAGGACCATCTCGGGGAGCTCTACGTGGTGAACGGCGGCGCTCACCGCATCGACTGCGTCCACGACGGCCACCCCGACGGCTGTTTCTGGGCCGGATGGGGGGGGCTCTTCGAGGACGGCTTCGAGTCGGAGGACACCTCCCACTGGAGCTCGACCTCGCCCTGAGGCGGGGCGGGACGGGAAGTCAGCGCTTCCAGCGCGCCGAGATCGAGAAGACCTGGCTCGAGGCGGCGAAGGTGCCGCGGATCGGCGCGGCCTCGCCCTGCAGGGCGGCGTCCCGGTCGGCGTAGAAGTGCAGCGAGTAGCCGAGATCGAAGGCGATCTGCCCGAAGTCGTAGCCGCCGCCGAGCGCGACCACCGTGGCGTCGCCGCGCGGGAAGCCGGGCTCGGCCGTCGCGTCGGGCACCGGGCTGGGCTCCAGGGCGAGACCGCAGCCGGCGGTCCAGCCCGAAGCGAAGCGCCACTCGGCGCCCATCCGCAGACTGAGCGTGTCCTCCCAAGCGCGGCGGCGATCGAGCGCCGGTGGGGGAGTGGCGTAGGGATCCTCGGCGAGCTCGATGCGCGTCCGGTCGAGCACCGACCAGCCGTTCCAGACGGCGTCGAGCTCGAGCGAGAGGGCCGGCCGGGGCGACCACCAGAAGCCGATCGAGGCCGCGGGCGGGAGCTCGAAGTCGAGCCCCGCCGCACCCGCCACGAAGCGCTCCTCGAACTCGGCCTCGACCAGGGCGTCCCCGAAGGGGTCCTTGGGCCGGTAGCTCATTTCGCCGTCGCCGTCGAGGGCGACGCCACTCGCCAGCGTGGCCCCGAGGCCCCAGGTCGGCTGCGCGAACTGCACGCCGAGCTCGAACCCGAAACCGTCGATCGTCGCCTCGGCGCGGCTCTCGATCTCCCAGGGCTGGAACGACGGCGCCGCGGCGAAGCTCTCGCGGGTCATGAACGAGGTCTCGTCCGCCCCGGAGAGGTAACGCACCGCGCCGCCGAGGCTCCAGCGTTGGTCGATCGCCCAGGCGATCGCCGGGCGTACTTCGTAGAGCGCCAGCTTCTGGCGGAGGGTGTCGAAGCGCCCGGGGAAGAGGGCGGTGTTCCAGTTCTCGATCGACCAGAACGGGGCGTCGACGCCGAGTCCGAACGCGAGCGGGAAACCCTCGCGCTCCGGCTTCCAGGCGAGGTAGACGGCCGGGGGGAACTGAATGACGTGCTCCGGCGAATCGACGCGACCGGCGGTCGAGAACTCGTCGTCCGGGGCCTGGAAGTCGAGCCCGGCCTGGCCGTGGAAGCCCACGATCCGGGCGAGGCCCGCCGGGTTGGCGCGCACCGCGAGCGCGTCGTCGGCGCGGGCGAGGAAGGCGCCCGCCTGGGCGGCCGAACGACCGCCGTGCTGGAAGAGGCCGAACGCGGCGGCCGCGAGCGGAGACGGCAGGAGGAGCAGCAGGGCGGCGCCAGCGATTCTCCGGAGCATAGGCCGGCGAGTCTATCGCCGCCGCGCTCGGCTAAGATGCACCCGTGATCGGCGTCCCCTTCGCGACCTGCCTCGCGCCCCTGGCGCTGCTGCCGCAGCTCGACGGCGTGCCCGTCGACCAGCTGCGCGACGGGCTGCGCAAGACGCCGCGCAACGTCGGCGAGGTCCTCGCGACCTGGGTCGACGCTTTCTTCGCCCACTTGCCCGGGGCGATCACCGGCCTCCTGCTGCTGCTGATCTTCGTACTCCTGTCGCGCTTCGCCGGCCGGTTGGTGCGCCGGCTGAGCGAACGCGCCGGCACCGACCCTTCGCTGCGCGACCTGCTGCTCCCCCTGGTGCGGTTCTCGGTGCTCGCGGTCGGCGTCCTGATGGCGCTCGACCAGATGGGATTCCAGGTGAGCTCGCTGCTGGCCGGCCTCGGCATCGCCGGCCTGGCCGCCGGCCTCGCGGCGCAGGAGACCCTGGCCAACCTCGTGGCCGGGTTCGTCCTGCTCTGGGACCGACCGTTCCGGGTCGGCGACCTGGTGACCATCGACGGCTTCCAGGGGCAGGTCGCCGAGCTCGGGTTGCGCTCGACCCGCATCCGGACCTACGAAGGGCGGGAGGTCGTGCTGCCCAACAAGGACGTGGCGCAGCATCC
Organism: uncultured Thermoanaerobaculia bacterium; assembly: GCA_964481735.1. Classification (GTDB taxonomy): domain Bacteria; phylum Acidobacteriota; class Thermoanaerobaculia; order Multivoradales; family JAGPDF01; genus JAGPDF01. Next base: position 16,222 of record CAYZWR010000029.1, read on the forward strand.
GGTGATCAACCATTCGCGCTATCCGGCGGTGCGCCACAATGCCGCCTTCTCGATCGGATACGGCGTGCCGGTGGAGCGCGCGCGAGAGATCCTGCTGCGCGCCGCGCGGCAGCAGGCCGAGGTGCTCGCCGAACCGGAGCCGATGGTGGTCGTCACCGCGCTGCGCGAGTCCGGGGTCGAGCTCGAGCTGCGGGTCTGGGTGAGCGACCTCCTGTCGCCGCGGAGCTCGCTCTTCCACCTGCTCGAGGTGGGCAAGGCCGCGCTCGAGGAGGCCGGCGTCGAGATCCCGTTGCCGCAGCGGGTGGTGCGCGTCCGCGACGCCGCGCCGCCGCGCGAGAGCTCGTCCGCGCGTTGATCGCGTCGCCGCCGCGCTGCTACACTGCGCCCGCCCAACGCCCGCCATGGTCGTCGAGAAACGCCGCATCGGACCGGACACGCTGCTCGTCGTCGAGGGAGTGATCAAGCTCGGCGAGAGCGCGCAGTTCGTCGCCCGCACGCTCGAGAGGGTCCTCGAGGAGGAGACCGGGAGCGTGCTGATCGATCTCGCGGGAGTCAACACCATCGACTCGACCGGCCTCGGCGAGCTGGTCGGCCATCTCGGACGTTTTCACCAGGTGCGGCGCAAGCTCGTCCTGGTCCGTCCTTCCGAGCGCATTCGCCGCCTGCTCGAGGTGGCGCAGCTCGATTCCCTGTTCCTGATTCGCGACGACCTGGAGAGCGCGCTCGCTGCGGCACGAGACTGAGAGCCCTTGGGCGGAGCTCGCGACGGTCCGCCGCGGCGGGATCGCCGAATCGTGGCATCTCGGCGCGGTGGCGGTGGTCGCCCCGGGGGGCGCCCTGCTCGCCCGTTGCGGCGATCCCCGGCGTCCGGTCGTCGTGCGCTCGGCGGCCAAGCCGTTCCAGGCTCTGCCCCTGGTGCTCGCCGGTGGGGTGGAGCGCTTGGCGCTCGCGGCCGCCGATCTCGCCCTGATCTGCTCCTCGCACAGCGGCACGGCGGCGCAGCGCGAGCGCGCGGCGGACCTGCTCGCGCGGGGTGGCTTCTCGCCGGCGGACCTGCAGTGCGGGCCGCACCGGCCGTTCGACGAGACGACGGCGGCGAGCGAGTCGGCGGGTGGCGAGGCGTGGACGCCGCTGCACAACAACTGCTCGGGCAAGCACGCCGGGATGCTGCTCGCCTGCCGCCTGCTGGGGCTCGACCCGGCCGACTACCTGCGCTTCGACCACCCGCTGCAGCGCCGGATCCGCGAGGAGCTGGCCGGCGTCGTCGGCGTGGAGCCCGGACCGCACGACCTCGCGATCGATGGCTGCAGCGCCCCCACCTTCGCGCTGCCGCTCGCCGCCCTGGCGCGCGGCTACGCCGCGCTGGCGGATCCCGGCGCGGCGGGAATCGAAGGCGGCCGCGCGGCGGCGCTCGGCCGTCTCGCGATGGCGATGGGCGAGCATCCGGAGATGGTCGCCGGCCCGGAGCGCTTCACCAGCGAGTTGATCCGCGTCACCGGCGGACGGCTGGTGGGCAAGGAGGGGGCGGAAGGGGTCTACGGCGTGGCGATTCGCGGCCCGCAGGCGTGCGGACTGGCGCTCAAGATCGCCGACGGCGCGGAGCGCGCGCGCGACACGGTGGTGATCGCGCTCCTCCGCGCGCTGGGTGTGATTTCCGGCGCGGAGCTCGCCGAGCTCGCGCGCTACGATCAGCCGGTGACGCGCAACCACCGCGGCCTGGAAGTGGGTCGGATCGAGCCCGAAGTCGACCTGACATGGGAGGCCGATGAGACGTAGGCCGGGAATCCTGCTCGCCCTGCTGCCCGTCGTGGCCGCCGCTTGCGCCTCGCGCGGCGAGCCCGGTCCCGGCTATCGCAGCGTCCGGCCGGCGGTCGCCTTCGCGATGCTGCGCGATTCGAGCGATCTCTTCCTGCTCGATCTGCGCGAGAGCGCGGAGTTCGCCGGGCCGCTGGGGCACATTCCCCGCGCGCGCAACCTGCCGCTCTCGGAGCTGGACGCCAAGCTCCGGGAGATCCGGCAGTTTCGCGGGTTGACGTTCCTGGTCTACTGCCGTGCCGACGACCCGTGCGGTGACGAAGGGATGCGCCGCTTGGCCGACGCTGGCTTCGACAACGCGATCCTCCTCGCCGGCGGCCTCGAAGGGTGGATCGCGGAGGGGTTCAACGTCCGCTCCGCCGAGCCGCGACGGCTCGACGACCCGACCCAGGGGCAGCTCGAGGCGACCCACGTGCGACGACTGGAAGACGGGCAGCTGATCGAGGTCGGGGAGAGCGCGATGGTCAGTGGGCTCTTCGTCGAAGGGGTCACCCGGAGCGGTCGCTTCGTTCCGCTCACCACGGTGCAGGGCATGGGCGACTTCTGCACCAGCCCCTTGCCGCGCGGGGCGGCGGGCGAGGCGGGCTGGCTCGAGCTCGCGACCGGGCTGTTCCGCGCCGAGGCATCGGGCGACGAGCCCTCGCGCCCGTACGTGCGCGGCTGCCGGGGATCGGACGGGATCTTCCGGCCGGAGTCGCGCGACATTCAGTTCTAGAATCCACCTTTCGACGTTTCGAGGAGCCTGCATGCCGACCGCCGCACCCGACGATCCGACCGCCGCCCTGCGCGAGCTCGACGCGCGCCTGGGCGGCAGGCTCAGCTTCGACGTCGCCGATCGCGAGACGTTCCGCACCGACTTCGGACGCTGGCGCCACGCCACGCCGGCGGCGGTGGCGCGCTGTCGCGACAGCTCCGAGGTGGCCACCGCGATCCGCTTCTGCCGCGAGCGCCGGATCCCGATCGCGCCGCGTAGCCAGGGGCATACCCAGAGCGGCCAGTCGCTCACCCGCGGCCTGCTGCTCGAGACCTCGGCGATGAACCGGCTGCTGACCCTCGACGAGCAGGCCGGCTGGGCGGACTGCGAGGCCGGTTTGATCTGGCGGGATCTGGTGATCGCGGCGACCGGGCGAGGCTGGATCCCGCCGGTGTTGACCAACAACCTGGGGGTCACCGTTTCGGGCACCGCCTCGGTCGCCGGCCTGGGCGTGGCGTCTTTCCGCCACGGCACGCAGGCCGACAACGCGCTCGAGATCGAGTGCGTCACCGGCGACGGCGAGATCCACGTCTGCTCGCGCGACCGGGACTCGGAGCTCTTCGACATGGTGCGCTGCAGCCTGGGACAGATCGCGGTCATCACCCGGGTCAAGACCCGATTGCGCGCGGTCGCGCCGCGGGTCCGCCTCTACACCCTGGTCTACGACGACCTCGGCCGATTCATGGCGGATGCCGAGCGGGTGATGGATCCCGCGAACCCGACCTTCGCCACCCTGGGCGGCATCTGTTCCCCCGCGCCGCTCGGCTTCCGCCGGATCGGCGAGGGCCTCGAGTTGGGCGTGGGGATGATCGGCTACGGGCTCTGGGTCTTTCCGATGTACCTGACCGTCGAGTACTCGCCCGGCGAGGAGCCGGATGATCGCGCGGTGCTCGCCGGCCTCTCGCCCTGGCGGCACGTGCAGACCCAGGACCTCACCAGCCTCGAGTTCGCGCGCCGGATGGAGCCGATGTTCGAGGCCTGGAAGCTGTCGGGGTACTGGGAGCAGCCGCACCCCTGGATGGAGGTGACCCTGCCCTGGGGCGTGGCGCGGGAGTTCATCGAGTCGGTGCTGCCCAACCTGCCGCCCGGCGCTCTCGGACCGGGTGGCCACGTGCTGCTCTGGCCGGCCCGCACGGCGACTTCGCAGGTGCCGCTGTTCAAGCACCCGGGTGGCGAGCTGGTGCTCGGCTGGGGCATCCTCGGCTCGGTGCCGCCGGCCAGGCTCGACGCGATGTTGACCCAGCTCGACATGGTCTCGGAGCTCTCGATCGCCTACGGCGGCAAGCGCTACCTGTCGGGTTACATCACGTTCGACACGCCCGAGCGCTGGGCGGCCCACTACGGCGACGCCTGGCCGCGACTTTGCGCCGCCAAGCGGCGTTGGGATCCGGACGGCATACTCTCGCCCGGGTTCATCCAATTCCCTTGAGCGGACGAGCGGAGCGACGATGCGCATTGCACTGCTGACCGGCGGCTCCACTGCGGAGCGCGACGTGGCGCTGGCCGGCGCCGCCCAGGTGGTCAACGCCCTGCGGGGCCTGGGGCACGAGGTGACCGTGGTCGACACGGTGGCCGGACCGCTCTCCCTCGGCGCCGAGGAGACGCTGCTCACCGCGCCGGTGCGGCGCGAGCCCCCCTCGGCGGAGACCCTGCGCGAGCTCGCCCTGCGCGAGAACCTGCCAGCCCTGGTCTCGGCGCCCGAGATGAAGGCGAGCGACCTCGTCTTCCTCGTCCTGCACGGCATGCAGGGGGAGGGCGGCTCGGTTCAGGCCCTGCTCGAGCTGGCGCGGTTGCGCTACACCGGGAGCGGGCCGCTGGGCAGCGCGATGGCGATGGACAAGGAGGTCACCAAGCGGCAGCTCGAGTCGCTCGGGCTCCCGACCGCGGCTTGGCGCGCCTGGCCGGCGAGCCAGGCCGAGGTCGAGGCGCTCGGCCTTCCCCTGATCGTCAAGCCCGCCAATGGCGGGTCGACCGTCGGCCTCTCGGTGGTGCACGATCCGGCCGAGCTCGAGCGCGCCATCGCGCTGGCCTGCGAGGAGGACGGCCAGGTCCTGTTGGAGAGCTTCCTGCCCGGCCGGGAGTTCACCGTCGGCGTGCTCGGCCGGGAGGCGCTCGCGGTGGGGGAGATCATCCCGCAACACGAGATCTTCGACTACGAGTGCAAGTACACGCCCGGGCTCACCCGGGAGGTCTTTCCCGCGGCGATTCCCGAGTCGCTCGCCCGGCGCCTGCAGGAGCTCGCGCTCGCCACCCACCAGGCGCTCAAGCTGCGCGATTTCTCGCGCGTCGACTTCCGCCTCGACGCCGCCGGCGAGCCGTTCGTGCTCGAGGCGAACACCCTTCCCGGGATGACCGGCACCAGCCTGTTGCCGCAGTCCGCGGCGGCGATGGGCATCGGTTTCCAGGAGCTCTGCGCCGAGATCTGCCGGCTCGCGCTGGTGCGCTGAGCGTAAGCGTCCGACCAAAAGAAAGGGGCGGCCGATGGCCGCCCCTCGCGAGCTTCGAACGGCGCTCGAGCCGACTACTCGTAGAAGACCGAGCGCAGGTTCGAGAAGGTCCAGCCCGGGGTGTACGCCTCCGGGCCCTCGTCGGCCTGCTGGAAGCCGAGCTCGATGAAGAAGTTGTTGGTCGTGAAGTCGTCGACGTCGAGGCCGTACTCGCGGCCCACGACCCGTGCGCCGTCGCGGGTGATCTCGTACCAGACCTTCTGTTCGATGGTGTCGTACTCGTAGTGCACGTGGTAGGTGTTGCCGGGCGAGATGCCGCCGTACTGGGTCGTCTCCTGCCAGCCGTAGCCGGTGGCGTTGACCTGGAAGACGGTGCGCCCCTGCGTGCCCCGCGAGTTGACGTAGCCGAACATGTTGTTCCAGCTCTGCCCGTTGTTCAGCCAGAAGAGACAGTGGAAGCCGCTCGGGTTGTGGGTGTCGAAGCCGGGCACGTAGAGGTCGAAGTCGACCGTGAGCTTGCGGAAGGTGCGCGAGCCGCCGAACGGCATGTTGACCCGGTAGTTGTGGGTGCCGCAGCAGTTCTGCGGATAGCGGATCACCTGACCCAGGCGCTCGAAGACCACGCTGCCGGTGGGCGGCGGCGGGGGCGGCGGAGGGCCGGCCGTCGGCTCGGTGAGCGAGGAGTCGGCGACCGAAACCGAAGGACCGACCAACTCGACCGCGCCGTTGCGGTCGTCGTAGGACGAGATGTAGGACCAGAACAGCTGATCGCAGGTGACCTCGGCGTGGCCCCCCTCGACGACGTTGGACAACCCGAGGAGGCCGAGGGCGTCGTCGAACTGGACGTGCGAGAGCGGCGGCAGGACGATCGTCGCGCCCTGCAGGATGAGCAGGCCGTCCCTGTGACGCACGCCGACCGTGCAGTTGGCTTGGGTGTGACCGAAGTTGACCAAGCCGAAGTTGGTGGTGTAGGTGCTGGCGACCCGCTCCCAGCCCTGGACGAAGAGGGTGTCCCCGGCGGCGCCGAGCTGCTGGCTGCCGAGCACGGGGAGGCTCGCCTCGGCGACCTTCTGACCGGTCTGCACGAGCCGGCTGGTGAGCTCCGCGCTGAACTGGATGGTCGCCGAGCCGTCGAGCTCGAGCATGCCGCGGAAGCCGGGAGGGACCAGGTTGGTGAAGCGCCGCGACTCGCGGGGCAGGAGGTAGTACGGGCCGATCTCGTCGCCATCCTCGCGCGTCGTACCGTCGGTGACGGAGGTCAGGTAGCGGATGACGAAACCCTGCACGACGTCGTCGTCGTTGGTCGCCCAGAGCTCGGTGACGTGCTGATAGATCCCGTCGACCTCGTTGATCGCCACCGGCAGGTAGACCGGACCGGCGAAGGCGGGTGCCGCGGCGAGCGCGAGGCTACAGGCGGCGAGGAGAAGTCGCTTCATGCGTTGGAGACCTCCAAGGTTGAAGTTGGCCCGGCCGTCGGCCGGACTCGAAAGTCGACGCAGTGTAGCTGACCGGGCCCCCGAGTGGCAAGGCAGGAGCTCACGCCGCGCCGCGCAGATCGCCGGTCGCGTCCGCTCCATCTGATACCCTGCGGCCCCATGAGCCGCACCGTCCGCATCGCGCACAGCCCCGACTCCGACGACGCTTTCATGTTCTACGCCCTCACCCAGGGACGCCTGGACGTCTCCGGGCTCGCCATCGATCACGTGCTCGCCGACATCGAGACGCTCAATCAGGCCGCCTTCTCCGGCACTTACGAGATCACCGCTCTCTCCTTCCACGCCTACGCCCATCTCGGGGAGCGCTACCGCTTGATGCCCTCGGGGGCGAGCTTCGGCGACGGCTACGGTCCGGTGGTGGTGGCACGCGATCGCCGCGGACGTGCCGATCTCGCCGGCGTCGAGGTGGTGATCCCCGGCGAGCTCACCACCGCCGCGCTGGCTCTCAAGCTCTTCCAACCGGCGGTGCGGACCCGCGTCGTGCCTTTCGACCGGATCCTGGAGGAGGTGTCGGAGGAACGCGCCGAGGCCGGCGTGGTGATCCACGAAGGGCAGCTCACCTTTCAAGAGCAGGGCCTCCACGCCGTGGCGGATCTGGGTGCCTGGTGGAAGGCCGAGACCGGGGACCCGCTGCCGCTCGGCGGCAACGGCATCCGGCGCGACCTCGACGACGCGCTGACCCAGCGGCTCTGCGGACTGCTCACCGCCAGCATCGCCTGGGCGCTGGATCACCGCGCCGAGGCGCTCGCCTATGCGGTGCGCTATGCGCGCGGTATCGAGGACGATCCGGTGCGTTCCGACCGCTTCGTCGGCATGTACGTCAACGAGTGGACGCGGGGCTACGGCGAGATCGGGCGGCGGGCGGTGCAGCGCCTGCTCGACCGGGCGCACGCCGCGGGCCTCCTGCCGCGCCGGGTGGAGGCCGAGTTCGTCGGCGTGGAATGAGCTCGCCGGCGGCGATCGTCTTCGATCTCGACGGCACCCTGGTCGACTCGCGCCCCGATCTGGTCACCGCGATCAACCGCATGCGCGGCGAGCTCGATCTGGCGCCGCTCGGACCGGAGGCCGTCGGACGGATGGTGGGGGAGGGGTCGCGGCTGCTGGTGCAGCGCGCGCTCGGCGGCGACGCGGATCCCGGCCGGTTGCAGCATGCCCACGATCGCTTCCTGGCGATCTACTCCACGGTCTGCACGCTGGCGACCCGGCCCTATCCCGGGATCGCGGAGCTGATCGAGCGGCTGGCCCGCCGCCAGCGGCTGGCGCTGCTCACCAACAAGCCCGAGGCGATGACGCGCACGATCGTCGAGCGCTTCGGCTGGGATGAGCTGCTCGGCGTGCTGGTCGGCGGCGACTCCTTGCCGTTTCGCAAACCCGACCCGAGGACGCTCGTCCGGGTGGCGGAAGCGCTCGCCCTGCCGGTGGCGCGCCTCTTGATGGTGGGCGACAGCCGCATCGACGCGGAGACGGCGGGCGCAGCTGGCGTGCCTTTCCTCTGGGTCGAGTGGGGCTACGCGGCCGACGAGGACCGGAGAGCGCTCGCCGCGGGGCCCTCGGTCGAGACGCCGGCCGAGCTCGAACGCTGGCTCGAGCGGGCGGCCACCCCCGCGCGTTGAGACTGCCCGCCGGCCCGGCTAGTAGGCGGCGAGGAAGCTCGAGACGCTCCCCTCCTGCGCCGTCCGGCGCGCGATGCAGATGTCGACGACGTCGAGCGCGCGGGTCAGCATGTTGGGACCGGCGGTGAGCTCGGCGACGCGCGGCGCGAAAAAGGCCTCGACCTCCCGGCGGTGCTCCGCGTCGCAGAACCCGACGCCGGTGAAGACCAGGCCGACGGTGTACTGCTCGGGGAGCGCCTTGGCCAGCTGATCGTAGGAGCTCTCGACCCAGTCGAACACCGTCTGCCGCGCTTCCCGGTCGCCGGAGAGGAAGTACATGACCATGCTCGCCTCGCGCACGTCGAACCGTCCGGAGAGGACGAGGTCGAGCCCCTTGCGCACCGCGGCCGGATCGCGGAAGGCGCCGAGCGCGCGGAAGAGCTGTTGCCGCGCCCGCCGGTCCTCGAGCTTGTCGCCGGCCGCGACCAGCTGATCGAAGAAGGCGGCGTCGCCGTCGCGCGCCGCGACGCGCAGCACGGTGCCCAGCATGTCGGGGTGGATCGCCAGGGGATCGGCGAGCCAGGCATCGGCCAGGCGTCGCGCCTCCCGGCGGAGCTCCGGGTTCTCGCCGACATCGGCGACCAGTCCGAAGATCTTCGGTCGAAGCAGGCTGTCGTCCAGGCTCTCGCCGGCGCGCGGCACGAGCCCGAGGCCTTTCGCCCGGCTCCCGAACAGTCGATCGATGAAGCGGTGGTAGTTGGCCCGGCGGTCGGCCGCGACCAGGTGCTCGTCGATCGACTCGGCGATCTCGATCGCCGCTTCGGCCACCAGCCGGTTGTCGCTCGCCGCGAAGCGTTCGAGGAGCCCCAGCGCGCCGGCCGCCGGCAGGTCCCCCGAGGCGAAGAGGAAGTTGGCGTCCTCGAGCAGTGCGACCTGCTCCGGTACGCCGAGCGCGCTCCCGCGCGCCGCCAGGCGGTCGAGGAGGGGAGGCCGATACTCGGTGATGAAGTAGCCGAGTCCACCCGCATTGCCCTCGATCCACTCGGGGCAGAACTCGAGCGCGCTCGTCACGCTGCCGCCCTGGAGCAGCACTCTGGCCTCGCCGACGCGATCCCCGGCGCCGTAGCGCAGGCGGACCGGCACCCGCCACGTCTGGGCCCGGTCGACCGCCGAGCCGAGTGGCACGTAGCGGCGTTGCGCCAGGGTGACCCGCGCGCCCGCGCTGCCGCAGTCGGAGGCCACCGAGACCACGGGGACGCCCGGCTGATCGAGGAAGCTGGCGAACGAGGAGGCGACCTCGGGCGCTTCCTCGGCCGCCAAAGCAGCCAGGAAGTCGTCGGAGGTCGCGTTGGACCAGGCGTGCTTGCGCAGGTAGCGCTGGATCCCCTTGCGGAAACGTTCCGGCCCCATCCAGGCCTCGAACATCGAGAGCAGGGCGCCGCCCTTCTGGTACGAGATGCCGTCGAACGCGGCCACGATGTCCCCGCTGTTGCGGATCGGGCGGCGCACCGGCTTCGCCGAGGCGAGGCTGTCGGCGCCCATGGCTTCGACGCGCCGCTCGGCGGTCTCGCTCTCGGTCTGCCACTCGGGCTTCCAGCGGATGAGCGCCTTGCCGCCGGCCCAGGTGGCGAAACCCTCGTTGAGCCAGATGTCGTCCCACCAGACCATGGTGACGAGGTCGCCGAACCACTGGTGGGCGTTCTCGTGCGCCGCGGTGCTGGCGTAGCTGCGCTCGTGCTGGAGTCCGCCCTGCTGCGGGTCGATCAGCAGCAGCCGATCGACATAGGTGACCAGGCCGGGATTCTCCATCGCCCCGAACGAGACGGTCTGCGGGATCGCCAGGCTGTCCAGCTTGCCGAAGGGATAGGGGATGTCGAAGTAGTCCTCCAGCGCGACCAGGATCGGTCCCATGGTCTGGGCGGCATAGGCGGCCTTGGCCTCGTGGCCGCGCGGCACGATGATGCGCACCGGCGTCCTGGCGCGCCCCCAGCTGCCCGCGTCGACGACCGAGAAGGGGCCGACGGCGAAAGCGACCAAGTAGGACGAGATCGGGGGGGTGGTCGCGAACTCGACCGCCTTCATGCCCTCGCCCTCCGGGCGCTCGGCCACCGCCGGGGTGTTGGAGACGGCGAAGTGCTCGGACCGGACGTGCAAGGTGAGCTGCCAGGGAACCCGGTAGCTCGGTTCGTCGAAACAGGGGAACGCGCGCCGGGCGTAGGTCGACTCGAATTGACTGAAGGCGTACCAGTTCCCGTTGTCCTGTTGGCGGAAGAGACCGTCGGTCTCGATCGGATCGAGCTGGCCGCGGTAGGCGATGCGGAGGGTCGCCCGTCCGGGTGCGACGTCGCGACCGAAATCGAAGCCGGCGAAGTCCGTACCGCCGGCGACGACGGTCACCGGCTGTGGCTCGCCGCCCGCTTCGAGGCTCGCCGCCGCGAACTCGAGCTGCGACGCGTTGAGCCAGAGCAGGCGGGTGGCCGCCTTCAGCTCGAGCTCGATCTCGACCTTGCCGTCGAATCGCTCCCGGTCCGGAAGGATGGTGAGATCGACCTTCATTCTCAGGGGTTTGGCGACTTCTGGGAGGCGCAATTCGGGGGGCTGCGGGAGTTCGGCGGCGAGCCGGCCGGTGGCGGCCAGGGCGATCGCGAGGCAGACGGCGAGTCTCGACTTCACGTGCGGCGCTCCTCTCGGGATTCCATGGGGTCTCGAGAGCCTGCTTACGTCGCGGGGGCCCTCAGGGTTGCGTTGGGGGAAAGCGGAAGGGGAGCGGGAAGAGCTCCCCCAAGGTGACCTCCCGGCGCTCCCCGGCCGGGTTGGCGAGGAGCACCGGCAGCTCGGGGGGGCAGAACTCGGCCAGCGTCTCGCGACACATCCCGCACGGCGGCGCGGGAGGCGAGCTCTCGGCGACCACGACCAGCCGGCGGAAGCTGCGATGGCCCGCACCGACCGCCGCCGCGATGGCGGCGCGCTCGGCGCAGAGCGCCAGGCCGTAGCTGCGGTTCTCGACGTTGCAGCCCGCGAATCTGGCGCCCGACTCGGTCTCCACCGCGGCGCCCACGGCGAACCGGCTGAACGGGCAGTAGGCGCGCGAGCGAGCCTCGACGGCGGCAGCGAGCAGCGCTTCCCAGCTCACGGCGGGCAGACTAGCACGCGCCTTCCGACGGTTGGCTTGTGTTAGCTTGCGCCCGCGTCCCGACCGGAAACCCACCCGCTGCCGGTGCGTAAGTCCTTTCGCGAGGAGATTTCGCGACATGCCCGAGAAGTCCGGCAAGACGATCGGTTGGCTGGCGGTCCTGGTCGCTGGAGCGGCGCTCTGCCTCTGGGCGTTTCCGCGCGCCTTTCCGTTCTTCCCCGACGACTGGCGGATCGATCGCGAAGCGGCCCGGGAGATCGCCCTCGAGCGGCTCGGGTCGCTCGGCGAACTGCCGCAGGACCCCTTCGTGGTCGCGCGCATGGACGACGACGCGGCGCTGGAGTACCGCTTGCTGCAGGCGCTGCAGAGCGCGGACGCCGCGTCGGCGAGGACCTCCGATCTGCGTCACCGCGTGCTGGCCTGGGAGATCACGGTCTATCCCCCGGGCGCCTCGCCGCGCGATTGGACGCACCAGGCGCGGCTCGCCTTCGACGGCCAGGTGCTGAGCCTGCGGCGCGGGTTCAAGGCCGAGGCGGCCGGCCAGGCCATCTCCGAGGAGGAGGCCCTGCGGCGTGCCGATCGGCTGCTCGACGAGCAGGGGATCGAGCGCGCTCACCTCGAGCCGCCGACGGTGCGGCGCAAGGACCTCGAGAAGCGGACCGACCTGGTGGTGCGCTACTCGGACCGCGTCAAGCCGCTCGGCGATCGTCTGCGCACCGGAATCGACGTCCACTTCGCGGGTGACGAGCTCGCCGGTTTCTCCCTGTTCAACGAGGATCCGAACGCGGAGCAGGTGACGGCGCTCCTGCAGCCGATCACCCTCTACAGCCAGTTCGCCTTCTTCTCCATTTTCCTCGTCCTGCCGCTGGTCGCTCCCTTCTTCCTCAAGCGTTACCACGAAGGGGAGATCGGCGTGCAGCGCGGACTCCAGATCGCCGCCCTGAGCCTCGGTGCCTCGGTGCTGCTCATGGCGCTGGTCGCCGCGGGCTCGACCCAGGGGCAGTTCTGGGGCGCGCTCTCCCGCCAGCAGGTGGCATGGATCTGGGGCGGCCAGATGATCGTCATCTTCTTCCTGCCGATGTCGATCGCTTCTTTCCTCTCCTGGTCGGTCGGCGAGTCGCTCTGCCGCGAGCGCTGGGGCAGGAAGCTGGCGGCCTTCGATGCGCTCTTCCAGCGCGCCTTCGACAACCGGACGGTGGCGTTCTCCGCGCTGCGTGGCTACGCGGCGGGCTTCGCGCTCGCCGGCTTGACCTTCCTCGCGCTCCTGCCGCTCGCGCGCTGGGGCACCTACGCGCCGATCTCCTTCCAGTTCGGCCCGTTCTGGAACCACTCCCGCTACCCGGCGCTCGCGCTGGTGCTCTTCCTGCTCGTCTTCAGCCTCTACATGACGCTCTTCGGCCGGCTCTTCCTGCTGCCGCTGCTGGTGCGGCGGCTCGGCCGGGTGATCGGCGGGGCGATCGCCGCGCTGGCGACCAGCTTCGTCTTCTTCGCTCCGGTGATCACCCTGCCGCTCGGCTCCGGCATCCCGATCTGGATCCTGTCCAGCGCCGCCCTGGTCGTGCTCTTCTTCGCCACCGACCTGCTGACCACGCTGATCGCCAGCTTCACCAGCGCCGCGGTGGTGAGCCTCTATCCCTTCGTTCACGCCGTGTCGCCCGGGGTGCAGCTCCAGGGCTGGCTCGGGCTGCTGGCGGGCGCGGTTCCCCTGCTCCTCTCGGCGCGCCACCTGCTCTCGACCAAGACCTTCCTCTATCGCTACGAGGACGTGCCGCCGCACGTCCGGCGGATCGCCGAGCGCGAGCGCCAGCGCGTCGAGCTCGAGACCGCGCGCAACATCCAGAGCTCGATCCTGCCGCAGCTGCCGGCGCAGCTCTCGGGCGTCGAGCTGGCCCACACCTACCTGCCGGCGACCGAGGTGGGAGGCGACTTCTACGACGTCCTCGCCCTCGAGGACGGCCGCCTCGCGGTGGCGGTGGGTGACGTCGCCGGCCACGGCGTCTCGTCGGGGTTGGTGATGTCGATGGCGAAGTCGGCGCTCGCCGTGCAGGTCACCTTCGACCCGACGGTGGTGGCGGTCTTCCGGACGCTCAACCGGATGGTCTTCCAGAGCGCGCGCAAGAGGCTCCTGGCGACCCTCTGCTACGCGGTGGTCGATCCTCGCCGTCGGGAGATGCACTTCGCGAGCGCGGGGCATCTCTTCCCCTACCGGGTGAGCCGCGACGGCAAGGTCGAGGTGCTCGAGTCGGTGGCCTATCCGCTGGGCGTTCGGGAGACGATCGAGATCGATCCGCACGTCGCCCGGCTGCAAGCCGGCGATCTCATCTTCCTGTGCAGCGACGGTGTCGTCGAGGCGCGGCGCGAGCACTCGGACGAGTCGTTCGGCTTCGAGCGGCTCGAGAAAGTGCTCTCCGAGCTCGCCGGCTACGGCGCCGTGTTCGTGCGTGACCGGGTGCTCGCGGCGCTGGAGAGTTTCACCGGCGGAGCCGAGCGCGAGGACGACCTGACCGTGCTCGTCCTCAAGATCCCCTGAATCGCGGACCCGGCGCCCGGCCGGGCGGATTTCGATAGACTTCTCGTGCCGTCGTCCGATGGCGAGCTAGCGAGGAGGGACCGTTGAAGATCCACGAGTACCAGGCGAAGGAGATTCTCCGCCGCTACGGCGTAGCCACGCCGCGCGGGCGGGTGACCGAGAGCCCGGCCGAGGCGCGGGCGATCTGCGAAGAGCTGGGCGGCAAGTGCGTCGTGAAGGCGCAGATCCACGCCGGCGGGCGGGGCAAGGGCGGCGGCGTGAAGCTCGCCAAGTCGCCGGCCGAGGCCGAGCAGTGGGCCGGCCAGATCCTCGGCATGCAGCTGGTGACGCCGCAGACCGGGCCGGAGGGCCAGAAGGTGCAGAAGGTGCTGATCGAGGAGGCCGCGGAGATCGCGCGCGAGCTCTACCTCGCGGTCACGCTCGACCGCCAGTCCGGGCGGCCGATCATCATCTCCTCGGCGGCCGGCGGCATGAGCATCGAGGAGACGGCGGAGAAGGACCCGACCGCGATCCACCGCGAGGAGATCGATCCGCAGCTGGGCATCCAGCCCTTCCAGGCCCGGCGCATCGCGCGCAAGCTCCGGCTCTCCGGGGAGACCGCGGGCAAGGGGGCGAAGCTGGTGATGGCGCTGATGCAGGCCTACCTCGATTCCGACGCGTCGCTCGCCGAGATCAACCCGCTGATGATCACCGCGCAGGGCGACGTCGTGGCGCTCGACGCCAAGATGAACTTCGACGACAACGCCCTCTTCCGCCACAAGGA
>CAYZWR010000030.1:0-30501 GCA_964481735.1 uncultured Thermoanaerobaculia bacterium
CATGTATCTCGTGGACCGGGAGAGCCGGGGAGGCGCCGGCGACCTCGAGTTCCTCAAGCTGGCGTTCCAGAAGCTGCTGCTCAACTTCACCTGGTGGGTCAATCGCAAAGACCGTACCGGCGCCAACGTGTTCGAGGGCGGATTCCTGGGCCTCGACAACATCGGTGTCTTCGACCGCTCGTCGCCGCTGCCCACCGGGGGCTATCTCGACCAGGCCGACGGCACGGCCTGGATGGTCTTCTACAGCCAGCAGATGCTGCGCATCGCGGTCGAGCTCGCGCAGCACGATCCGGTCTACGAGGAGTTCGTCGACAAGTTCTTCCAGCACACCTTGCTCATCGCGGGCGCGATGGACCGCGTCGGGGAGCGCCAGGACGAGATGTGGGACGAGGAGGATGGTTTCTTCTACGACGTCCTCCGCTTCCCGGACGGTTCTGCCACCCGGCTCAAGGTGCGGTCGATCGTCGGGCTCCTGCCGCTCGCTGCCGTCGCGGTCTTCGAGCACGACATCCTGGGCCGACTGCCGGGGTTCGGCAGCCGCGCGCGGAGGTTCATGGAGCGCCACCCCGAGCTGATCGGGAATCTTCATCTCCCCACCCAACCGGGCGTGGGGAACCGCCGGATGCTGTCGGTCGTGGACGAGGCCAAGCTGCGGCGCATACTCTCGCGCATGCTCGACGAGAACGAGTTCTTCGGGCCCTACGGGATCCGCGCGCTCTCCAGGTACCACCTCGAGCATCCCTACGTCTTCCGGCATGCCGGGCAGGAGTATCGGGTTGGCTACGTTCCCGGCGATTCCGATTCGGGCATGTTCGGAGGGAACTCCAACTGGCGTGGTCCCGTCTGGATGCCGATCAACGTCCTGCTCCACGGCGCCCTGCTGCGCCTCCATGCCTACTTCGGCGAGGAGTTCAAGGTGGAATGCCCGACTGGCTCCGGCCGCTGGATGAGCCTCCTCGAGGTGGCGCGCGAGCTCGGGGCGCGGCTCGGCCGGATCTTCCTGCGCGACGCTTCCGGAGCGCGACCCGTGCATGCCGCGGCCACGAGGTACCGGGACGATCCCCACTGGCGGGACCTGATCCTGTTCTACGAGTACTTTCACGGCGACACCGGCGCCGGCGTCGGCGCCAGTCATCAGACCGGGTGGACCGGGTGCGTCGCCCGGATCCTGCAGTTGGACTCGCTGGTGACCTCCGAGATGCTGCTCGCTCCCGACGCGGAAGCGGCGGTGGCGCAGGCCATGAACCGAGGACGAGTGGGATGAAGAACTACTACACCGAGATGAAGCTGCCGGAACCGGCCGTGCCCCGGCTGCAGGCCCTCTCCCTGCTCAAGGGGCAGACCGCGCTGGTCACCGGCGCGAACTCCGGCATCGGCCGGGCGATCGCGATCTCGCTCGGCCGGGCGGGGGCCAACGTGGTTGTCAACTACGTGGTCAAACCGGAAGAGGCGGAGGCAGTGGTCGGCGAGATCCGCGCCGGCGGTTCGCGGGCGCTGGCGATCCGGGCGGACGTCGGAGACGAGACCCAGGTCGTGGCGATGTTCGCCGCCGCCGTGCGGGAGTTCGGCACCGTCGACATCCTGGTGAGCAACGCGGGACTGGAGCGCAACGCCCCCTTCCACGAGATGACCGCCGCCCAGTGGGACGCGGTGATGAACGTCAACCTGCGCGGCGCCTTCCTGTGCTCCCGCGAGGCGGTGCGCGAGTTCCTGCGCCGCGGCGTCCGTCCCGACGTGTCGGTGGCCGCCGGCAAGATCATCTTCATCAGCTCGGTGCACGAGGCCATCCCGTGGGCGGGTCACGTGAACTACGCCGCCTCGAAGGGCGGCTTGATGCTGCTGATGAAGAGCCTGGCGCAGGAGGTGGCCGAGAAGCGGATCCGGGTGAACTCCATTGCGCCCGGCGCCATCCGCACGCCGATCAACACCGCCGCCTGGGGGACCCCCGAGGCCTATGCCGAGCTGATGAAGCTGGTGCCCTACAAGCGCATCGGCGAGGTGGAGGAGATCGGGCGCGCCGCGGTCTGGCTGGCTTCGGACTTCACCGACTACATCGTGGGCACGACCCTCTACGTCGACGGCGGCATGACCCTCTATCCCGGCTTCGAGTCCGGCGGGTAGGCCGCGCGGACGCCGCTCTCAGCGGACGCGCCGCCGGCGGTTGCGGATGTAGTCGGCGAGGAGGAACTCGCCCAGATGGTCGGGGGAGGCGAAGTAGGCCCGGCCCCGATTCACCTTGGTCAGCTTGTCGACGAAGTCCTGCAACCAGGGATCGGTGGCGATCATGAAGGTCGTGATGACGATCTTCTGACGACGACAGAGGTCGGCTTCCTCGAGGGTCAGATTCACGATCCGGAGATCGAGACCGAAGGGGTTCTTGTAGACCTGCCCGCCTTCGGTGATCGCCGACGGCTTGCCGTCGGTGATCAGGATGATCTGCCGGTTGGGCTGTTTCTGGCGCGCCAGCAGGCCGCGGGCGAGGGCCAGGGCCTCGCGGGTGTTGGTGTGGAAGGGACCGGCCTCGAGATAGGGCAGATCGCGGATGGCGATGCGCTCCGCCCGGTCGCCGAAGGCGATCACCGACAGATGGTCCTTCGGATAGCGCGTCGTGATGAGCTCGGTCAACGCGAGGGCGACCGTCTTGGCGGGCGTGATCCGGTCCTCGCCGTAGAGGATCATCGAGTGGCTGATGTCGATCGCCACCACCGTGGCGCAGGCGGTCAGGTGCTCGGTTTCCTGGACCTCGAGGTCCTCCTCGGCGAGCGCCAGCTCGCCGTGGGTGCGCTTGAGGGCGTTGGAGAGCGAGCGCACGGAGTCGATCCGCTGCGGCTCGTCTCCGAAGACGTAGGGGCGAGTCTCGGGCAGGGTCTCCGCCCCCTCGCCGGTACCGCGCGCCGGATGGTATCCGGGACTTCCCTTGCTGAGCCCGGAAAAGATCTCCTCGAAGGCGCTGCGCCGGATCTGCCGCTCGCCGCCCGCGGAGAGGACGAGCGAGCCCTCCCCGTCACGCTCGACCAGGCGTTGCTTCTCGAGCGCGGCGAAGAACGCCTCGAGATCGAGCGACGGGTCGAGGAAGCCCTGGCGCTGCAGCTCGCGCATCCACTCCATCGCCTCTTCGGGATCGCCGCCCGAGGCGAGCAGGAGCTGATTGAACAGTCGCTTCAGCTCGACGCCGGCGAGCAGCCGGCGCAGCATCTCGGGGTCGAGATGCAGGTAGGTGTGGCGCACCTAGTTGATCTCGCCGCTCCGGCCGCGCGGTCCACGACGCGGCGGCTTGAGGAGCTGGAACTTGAGCATCTCCTTGTAGCTCACTGTCGAGTCGAGGTCGTGGCGGGCGAGCTTGAGATGCTGGTGCAGCCCGTCGAGCACGAGCTCGGCCCAGAAGGCCTGCATTTCGGGTCCGCCGCCTGCCGTCGCCGCGAGCTCGAGCAGGCCGGGCACCTCGGAGAGGAGGCGCCGGTACTCGGCGAACGGCATCTCGTCGGACAGGGTGACCGTCCGGCCCTGGGCGAACCAGCGCAGCAGCTCCGCATAGGGGCCCTGGTCGTCCGGCCCGCCGGAGCCGAGCTCCTTGCCGACCTCGGGAAACTTGGCGTCGAACAGCTTCTTGGTCGCCTGGCCGACCAGCTTGCGCGCCACCACCTCCGGACCCTGCTGTTCCCCCTCGTAGACCATCTCGAGCTTCCCGGTGAGCGCCGGGAGGAGCGGGGGCAGGTCGCAGACCCGGGGATAGACGGGACGGTCGCCGGTGAGCAGCGCGCGCCGCTCGAGATTCGAGGCGAGCAGCTCGAGGGCAGAGATGGCGACCCGGGCCGAGACTCCGGAGCTCTGGTCGACCAGGTCGCTGTCGCGCGCCGCGATCGAGATCTCCTCGATGAGCAACCGCACGGCGTCGGGGACGACGAAGGTCTCCTCGCCGCGGTCGAGCCAGGCCTCCTGCGCGGTGATGGTCGCCGCCATCTCGGCGCTCGGCGGGTAGTGGGTCAGGATCTGCGACGCGATGCGGTCGCGCAGCGGGGTGATGATCGACCCCCGGTTGGTGTAGTCCTCGGGGTTGGCCGAGAAAGCGAACAGGATGTCGAGCCGGAGCCGCACCGGGAAGCCGCGGATCTGCAGGTCGCGCTCCTCGAGCAGGTTGAGCAGGCCGACCTGGATGCGCGGCGCGAGATCGGGGAGCTCGTTGATCGCGAAGATCCCGCGGTGGGTGCGCGGCACGATGCCGAAGTGGATGACCTCCGGATCGGCATAGGTGAGCCGGCGCGTCGCCGCCTTGATCGGATCGATGTCGCCGAGCAGGTCGGCGATCGAGACATCCGGCGTCGCCAGCTTCTCGTTGTAGCGCGCCTCT
The DNA here is from genome assembly GCA_964481735.1 of uncultured Thermoanaerobaculia bacterium. Classification (GTDB taxonomy): domain Bacteria; phylum Acidobacteriota; class Thermoanaerobaculia; order Multivoradales; family JAGPDF01; genus JAGPDF01. Next base: position 4,349 of record CAYZWR010000030.1, read on the forward strand.
CTCGCCAGCCACTCGATCGGCGCGTCGTCACCCGCCTCGGCGAGGCGCCGTTCGCCCCACGTGGAGATCGGCGCCAGCGGGTCGTCGTTGATCTCGCTCCCCTGGAGCACCGGGACCTCGGGATCGAGCAGCGAGACGAGCTGACGGAGGATTCGCGTCTTCGCCTGGCCGCGCAGACCGAGCAGGATGAAGTCGTGTCCGGCGAGCAGGGCGTTGGCGACCGCCGGAATCACCGTGCGGTCATAGCCCACGATCCCTGGGAACAGGATCTCCCGGGCGGCCAGCTTGCGCCGCAGGTTGGCGCGGATCTCGGCGCGCACCGAGACCGGTTGGTAGCCCAGCCGGCGAAGCTCTCCGACGGTTCGTGGCCGGGGGGTCAAGCGGCGGCTCCGGCCAGCCAGCGCTCGGCGTCGATCGCGGCCTTGCAGCCGCTCCCCGCCGCCGTGACGGCTTGGCGATAATGCGGATCGGTGGCGTCGCCACAGGCGAAGACCCCGGCCACCGCGGTCCGCGTCGTGGGCTCCTCGACCAGGAGGTAGCCGACCGGATTCATCGGCAGTTGCCCGGCAAACAGGGCGGTGTTGGGCTGATGGCCGATCGCGACGAAGAGTCCCTGGGTGGGGAAGAGGGACTCGGTCGCGCTGTCGAGGTGGGCCAGGCGGAGGGCGGTGACTCCGACGTCGCGCCGGCCGATCACCTCGCGGACCTCGGCGTTCCAGATGAAGTCGATCTTCGGGTTGGCCAGCGCGCGCTCCTGCATGATCTTCGAGGCGCGGAGCTCGTCGCGGCGGTGGATCACCGTCACGTGGCGGGCGAAGCGGGTGAGATAGGTCGCCTCCTCGAGCGCCGTGTCGCCGCCGCCGACCACGGCGATCGATTTGTCGCGGAAGAAGAAGCCGTCGCACGTCGCGCAGGCCGAGACTCCGTACCCCATGAGCTCGGTCTCGGAGGGCAGGCCGAGGAGCTTGGCGCTGGCGCCGGTCGCGATGATCAGGGCCTCGGCGGCATAGCTCCCCTCGTCGGAGGTCAGCTGAAAGGGGCGACGGGACAGGTCCACCGCGGTGACCGTCTCGAACCTCACCGCTGCACCGAACCGGCGCGCCTGGTCTCGCATCTGCTCGATCAGCTCGGGGCCGAGGACGCCCTTCGGGAAGCCGGGGTAGTTCTCGACCTCGGTGGTGATGGTCAGCTGACCGCCCGGCTGACTACCCTCGAAGACCAGCGGCTCCAATCCGGCGCGGGCCGCGTAGAGCGCGGCGGTGAGGCCCGCAGGGCCGGATCCGAGGATGACGAGGCGATGCGGTGACGACGGGACCGGCGAAGCGGGTTTCGTCATGCAGGAAGTCCGTTCCTCTCGTTGGCGGTACGTCGAAAACGACCCTTCGGACGGGCGCCCGGCGGGGGCCGAGTATAACAACCGGGATCGACCGTAGATTCCCTCGGGGGCGTAGCGCACGGCTTCGCCGAGGATCGGTTAAGCTCGCCGCCCCGAACCGGCCACCGCCGGTGCACGCGCCCAACGACAGTCACGAGGAGGATGCGTCATGGCGAAGCAGCGGTCACCCAGGGTGGAAGCGACGAGGAGCCCCGCGTCCGGAGGCGCGCTGGCCAGCCCCCGCCTGCTGTCGGCGATCCATCAGCAGGTCGGCAACGAGATGCACGCGTCGCTGCAGTACGTCGCGATCGCTTCGCACTTCGCGGCGGAGAACCTTCCGCGGCTCGCCGCGTTCTTCTACCGCCAGGCGGAGGAGGAGCGCGATCATGCGATGAAGTTCGTGCACTTCGTCGTCGACGTGGGCGGCCGGCTGGCGATTCCGCCGATCGCTGCGCCGCGGGCGGAGTTCGCGAGCGCCGCCCAGGCGGTCGCCCTGGCGCTCGATTGGGAGCGCACGGTGACCGAACAGATCTACCGTCTGGTGGACATCGCGCGGGAGGATCGCAACTACATCGCGCAGCGTTTCCTCGACTGGTTCGTCACCGAGCAGCTGGAGGAGATCAAGACGATGTCGACGCTGCTCTCCCTGGTCGAGCGCGCGGGCGAGAAGAACCTGCTCTTCGTCGAGGACTACCTCGGCGAGAACCCGCTCGTCGGCGCGCCGGAGAGTCCCGCGGCGACCTGAAGCCAGGCCGCGCAGCGGTCCTAGGAAGCCCGACCGCCGCGCAACATGCCCTCGGCCAGACGCAGGACGTTCTGCGCGCCGAGCACCAGCTGATCGAGCGCCGCCCAGAGCCAGATGCCCTCCGGCGCGGCCCGCACCTCGCCGAGCAGGATGCGCTCCTCGCCGGCAGCCGCCACCGGACCGAGCTTGGCGGCGCTCTTGGTGAAGCGCAGGCCCGGATGCCGGGTGAGGAGCTGACGCACCTCGGCGATCGCGCAGGCACGGTCGAAGCGCAGCTGCAGGCTCAGTGCCACGGCGTGGAAGACGCCGCCGCGCACCGCCTGGACGGAGACCCGCGGCGGCTGGCCGAGCAGGCTGGCGAGCTGCGCCTCGGCGAGCTCGCCAGCGGCGCGATCGGGGAGCAGGTTGAAGGCGACCTGCGCGGGGAAGAGCCCGCTGCGTCCCGGACCGGTGAAATTGAGCACCGACCGCGTCTCCTCGAAGAGCGCGTCGAGTCCGGCCTGGTTGCGCTCCGCCACGGGCAGAAGCGCGGTGACCGTCGCCGCTTCGAGGCCGTGGTCGGCCAGCGGGGCGAGGAGCTCGGCGGCGGCGAGGGCGGCGGGCGAGGGGGCGACCAGGCGGTCGTGGCCGAGCCAGGGATCGCCGGCGAGCCCGGCGACCGCCGGCAGCCCGTCCTCGACCCCAGCCCCGTACGAGGCGACCACGGCCCGGATCGTGGGCGGCAGTTCGGCGAGGGCGCGGCGATCGGCTGCGATGTCGCCGCAGAAGATCGCGAGGTCGACCCCGCCGAACCCCTCCGCGTCGGCGCGGTGCACGAACGTGGCGCTGCCCCCACTCTCGGCGAGCGTTCCGACCTCCTGCTCGTCGCTGGCCAGCAGGCGAACCTCGCGGCAGAGGTCGGGGCGCTGCTCGAGGCGCTCGCGGATCTCCTTGCCGAGCAGCGACATCGGATGCACGACGGCGATCGAGTTCATGGGGCGGCTCCCGCCGGGTGGCCCGGCTTCAGTTTCCCGGTGAGCCAGAGCGCCGGGCCGGAGAGGGCGTAGAGGGCCGCCAGCGCGGGGAGGAAGGCCTCGGGATAGAAGGCCAAGAGGAGCAGGGCACCGGCGAGCGGCAGCGCCACCCGATAGCTGCGCGGCTGCCGGAGATCGAGTCGCTTGAAGCTCCAGTAACGGAACGTCGAGACCATCAGCGAGCCGAGCCCGACCAGAGCGACGGCCATCAACGCCCGCACCCAGGGTGCCGGGTCGTCCTGCGGCGCGACGAGCAGAAACGAGGCGACGCCACCCGCGGCCGCCGGGCAGGGGAGCCCGACGAAGTAGCGCAGATCGGCGCGGGTGACCTGAACATTGAAGCGCGCCAGCCGAGTGGCACAGCAGACGACGAAATAGAGCGGGATCAGCCATCCCAGGCGGCTCCACACCTGGAGACCCCAGAGGTGGGCCACCAGCGCCGGTGCGAAGCCGAACGTGAGGACGTCGGCCAGGGAGTCGAACTCGCGCCCGAAATCGCTCTCGGTGCCGGTGAGGCGGGCGATGCGCCCGTCGAGGTTGTCGATCACCCCCGCCACCATGATCAGGACGCCAGCGAAGGCGAAGCGTCCGCGCAGCGCCGAGACCACGGCGTAGAAGCCGAGGAAGATGTTGCCGATCGTGAAAGCGCTGGGGAGGAGGAACGCGGCCCGGCGCCGCACGGCGGGCCTCATGGTCCGCTCGATCCCGACCCGGAAGGCGCCTCGGCGATCGGCGTCTCGCCGTTGCGGACCCGCTCGCCAGGGCGGACCAGGATGCGGTAGTCGAGCGGCACGAACAGGTCGACCCGCGAGCCGAACTTGATGACGCCGAGCAGGTCGCCACGCCCGTGGCGTTCCCCGGCCCGGACGTAGGAGACCACCCGGCGGGCGATCAGCCCGGCGAGTTGGCGAACGCCGATGCGATCCCCGTTGGGGCGCACGAAGACGTTGGTGTGCCCCTCGTTCTTCTCGCCGACGTCGGGGCGGAACGCCGCCAGCTTGAGCCCGCGGCGCAGTTGGGAGTGGACGATCTCGCCGCTCACCGGACAGCGCTGCACGTGGACGTCGAAGACGGAGAGGAAGGTCACCACCCGGCGGTAGCGTCCCGGCCCGATCTCGCTGTCGACCACCTCGTCGACCGCGGTGACCCGCCCGTCGGCCGGAGCCAGCACCACCTCGTCGGGCCCGACGTACCGCCGAGCCGGGTCGCGGAAGAAGAGCAGCACGAGAATCCCGATGGCGAACGCGACGACCGCCGGGAGACGACGCTCGAAAACCAGGAGCAGCAGGGCGAGCAATAGGAAGGGAAGAACGAAGGGCCAAGCTTCCTTGGCGAAGCTCATGCGAACCGGGCCCTCGCGGAAATCGCCGCGGTCAACGCTGCGGTCAGACCGCGACCCGATTCTCGCGGTGGTGGCGCAGGATCTTCTCCATCTGGTCCTTGAGGCTCAGCTTGTGGATCTTGAGACGCTTCTCTTCGGCCTCGTCCTCTTGCGACGGAAGGGACTTCTGAACCAGGAGGGCCAAGCGTTCCTCGCACTCGCGATGCTCCTCGACGAGCCGCTGATACGTTGCGTTGGTCCGCAGGAGCTCCTGCTTCAAGGCCTCGAGGTTCGACATCGTCGCACTCTCCTTTCGCCGGGACGGGCGATCCGTTTCGAGGATAACACCCGGTCCCGAGCGCCTCAACCGATCGGCGTGAGGCGGTAGACCAGCGCATCGACCCCGTCCGCGTAGTAGCCCGGGCGGCGTCCGGCGAGCCGGAATCCGGTCCGCTCGTAGAGTCGTCGGGCCGCGAGATTGTCGATCCGGACCTCGAGCCAGCAACTGCTGGCGGCGAGCTCGCGGACCCCGGCGAGGGAGGCGGCCAGCAGGCCGCTGCCGATGCCGCGGCGCCGGAGGTTCGGCTCGGTCGCCAGCCGGAGGAGCTCGGCCTCCTCGCCGATCCGGCGAAAGAGCGCGAAGCCCACCGTCCGACCGTCGGGGTCGATCGCCACCCAGGCGTGAGTGCCGGGCGCGGCGAGCGACTCGGCGACCATCTGGACGCTCCAGGCGGGCGCGAAGCTGAGCTCCTCGAGGCGGGCGATATCGGCGGCGTCCCGCGCCTCGGCTGGACGGTGGGTGATGGACGGTCCGGCGCCGGTCATCGCGGCAAGGTGGAGGCGGGCGCCCGCAGATAGAGCGGCTCGGGCTCGCCGACGAGCTCGCTGGCGAGCTCGCCACGGGCGAGACCGCGGGCCAGCGCGGGAGCCAGGAAGCTCACGGCGAGGACGGATCGCTGGCCCGCCAATCCGAGCAGGGCTGGCGAGGGCGCTGCCAGCCAGGGCACGCCGGAGGGCAGGTCGAGCTCGGCGGCGGCGTGTCGCTCCGCCGGCCCCACGGCCAGCCACGTGCGGCCGGAGCGCCGGAACTCGCGGTGGAACCACTCCCCGCGCAGGGCATCGACCAGGGCCACCACGCGATCGACCGCGGCCGGCGCCTGGAAGACCATGGCGGTCAACGAATCGACCGCGCGGACCGGGATCCCGAGCGCGCGACCGAGGCCGCAGGCGGTGGCGAGCGCGACTCGCAAACCGGTGAAGCTCCCCGGCCCGCGGACCGCCACGATCTCGCCGACCTCGCCCACCGGGCAGGCGGCGCCCTCGAGAGTGCGCGCGGCGAGAGCGAGCAGCGGCTCGCCGCCCGCCGCTTCGCCGACCAGCTCCGCGCCGCGCGTGAGAGCCGCGCTGGCCAGCGGCGAAGCGGCGTCGAGGACGAGACGAACCAGCATCGCGACGCAGTCTAGCGCTCGAGAACCCGGAGCTATACTCGGCGGCCGATGCCCGCCGTCTCCGAGTTGACGCCGATGCTGCGTCACTACCTCGAGCTCAAGGCCCAGTATCCCGAGGCCATCCTGTTTTACCGGATGGGAGATTTCTACGAGCTCTTCTTCGAGGACGCCCGGCGGGTGGCGCCGTTGCTCGACCTGACGCTCACCGCGCGCCAGAAGGGGACCGACAACGAGGCACCGATGTGCGGCGTGCCGCACCATGCGGTCGACGGTTACATCGCGAAGCTGATCCGCCTCGGGCTCAAGGTGGCGGTCTGCGATCAAGTGGAGGATCCGGCCCAGGCGAAGGGACTGGTGCGCCGCGAGGTCACCCGGGTGGTCACGCCCGGCACGCTCTCGGAGACCGCGCTGCTCGAGAGCAAGGAGGAGAACCTCCTGGCCGCCCTGACCTGGCAGGGAGCCGAGGGCGCGGCGGCGTGGCTCGACGTCTCGACCGGCCGGTTCACCCTGCGCCGCTACGCCTCGGCCGAGGAGGCGGTGACCGATTTCGAGGTGCAGCGGCCCCGCGAGGTGCTCTGCCGCGAAGCGGAGCTCCCGGACGAGCTCGCCGGCTGGCTGGTGCGGGAGGTCGCCTGCCGCACGGACGCTGCGAGCTGGCTGGCGCCCGCCGGCAAGGCGCGCGAACAGCTCCTTCGCCAGTTCGGCACCGCCACGTTGCGCGGTTTCGGGCTGGCTGACGACGAGCCGGGAGTCCGCGCGGCGGCAGCGGCGCTGGCCTACGCGCAGTCGACCCAGCGCAACCCCCTCGCCCACGTTCGAGCGCTCGAGCTGCGCCTCGCCGACGATCGCCTGATCCTCGATGCGACCACCCTCGCCAATCTCGAAGTCCTGCGTCCGCAGCGCGAAGGCGAGAACCGGCCGACGCTCCTCTCGGTGCTCGACCTGACGCGCTCCGCGCCGGGCGGGCGGTTGCTGCGCGAGTGGTTGCGCCGGCCCCTGCGCGAGCTGGCGCCGTTGGCGGAGCGTCACGCCGCGGTCGCGGCCCTGCTCGGCGAAGCGGCGCGGCGCGACCGGCTGCGCGCCGGGCTCGCCCGCACGGCCGATCTGGAACGGCTGGCGACGCGCGCCGTGGTCGGAACCCTGACTCCCCGCGAGGCTGCGGCGTTGCGCGAGACGCTGGCCGGTGCTCCGGCCCTGCTCGCCGAGGCCCGCGCCCCGGGGAGCCTGCTGCTCGGCGCCGCGGCGCGGGTCGATCCGCTTCCCGAGCTGGCTCGCGAGCTGGTCGGGAAGCTGGCCGACGAACCCTCGGCGACGGTGGAGGAGGGCCGCGTGATCGCCGCCGGAGTCTCGAGCGAGCTCGACGAAGCGCGCTCGCTCGCCGCGGACGCCAAGCAGCACGTCCTGGCGCTCGAGGAGCGCGAGCGCAGGCGAACCGGCATCGCCTCGCTCAAGGTGCGCTACAACCGGGTCTTCGGCTATTCGATCGAGATCACCCGGGCGAACCAAGCGGCGGCTCCCGCCGACTACGTGCGCCGGCAGACGCTGGCCAATGCCGAGCGCTACGTGACGCCCGAGCTGCAGGAGCTGGAGGAGAAGATCCTGCATGCCGAGGAGCGTCAGCTGACGCTCGAGCGGGAGCTCTTCGCGGACCTTCGTCGCGCCGTCGCCGAGCGCGCGCGAGGGCTCGCGGAGCTCGCGCAGGCGTTGGCGACGATCGACGTCCTCTCGGCGCTCGCCGAGGTGGCGGCGCGGCGGGGTTACGTACGGCCGGAGCTGCTCGCGGCGGGCAGTGGAGTGCGCATCGAGGAGGGGCGGCATCCGGTGATGGAGACCGTGCTGGGGGATGGATTCGTCCCCAACGACGTCGAGCTCTCGCCGGAGAGCGCGCAGATCGTCGTGCTGACCGGTCCGAACATGGGAGGCAAGTCCACCTACCTGCGTCAGGTCGCGCTGCTCGTGCTCATGGCTCAGGCGGGGAGCTTCGTGCCGGCGCGCGCCGCCGAGATCGGCCTGGTCGACCGCGTCTTCTCGCGGGTCGGCGCCTCGGACGACCTGGCGCGCGGCGAATCGACCTTCATGGTGGAGATGATCGAGACCTCGAACATCCTCCGCTTCGCCTCGCCGCGGAGCCTGGTCATCCTCGACGAGGTCGGCCGCGGCACGGCGACCTTCGACGGACTGTCGCTCGCCTGGGCGATCGTCGAGTACCTCCACGAGCGGACCGGTGCCCTGACCCTCTTCGCCACGCACTACCACGAGCTGACCGAGCTGGCCGAGCTCCTGCCGCGGGTGGTCAATCGCACCCTGGCGGTCAAGGAGTGGGAGGACCGGATCGTCTTCCTGAAGCGGGTCATTCCGGGGAGCGCCGACAAGTCCTACGGCATCCACGTCGCCAAGCTCGCCGGCCTGCCGGAGAGCGTGCTGGCGCGCGCCACGCAGGTGCTGGGCAATCTGGAAACCAAGGAGTTCGATCCGGAAGGCCGGCCCCGGATCGCGCGGGGCGAGCTCCCGGAGACCCGCCGGGCCGCCCAACTGCCCCTCTTCACCCCCGCCGAGGAGGTGGTCGCCGGCCTGCTGCGCGAGGTCGACCTCGAACGGCTGACACCGCTCGCCGCGCTCAACCTCCTGGCGAGCTTCAAGGAACGTCTGCGGTGAAGGGGGGGCGGGTGCTGTTCGTCGGCTGCGAGGGGAGCGAGCTGGCGGCGGGGGAGCGGCGCCTGCTGGCTCGCGTGCGGCCGTTCGGCATCGTCCTCTTCAAGCGCAACATGGCTTCGGCCTCATCGCTGCGGGCGCTGATCGCGGACCTGCGGCGAAGCGCACCCGAGGCGCTGCTCGGCGTCGACGCCGAGGGGGGCCGGGTCGATCGGCTGCGGGAGCTCGTCGGACCCGCGCCGGCGGCCGCCGATCTGGCGCGTTGTCCGCCGGGGCTGGCGCGGCGATCCGGGCGCTGGATCGGCGCCGCGCTGGCGGCCTTCGGATTCGATCTCGACTTCGCGCCGGTGGTCGACCTGGATCACGGTCGGACCGGCAACGCGCTCGACCAAAGATGTTTCGGAAGTCGCCCCGGCGACGTGGTACGCCGGGCCGAGGCCTTTCTCGACGGCCTGGCGGAGCGCGGTATTGGCGGGTGCGTGAAGCACTTTCCGGGACTCGGCGGCGCGGGCGCCGACACGCACTTCGAAGGCACCCGGATCGACCTGTCGCGCGAGGCCCTGGAGCGCGAGCTCGAGCCCTTCGTTCGCCTGAGCTCCCGAGCCGACGCGCTGATGTCCTGTCATGCCGTGTTCCCCGCCTGGGGGGACGACGTTCGCCCGGCGACGCTCTCCCCGCGGATCGCGGGCGAGCTCCTGCGCGAACGCCTGGGCCACCGCCGTCCATTGCTCAGCGACGATCTCGAGATGGGGGCCCTGGCATCGTTCGGCGACCTGCCCGAACGCGGCGCCGCAGCGCTCGCCGCCGGGTGCGACGGGTTGCTCTTCTGCCGCCGCTTGGAAGCCGCGCCGGCCATCGCGGCGAAGCTGACGACGCGCAGCGCGCTGCGCGAGCGGCTCGGCGAAGCGGCGGGGCGTCTCGAGCGCCTGCGCCGGAGGCTGCTCCGCCGCCGTCGCCAGGCGCCGCCGGCCGAGTCCCTGTCGACGATCCGGCGGCGGCTCGCGGCGCTCGATGCCGCGGTGGCCCAGGGGCGGGAAGCGACTCTCTAGAAGGGAATGTCGTCGTCGCCGAGATCGCGCGTCTCGTCGGCGTGGGAATCCGCTCCGGTCTGCGGGACCGCATGACCGCCGCCGGAGGATTCGCCGCGCGCGTCGAGCATCTGGAAGTTGTCGCAGATGATCTCGGTGCGGTACTGCTTCTTGCCCGACTCCTTGTCGTCCCAGGAGCGGGTCTGCAGGCGCCCCTCGATGTAGACCTTCTTTCCCTTGGCGAGGTACTGGCCGGCGATCTCGGCCTGGCGTCCGAAGCAGACCACGTTGTGCCACTCGGTCTGCTCCTGGCGGTTGCCGTCGCGATCCTTGAACTTCCGGGTCGTCGCGACGGAGAACGACGCGATGGGCTGGCCGCCCTGCGTGGAGCGCATCTCGGGATCGCGTCCCAGGTTGCCGATGAGCATCACTTTGTTCAACATGCGCTGGCTCTCCTTGGATCGGCCGCGACGGTATCATAGGCGCCGCGTACCCTCTTCCTGCGTACTAGGACGAAGTCGATGCGTGTTGTCTTGCAGAGAGTCGCCAAGGCCGCCGTCACCGTCGGATCCGAGGAGGTCGCGCGGATCGGCAGGGGGCTGCTCCTGCTGGTCGGCGTCGAGCGGGGTGACGGGCCGCCGGAGGTCGAGGCCGCGGTTCGCAAGCTCACCGCCCTGCGCATCTTCGAGGATCCCGGAGGCAAGATGAACCTCGCTCCGGCCGAGATCGGGGCGGAGTTCCTCGTCGTATCGCAGTTCACCCTGCTCGCCAGCACCGACAAGGGTCGCCGCCCTTCGTTCGAGCGGGCGGCAGCGCCCGAGATCGCGGCGCCGCTCGTGGCGCTGCTCGCGGCGCGCCTGCGCACGTTCGGGTTCGGCGTCGCCGAGGGGCGCTTCGGGGAGCGGATGCAGGTCGAGCTGCTCAACGAGGGTCCGGTCACCCTGGTCCTCGACTTCTCTCCAGCCTAGACGACCCGCATCCGGCGAGGCCCGCCGCGGGTCAGGGGATGGCGACCGGCACGGCGTCGATCGGCACCGGCATGAAGCAGAGGACGAAGAGGAGGAGGACGCCCCAGGCGACGGCGCGACGTCGCAGGTCGAGCGGCTCGTCCTCGCGGCCCACCGGCGGATGCCGGAGACCCATCGCGAGGACGATGCCGCACCAGAGCAGCCAGCCCCACCAGAGCCAAGCGAGCGCAGCTAAGGCCAGCCAGAGCGGCCCCGCGAGACGGCGCTGCAGGCGGCCGAGCGCGGCGTAGAGCACGTGGCCGCCGTCGAGCTGACCCAACGGCAACAGGTTGAGCATCGTGGCGAAGAGTCCGACCCACCCCGCGAGGGCGAAGGGATGGGGATTGAGCACGGTGTTCGCGGGCAACGGGCCGTGAAAGAACCGCGACAGCAGCTCGACGAGCAGGCTCCTTCCCGGGAGGTAGAGCAGCATCGCGGTCGGGGAGTCCTCGACCAGCTGGATGGCGACCGGCTGCGACCGGGCGATGCCGAAGGCGAGGAAGGGGAAGAGCGCCGCAAAGCCGAGGATCGGCCCGCCGACCCCGACGTCGAAGAGCTCCCTCTTGTCGCGGATCGGCGCCCGGATGCGGATGAAGGCGCCGAAGGTCCCCAATCCCACCGGTGCCGGAAGGAAGTAGGGCGGCGTGGCGGGCAGGCCGTAGTGCCGGCAGAGCAGGTAGTGGCCGAGCTCGTGCGCCAGCAGGATGAACAGCACCGGCAGGGCGAACGCGAAGCCCCAGGCCACCAGGCTGGCGTCGCTCCAGACGCGCGCGATCGTGGACGGCAGCAGGAGCGGCGTGACATCGGTCACCAGATCGGTGCGCGCCGCGAGGTAGAACGAGCCGCCGAGCGTCACGCAGGTGCCGAGGGAGGTCAGGAAGAGGAGCGCCGCGAGCCCCCAGGAGCCGGTGGCTTTCGCCGACGGCAGGGGAGCCGCGGTAGGAGGAAGCTGAGCGAGCTCGGGCAAGCGGGGAGCGCGGCGGTGGACCCGCCGCCGTCGTCAGAGATCCTTGAGGTCCTTGCCGGGCTTGAAGCGGACCGTGCGACCCGGAGTGATCGCGACTTCGACGCCGGTCTTCGGGTTGCGGCCGACGCCCTTCTTGCGCTCGCGCACCTGGAAGACGCCGAATCCACGCAGCTCGATGCGACGCCCATGGCAGAGCGCCTGCTTCATCGCGTCGATGATCGAGTCGACCGCCTGCACCGCCTTGATTCGCGGAACGTTCGACACCTCCGCGACTCGCATCACGATGTCCGCTTTGATCATCTCGGGATTGACCTCGCGAGGAATATAGCCATGGCCCGGAAGCCTGTCAACGCGCTCAGGCGTCGCGCAGCTTGTTGCGCATGATGCAGAGCTCGAAGGCGATGGCGGCCTTGGCCAGCAAGCGCTGGAGCTCGGAGATCGTCTCGGCGGGGAAGCCGCGCGCCGCGGGCTCGACGAGCAGCGCGGCGACCAGGCGGTCGCGAAGCCGAACCGGGAGCACCGCCACTTCGCGGTCGGCGAGCGGCGGCTCGAAACAGGCGCTCAGCGCGAGGTGGACCGGCATGGGCGGCAGGGCGCCGCGGAAGACACCATCGCTGTCGCGCAGGCTGACGAAGACGGAGGGTTGCTGCGAGCGCGCACGAAAAGCCGCCAGACGGTCCGCATCTAGCCCGTCGCCGGTCCACCGCCAGGCCGCCGTCTCGCCGCGGCGCTGGACGAACAGGATGGCACGTCGACCCCGCGTGCCGGCGAACTCGATCAGCGTCTGGGCCACGTCGTCACGGTCTTGGGGATCGAGCAGGCGGCGCTCGGCCTGCGCGAGAGTCATCGGAAGCGGCGGGTCGGGGGGGCGAGCCGGAGCCGGTGCGCTCTCCGTGCGCTCGGCCGCGCCTTGCAACGCCGTTTCGCCGGCCGGTCGCGGACCCGCCACCGGACCCAGCGGTGCGAGCGAGGGCTCCACCTGCGGCGGTGAATCGGCCGGTGCAACCGGTTCGGCGACGAACGTCGGAAGCTCGAGCTCGCGCGAGACCGGTTCGGCGGAGGCCGGCCGATGCGCCGCCACCACTCCGGGATCCCACTGCAGCATCTCCTCCGCGGGCGGCGCCGGGGCTCCCGGCGTGGACCCCTCGCGACTCCACAGGTAGCGGGCGCGATTCAAGCGGTCGAGCAGCTTGGCGTAGCGCTGAGGACACTCTTCGCCGTAGTACGCCGCCAGGGCTTCGTGGATGCGCAGCTCGAGGGCCAGATACCAGCGGACCCGCCGTCCGACGACGAACGCGACCTCGTCCTGGACCGTCAAATCGCTCACGCTGGCGAGCGCCACCTTCACCTGGGTCGAGGAAGCCTGGAACGGGATCGCCATGCAGCGCTTGGCGACCTTCGCGGGAACCAGACGGATCACCTCGTCGGGAATGCCGCGCAGCTCCTCGGGAGTGGCGCAGGGACTACCGTTCAGCTCGGCGATCACGGTGCAGAGGTCCTGCTCGCTCAGTGCGTCGATCTCCAGCAGGCAGGTGCCCACCCGTCCGCCGAGCACCTTCTGATTGCGCAGGGCGCGCAGCAGCTGCTCGCGAGTGATCAGCCCCCGCGCTTCGAGAGATTCGCCGAGGCGTTGCCGAGGTAGCTTTCTCATTCTCCTAATTCGCTGAATCGAAAGAACTTCGAAAACGATCGCAGGATAACAGACGAGGGCCGCCGGGGAAAGCGCCGCTGCGGCTATGATCGCGCCATGACGAATCGGGCGCTGCTCCGCTGGGCCAGGGTGGGATCGCTGGCCGTGCTCTGCGGGATGCCGGTCGCGGGGCAGGCGGATGCACCGTTCGAGTTCCTCCTCGCCGGTTCGCTGCTCGCGGACGGCCAGTCGGGCGAGGCGGTGGCGGCGTTCGAGGCGGTGCTGCGCGATGCCCCGACCGATCCCTACGTTCGCCTGGAATACGCCCAGATGCTCTCGCGGCTGGGACGCTTCCAGGAGGCGGCGACCCAGGCGGCAGCGGCGCGGGAGCTTGCGCCGGAGGACGCGGACGTCCTGCGGACTCAGGCCCGCATCGCGCTCGCCCGGGCGGAAAGGGAGCCGGCGGCGCGCGAGGTGGCCCGGGAAGCCTTCGAGCGTCTGCTCCTCCAGGAGCCCGACGACCTCGAGACGCTGATCTCGCTCGGCCAGCTCTACCTCGCGGGGGGCGACGCTCCGCGCGCGGCGGAGGTCCTCGGCAGGGCCTCGATCCTGCGCCCCGGCCAGGCGATGATCGACGCGTTGTATGCCCGGGCGCTGGCCGCGTCGGGCGATCTGGGCGGCGCCGAGCGAGTCCAGCGCGCGCTGCTCGCCGACAGCCCCTATCGACTCGACACCCGCTTCGAGCTCGCCGCGACGCTGGCCGAATCGGGACGCCACCGGGAGGCTGCGGAGCTGCTCGGAGAGGCGCCTCCCGAGCAGGCGGTATCGCCAGAGTTGCGCCGGCGGCGGGCCTTCGAGCTCTATCTCGCCGGCGACCTGGAGGCGGCGGGAGTCGAGGCTCGCGCGCTGCAGGCCGAGTCCCCCGATCACCCCGGCATGCGAGTGTTGCTCGCCACCCTCGAGCAGGCGGAGGGAAACTGGCAGAGCGTTCTGGACCTGGTCGGCGTGGCGGCTGAACGCGTTCCGACCCAGGATGCTCTGCACGCCTTGCGTCTCAGGGCGCTCGAGCGCCTGGGGCGCGTCGACGACGCGCTGGCGGCAGCGGAGCAGCGTCGAGCGGCGTTCGAGCGCCTGGGTCGCGGGCGGGAGGAGGCCGAGGCCCGCCTCGATGCGGGCAGCCTCGCGCTGCGCTCCGGCCGTCCCGCGCTGGCCGCCGAGCTGGCGCGGCCGCTGCTCGCCGCCACCGATCCCGAGATCGCGCTCGCCGCGCGACTGCTCGTCGCCGATGCGGCGACGGACCTCGCCGACTACGCGGCGGCCCTGGAGGTGCTGGCCAACCTCTCCGAGCCGCTCGCGGTCCTCACCAAGCGCTACGAGATCCTGCTGCGCAGCGGCAGCGCGGAGGCCAAGGAGCTCGGCGAGCGGCTCGCGGGCGGGTCGCCGGCCGAGGCGCTCGCGGCGGCGGAGGCTTTGCAGCGCCTCGAACGTTACGCCGAGGCGCGCCCCCTGCTCGAACGGGTCGTGGCGGCCGAGCCGAGCTCGCTGGTGGCGCGTTTCTGGCTCGGTGCGACGCTCGAGCGGCTGGGCGAGGCCGACGCCGCCGAAGGCGAGTTCCGTCGCCTCCTGGCTGCGGCGCCGGACCATGCGCCGACCCTGAACTACCTCGGCTACATGTGGATCGAGAGCGGGAAGAACGTCGACGAGGCGGTCGGGCTCGTCGAGCGTGCCGTCCGGTTGGACCCTGACAACGGGGCGTATGTCGATTCGCTCGGCTGGGGCTACTTTCGCCAGGGACGTCTCCCGGCGGCGGTTCGGATGCTCGAGCGGGCGGTTCGCCTGCAGCCCGAGGACGCGACCGTGCTCGAGCACCTGGGCGACGCCTATCTCGCCAACGGCGATCCGTCGCGAGCGCGCTCGGCCTACCAGAAGGCGCTCGAGCTGGGTGGTGAGACCTCGCCCGAGCTGCCGGCGAAGCTCGCGCGCCTGACGGGGACTTCGTAGCCTGTTTCGCCGCTTGCCGCCCGCTGCGCTCGTCGCTCTCGGGGCCTGCGTCGGCGCCTGTGCCAGCGGCGCGCCGGCGCCCCGCCAGGAGATCGGCCCTGCGGCGGCGGTGGCTAGCAGGGCCCTCTACCGCGCGGAGGTCGAGACCTCCGGCGGAAGCGTCGACCTCCGGCTCGTTCTCTCCCGCGGCTCGGACGGAGCTTTCGAGCTCGACGCGCGCGACGCCCTCGGTCGTGGCCTGTGGCGGCTTCGGGCGGTCGGCGGTCGGGCGGTGTGGCTCGACGAGGAACGCGGGATCTTCTGCCGGCTGGGGACCGAGACATCCCTCAGACTGCCCGGCATCGAGTGGAACGTCGCGGTCAGCTCCCTCCCGGAACTGCTGTCCGGGAGCTATCCGAACGTGCCTGCGACCGGTCGCGAAGGGGATCTGGAGATCGTCGAGCAGGCGGCGCGGACCTTCCGCGGAGAGCGGCAGAACGGGACGTGGTCGCGCTGGACGCTTCGCGAGTCGGGTGCCCCCAGCGCCTGGTGGACGCGGTCCGCGGGGGAGTCCCAGTTGGTCCTGCGAGATCCGCCGGTGCGCGTCCGGTGGCGCTTGACCGCACAGGCACCGCTGGCCGAGGAGATCACGAACGTCGAGCCCCCGCCGGGGTCTCGCGAGGTGGAGTGCCGCGATGGCGAGATTCCTTAGTTACGCCAAGCTCAACTTGCACCTCGAAGTCCTCCGCCGGCGGGACGACGGCTACCACGATCTGCGCACTCTCTTCCAGTCGATCGATCTGCACGACGACGTGGAGATCGAGCTGGCGAGGGGCGAGGCGATCGAGCTCGAGGTCGCGGGCGCGGATCTGCCGGGCGACGCCCGGAACCTCGCGGTCCGTGCCGCCGTGGCGTTCCGCGAGCGCTGGGGGGGCGGCGGCGTGCGAATCGCGATCCGCAAGCGGATTCCGCTGGGAAGCGGATTGGGGGGAGGGAGCAGCAACGCCGCGACGGTTCTGCTCGGCCTCTGTCGCCTGCGCGGGCTCCGTCCTCCGCTGGGCGAGCTGGAAGCGATGGCCGGCCGGCTCGGCGCCGACGTCCCGTTCTTCCTGCACGGCGGGACGGCGCTCGCCACGGGGCGAGGCGACCAGATCGCCCGTCTGCCGGATCCGCGACTGGACGTCGCCATGGGCGTGGCGCTCCCGCCGCTGGAGGTCTCCACGGCGGCCGTCTTCGCGGCGCACGCCCTGGCCCCGGCGAGGCCGCGCTGGGAGATTCCCCGGCCCGCGGCGAGTGGTGGAGAGCCCGTCTCGGTGGCGGATCTGATCGGCTGGAACGAATTGCAGCCGACCTGTTTCCGTCTCCACCCCGGGCTGGTCGATGTGTATAATGCGCTTTCCGTTTCCGGAGCCCGAGTGGTTCGACTTTCGGGAAGCGGCGCTGCGCTCTTCGCGGTGTTCGCATCGGCGGCGAATGCGGCGCAGGCTGGATCCGGACTTCCGCCTGGCGTCAAGTGGTTGCCGGTCCGGGCTCTGGGGCGCGAGGAGTGGCTGAGGCAGGGCGGTTTCGATGACTTGGCGGGGGGGGAGTGACTTGGAGATCACCGACATCCGGGTCTATCCGGTCAAAGACGAGAAGGTGCGCGCTTTCGTGTCGATCGTCTTCGACCGGTGCTTCATGGTCAACGACATCAAGGTGATCCAGGGCAAAGAGGGCCTCTTCGTCAGCATGCCGAGCCGCAAGCGGAAGAACGGCGAGTTCAAGGACGTCGCGCATCCGCTCAACACCGAGACCCGACGCTGGGTGGAGGAGCGCATTCTGGGCCAATATCAGGCGGCGCTGGACGGCAAGCCGGCGGTGACCAGCGGCACGGCCTCGCCGGCGGCGGAGACTCCCCCCGGAGGCGAGCCGTCGCTCGAGGAGCTGGAGCGCCACCATCTCGGGGACTCGTTTTGGGGAGTCACCTGAGACAGGCGATAGACTTCGAGCCGAGCGGCCGGGCCGACTGGGGCGTCGCCAAGTGGTAAGGCACGAGACTTTGGATCTCGCATACGGAGGTTCGAATCCTCCCGCCCCAACCACTTCGAGCTCATCACGATCCTTCAACGAGAGACCATGAAGACCGCCAAGAGCAACGGCGACCACTACGGCACGATCAAGATCTTCAGCGGCCGGGCCCATCCCGCGCTGACGCACGAGATCTGCGAGTACCTCGGGGTGCCCCAAGGCATCTCGACGGCCTACAACTTCTCGGATGGCGAGACCTTCTGCCAGATCGACGAGAACGTCCGCGGCTCCGACGTCTACATCGTGCAGCCGACCTGCCGGCCGGTGAACGAGAACCTGATGGAGCTGCTGATCCTGCTCGACGCCTTCAAGCGCTCCTCGGCGTCGCGCATCACCGCGGTGCTGCCCTACTACGGCTATGCGCGGCAGGACAAGAAGGACCAGCCCCGGGTGCCGATCACCGCGAAGCTGGTCGCGGACCTCATTTCTCGCGCTGGCGCCGACCGGGTCCTCACCATGGACCTCCACGCTTCGCAGATCCAGGGGTTCTTCGACGTGCCGGTGGATCACCTCTTCGCGGCGCCGGTTCTGCTCGACGCGATCCGTGCGCTCGAGATGCCGGACCTGGTGATCGTCTCGCCGGATGCCGGCGGCGTGGAACGGGCGCGCGCCATCGCCAAGCGGCTCCAGGCCGGGCTGGCCATCGTGGACAAGCGGCGCACGGCGCCGAACGTCGCCGAGGTGATGCACATCATCGGTGAGGTGGAAGGGCGCGACGCGTTGATCCTGGACGACATCATCGACACCGCCGGAACCCTCTCCAAGACGGTCGAGGCGCTCAAGGAGCAGGGGGCGCGGCGAGTGCTCGCGGCGGGTGTACACGGTATCCTCTCCGGCCCGGCGATCCAGCGCATCGAGCAGTCGCCGCTCGAGCAGGTGCTGATCACCAACACCACCCCGGTCGAGGAGAAATTGCAGAAGAGCTCGAAGCTGCGCGCCTTCTCGGTCGCGCCGCTCCTGGGCGAAGCGATTCGCAGGATTCACGAGAACAGCTCGGTCAGCTCGCTGTTCGTCTAGCTCGCAGGAAGGGAAGCCAACTCCATGAACGAAGTCACCATCGAAGTCCAGCGCCGGGAAGCGACCGGCAAGTCGGCCGTCCGGCGTCTCCGCCAGCAGGACCTCATTCCCGCCGTGCTCTATGGCGGAGAGAAGGAGCCGGTCGCGATCCAGGTGCCACGCAAGTTGATCCTCGGCCTGTTCAAGCAGGGGGGAAGCGAGAATCGCATCTTCCAGCTCCTGCTCTCCGGCACCGGACAGACCCGGCACGCCATGATCCGGGACATGCAGGTCGATCCCCTGACCCATCAGGTGGCGCACATCGACTTTCAGCGCATCGACATGACGCGGAAGATCCGGGTCAAGGTGCCGCTCGAGCTGCAGGGCGTGCCCTATGGCGTCAAGACCGAGGCCGGCCTGCTCGACTTCGTGACCCGCGAGCTCGAGATCGAGTGCCTGCCCGGCGCGATCCCGCAGAAGCTGGCGCTCGACGTGACGGAAGTTCGCGTCGGGCAGCATCTCGAGGCCAAGGACGTGGCTCTGCCGGCGGGCATCGAGCTGATCGGCGAGCCCGACCGCGTCGTCGTGTCGGTCGGCCACGCGCGCGTGGAGGCCGAGGCGCCCACCGCCGCGGTGGCGGTTCCGGAGGCGGCTGAGCCCGAGGTCATCGCGCGGGGCAAGAAGGACGAGGAGAAGGCGCCGTAGGCACGCCTCGCCTGATCGTCGGCCTGGGCAATCCCGGCGAGAGCTACCGCCGCACCCGTCACAATCTGGGTTTCCGGGTGGTCGAGCGCCTGGCGGAGAGGCTCGCCCTGGAGGGGGAGCGCGAGCTCTGCCGCGCCACGGTGCGGAGCTCCGCCGGAGTCGTCGTCGCCCGCCCGCAGACCTACATGAATCGCAGTGGTGCGGCGGTGCGCTGCCTGGTCGAGCTCTTCGCGGTCGCCCCGGGAGATCTCCTGGTGATCTACGACGAGGTCCAGCTGCCGCTGGGGCGGCTGCGACTGCGCGCCGCCGGCAGTCCTGGTGGCCATCGCGGAATGGAGTCGGTGGTCGAGGCCCTGCAATCCCAGGAGGTTCCCCGGCTCCGCCTGGGGATCGGCGCGCCGGCGGCGGGCGACGACCTCGCCGACTTCGTCCTGGCGCCCTTCGCCGCCGCGGAAGAGGGCGAGGTCGCGGCGATGGTGGAGCGCGCCGTCGAAACGGCCGAGCTCTGGCTGGCGGGCGATTTCTCGGCCGCCGTCCAGCGGGCGAATCGGAGCGACTTGCCCCCGCCGGGCGAGATCCCATAGGATCCGGCCGTTCGCGGACATCGAGTCCGCCCGAGGCGCCGCGCGAGTCGGCACCGAGAACCTCTCTGTTCCACTCTCCGGAGTGGGACCTAACGGCCATAGGGAGGCTGAAGTGAGAACCTACGAACTGGCGCTCGTCGCCGATCCGAGACTCTCGGACGACGACATGGTGGCGCTCACCAACGAGTACAAGCAGCTCATCACCAACCGCGGCGGCGAGGTCGTGCGCGAAGAGAGCTGGGGTCGGCGCAAGCTCGCCTATCCGATCCACAAGCTCAGCGAAGGCCGCTACGTCTTCCTCTTCCTGCAGCTCGAGGCGGAGAAGGCCGCGCTCATCCCCGAAGTGGAGATGCGGCTCAACCAGAACGACAAGATCCTGCGCTACCTCACCGTGCGCACCGATCTCGACCTGAAGCGCGCCGCCAATCGGGCCCGCCCGGGACAGGCCGCGCCACGCACCAGCGGTTACGAGGAAGCCGTCCAGGCCGGCGGCGCCGCAGCGCCCCCGGTGCCGGTCGAGACCGAGGCCAACCCGAACCAGGAGGAGGTCTGACCATGCAACCCATGCGATCGGGATCCGGGCGGGGGCGCAAGGGACCGGGCAAGCCGGCGGCCAAGAAGAAGACCTTCTTCCGTCGCCGCAAGGTCTGCCGCTTCACCGTCGACAAGATCGAGTACATCGACTACAAGGACGTCAAGCTGCTCCAGCAGTACATCCTGGAGCGGGCGAAGATCCTCCCTCGCCGGATCTCCGGCAACAGCGCTCGGCACCAGCGCATGGTGCAGGCGGCCATCAAGCGGGCGCGCCACCTGGCGCTGATCCCCTACACCACGGACTAGGAGAGCGAGCATGAAAGTCATCCTCATGAGCGATCTCCGGCACCGCGGGCGTCGAGGCCAGGTCGTCGAAGTCAGGACCGGCTACGCGCGGAACTTCCTGCTTCCGCAGGGGCTCGCCATGGTGGCGACGCCGGGCAACATCAAGCTCTTCGAGCAGGAGCGCAAGAAGATCGACCTGCGGCACGATGCCGCCCGCAACGCGGCCGGAGAGATCGCCGCGCGGATCGCCGGGGTCAACCTGACGCTGCCCAAGCGCGCCATGGAGACGGGAGCGCTCTACGGCTCCGTCACGGCGAGCGAGATCGTCAGCGCCCTGGCGGACAAGGGGATCGAGGTCGACCGCCGACAGGTGGATCTCGCCGGCGGCATCAAGTCGATCGGCGATCACGTCGTCCGCATCGATCTGCACGCCGACGTCATCGCCGAGCTGGCGGTGACGGTCGTCGCGCAAGAGTAGGCGTATGGGCGAGGGCGGGCCGAGGCGCGACGTCGCGGACGCCGCCGCCGGACCCACCGTAGAGAAGTTCCTCGGCGATCCCACGCGGGATCTCGCCGACTGGCGATGGCTGTGGGAGGGGGATCGAGAGTTCCCGCTCCGCAGCCATCGCGGCGTCTTCGGCCGCATCGTCGTCGCCGTGAAGCGGTTGCTGCGCCCGGTCGTTCGCGCCCCGCTCGGGGATCTCTGGGACCGCCAGCGGGTGTTCAACCTCGTCCTGCTGGAGTACCTGGCGCGCGGGGAGGAAGTTCGCAAGCTCGCGACGGAGATCCACGAGCATCGGCTGAATCACCTCGAGGCGGTCTACCGGGACGGGCTCGCCGAGGTGATGCAACACAACGACGCTCTCTTCACCCGGGTCGACCAGAAGCTCGACTTCCTGCGCCGCGAAACGCGGCTGATCTGGGCCCGCCTCGCCTCGACGCTGGCCGAGGCCGAGCAGGGGGGGCTGCCGGCGGCGATCAAGGCTCGCGAAGAGCACGTCTACCTCGAGCTCGAACGGCGATTCCGCGGCACGGAGGACGAGATCGCCGAGCGGATCGCGCGTTACCTTCCGCTGGTCGCCGGTCGCGGCGAGGTCCTCGATCTGGGCTGCGGTCGGGGCGAGGCCCTCGCGTTGCTGCGCGCGCAGGGGATTCCGGCGCGCGGCGTCGATCTCTCGGCCTCGATGGTGGCGGAGTGTCGGCGCAAGGGCCTGGCAGCCGAGGAAGGGGATCTGCTGGCCTGTCTGGCGAGCTGCTCCGAGGCGAGCCTCGGCGGCGTGGTCTCGTTCCACGTCATCGAGCACCTGCCAGCCGAGGCGGTGGACCGACTCGTCCGCCTGGCCTGGCGAGCCCTACGTCCGGGCGGCGTGCTCATTCTCGAGACCCCCAGCCCGCTCTCCCTGGTGGTCGCGGCGCGCAACTTCTGGCTCGACCCCACCCATCTGCGTCCGGTCCATCCCGAGGCTCTCAAATTGACCTTCGAGCAGGCCGGGTTCGACCCCGTCGAGCGCATCGACCTGCGGCCGTTCCCCGATCCCCAGCGGCTGCCCGAGATCCGGAGCGAGGCGGCGACGCCGGAGCTGCGCTCCTTGATCTTCGAGGTCAACGCGCTGCGCGATCGGATCGACGACCTGCTCTTCGGCTGCCAGGACTACGCGCTGGTGGGGACCAAGCCGGCCGCCTGATCGCCGGGCGTCACTCTTCCGCCGCTTCCTCCTCGTCGTCCGCTTCGAGCAAGGCGAAGCTCTCGGCGGTCAGACCGTCGGGCATGTGTTCGCCGCTCTTCGGGGTATAGAAGGGGCGCTGCTGTGCCCAGGGCAGCTCGAGAATCCTCGCCCAGCGGGGCTCGTAGGCCCGCTCGGGCGCCGTGCCGGCGAGAAAGGCCTCGTCGATCACCTGCTCGGCACCGGGCGTGGCGGCCAGGCCGGTGCGGTACTCCACCGCCCGGGACTCGACGCCCGGTGGCCGCACGAAGCGCTCTCCGGAGCTCAGCCAGCCGGCCTGCAGTCCCGATTCCGCCAGCTCCCGCCAGATCGGCAGCGCGGCCTCCGCGCCGGTCATCTTCCTGCCGAGCGATCGCTTCTGGTCGTACCCGACCCAGGTGAGCAGCGTGTAGCGCGGGGTGTAGCCGACGAACCAGGCATCGGTGTAGTCGTTGGTGGTCCCCGTCTTGCCCGCGATGTCGAGCGGCAGGTCGGCCAGCCGCGCCCCGGTCCCACGGTCGATCACCCCTTCGAGCATCGCGGTGGCCACGTAGGCCACCGCGGGTTCCATCGCCTTGCTCGCTTCCAGCTGATGCTGCTCGAGCGTCGCGCCCGTCCGGGTGAGCACCCGCTCGACGAGGTAGGGGCGCACCAGCACGCCCTGGTTGGCGAACGCGGCGTAGGCGGCCGCCAACTCGAGCGGCACGATGTCGGCCGAACCGAGGGCGAGGCTGGGATACGGGGGAAGCGGTGCGGTCATCCCGCAGCGCCGCGCGAAGTCGATGGTGGCTTCGGCGCCGATCATCTCCATGAGCTTGACCGCGGTGACGTTCACCGAGTGCTCGAGGGCGTACCGCAGCGTGATGATCCCGGAGTACTTGCGATAGTAGTTGCGCGGACTGTAGCTCGGCAGACCGTCCGCGCCGGCGAACAGGGTGGGAGCGTCGAACAGCGTGTCCGCCGCGGTGAAGCCGGCCTCCAACGCCGCACCGTAGACGAAGGGCTTGAACGCCGAACCCACCTGACGCTCCGCCTGCGTCGCGCGATCGAACTTGTTGCGCCGGAAGTCCCAGCCTCCGACCAGCGCTCGGACCGCGCCGGTGGCGGACTCGAGGACGACGACCGCTCCCTCGACCACCGGCTCCTGCTCGAGGATCCATCCGGACCGGTCGGCCTCGCCCTCCGCCCGCGGCCGGATCCAGACGACGTCGCCGGCCCGGAGCACCTCGCGCGGCGCGCGGCGACCGGTCCAGGCGATCGAGCCGCGGTCGAGCAGCGCCTCGCCCTCCGGCACCCGGAGGCGGGCCTGCGCCTCGCCGCTCTCCAGCACGAGTCCCGGCACCCAGCTCTCGGGGACCGGGTTGCGCCCCACGAAGGACTCGATCTGGTCGGCTTCGAGCTCCAGGTTCTGTCCCCGCGCGATCGGACCCCGATACCCGCGGCGATGATCGAGGCGCAGGAGCCCGTTGCGCAGCGCCGTCTCGGCGCCCGCCTGGATCGCGGCGTCCAGGGTGGTGTGGACCTGCAGCCCCTCCTGATAGAGCCGCTCGGTTCCGAAGGCCTTCTCGAGGTGCTGGCGGACCTCCTCGGCGAAGTAGAGCGCGGGCTCCGCCAGTTGGCGCTGACGGGTGACGCGCAAGGGTTCGGCGACCGCCGCTTGGTGCGCCGCGGGAGGAATCATCCCCTCCTCGAGCATGCGGTTGAGCACGTAGTTGCGCCGAGCGGTGACCTTGGCGGGATGGCGATAGGGGCTGAACTGGCTCGGGCGCTGCACGATGCCGGCCAGGGTGGCGGCTTCGGCGAGGGTGAGATCGCGCACGCCGTGTCCGAAGTAGGCGCGCGCCGCGCTCTCCATGCCGTAGTTGCCGTGCCCGAGGAAGACGACGTTGCAGTAGAGCGCCAGGATCTGCTGCTTGGAGAGGGTCTTCTCGAGCTCGACGGCGAGAAAGGCCTCCGAGATCTTCCGCTTCCAGCTCTTCTCGTCGGTCAGGTAGAGCTTGCGGGCGAGCTGCATGGTGATCGTCGAGGCACCCTGGGCATGGCGGCCGCGGCGCAGATTGACCAGCACCGAGCGCAGCACGCCGGCGGCGTCGATGCCCCCGTGGCTGAAGAAGGACGCGTCCTCGGCGGCCACGATCGCGTCGCGGAGCAGGGGAGGGATCTCGCCTTGATCGATGAGGCGCCGTCGCTCCCGCGCATAGGAGGCGAAGGGCGCCCCGGCGCGATCGAAGATCTGGGTGATCAGCTTCGGGCTGTACTCGGCGATCGAGTCGACGCGTGGGACGCGGATCGCGGCGGCCGCGGCGAGACCGATGAGGATTCCCGCCGCCACGGCGAGCAGGAGATGCAGGATCCAGCGCCGGGCGCGCCTTCGCCGCGCCGGGCCGACCAGCGAGCGGGAGGAGGGCGAGGGCGGCGCCGGCACGGCGGGCGAGGACACGCCTGGCATTATAGTGTCGCGTCTCGAGAGGTATCCGATGAGCGAGCCACCGACGCTTCCCCCGTTGCCGCCCAACCGCCCCTTCTCCCCCGAGGAGCGGCCGGCCGGTGGCGGCTGCAGCAAACCGCTGTGGATCGGTTGCGGCGTGCTCGTGGTGCTGCTCGGGATCGCGGTGATCGTGATGGCCTTCAAGGCCAAGGACCTCTTCGCCTGGGCGATGGGGCAACTGCAGAGCGAGGTCGTGGCCGCCCTTCCGGCCGACGTCACGGAAGCCGAGCGCGATCGGTTGGAGGCGGCGTTCGTGGCTGCGGTCGCCCAGATCCGCTCGGGGGAGTTCGACGCCGCCAAGCTGCAGCACCTCCAGGGCAAGCTGCAGGAGGCGGCGAGCAAGGCCGGCGCCCACCAGTTGAAGCGCGAGGACGTCGTCGCCTTGACCGCCGGCCTGGAAGACCTGGCGGGCCTCACCCCGAAGCCGGCCGCCGAGCCTTCGCCGGCTCCGCCGCCCGAGACGCCACGCTGAAACGCCGACGTGGAGCGCTTTCGACTCGAGACGGGCTTTCGGCCCGAGGGGGATCAGCCGGCTGCCATCGAGCAACTGGTGCGCGGTCTGACCGGCGGTGAACGGGAACAGGTCCTGCTCGGCGTCACCGGCTCGGGAAAGACCTTCACGATCGCCCAGGTGATCGCGGCGGTCAACCGCCCGACCCTGGTGCTGTCGCACAACAAGACGCTGGCGGCGCAGCTCTTCCAGGAGTTCCGCTCGTTCTTTCCGCGCAACGCGGTCGAGTACTTCGTCTCCTACTACGACTACTACCAACCCGAGGCCTACGTTCCGCAGAGCGACACCTACATCGAGAAGGAGACCTCGATCAACGAGGAGATCGACCGGCTCCGCTTGCGCGCTACCAAGGCGCTCTTCGAGCGGCGCGACGTCGTGATCGTGGCCTCGGTCTCCTGCATCTACGGTCTGGGGTCACCCGAGGCGTTCTTCGGGATGCTCAAGTTCTTCCAGCGCGGTGACACCAGTGGAATGGACGGCGCGCTCGCGCAGCTCGCGGCGATGCAGTACCAGCGCACGCCGCTCGACCTCTTCCATGGTTCGTTCCGGGTGCGTGGCGACGTGCTCGAGATCCTCCCCGCCTACGAGGATCTGGCGGTCCGGGTGGAGTACTTCGGCGACGAGATCGAGCGCATCGCGCGCTTCGATCCGCTGCGCGGCGAGGCTTCGGAGGAGGTCGAGCGGATCGCCATCTTTCCGCGCACCCATTACGTCACTCCCCGGGAGAACCTGGAGCGCGCCATTCAGCGCATCGGCGTCGAGCTGCGGGAACGGCTCGACGAGCTGGAGAGCGAAGGGAAGCTGCTGGAACGCCAGCGCCTGGAGCAGCGCACCCGCTTCGACCTCGAGATGCTCAAGGAGACCGGCTACTGCCACGGCATCGAGAACTACTCGCGCCACCTCTCGGGGCGCTCGGCGGGCGAGCCCCCGCCGACGCTCCTCGACTACCTGCCGCAGGACTTCCTGCTGGTCGTCGACGAGAGCCACCAGACCATCCCGCAGGTGCGCGGGATGTACCACGGGGACCGCTCGCGCAAGCAGACCTTGGTGGATTTCGGTTTCCGGCTGCCCAGTGCGCTCGACAACCGGCCGCTCACCTTCGACGAGTTTCAGG
>CAYZWR010000031.1:0-30304 GCA_964481735.1 uncultured Thermoanaerobaculia bacterium
GACGAAGGTCCGCTAGGCTCACCCACGGCCCTCTCCAGCGATGGAGAGGGCCGTTCTGTTTGCCGGCGAACGCCAACTCCTCGGTGGCGTCCCGAACGCCCCGCCTCGTCGTCCCGAACGAAGTGAGGGACCTCGACGCTGCAAGATCCAGATCCCTCGCTGCGCTCGGGATGACGAGTTGGAGCTGGGGTTGACCGGGCGCTCGGGATGACCGGGCGGTCGCGCGGCTGGCGGGGCGCTACGGCACGGTCGACGACCAGCGCGAGGTGTCCTGCCCCTCGAACCCGTCGGTGAAGAGACTCCCCGGGAACTCGAACGCCCCGAGGTCGATCGCGCCATCCGGCAGGCGCGCCGGCGCGGGGGGCCCTGGGAGCACCGAGCGTAGCGGCGGCTCGTTGGCCGGCGGGAAGTGCGGATCGGGAAACGGAAAGCCCGCCGGGTCCGTGGGGTTCGCCGTCCCCATCTCGAGGAGCGGGCTCCCGGCCGCCGGCCGGAGGTCGAGCGCCGCGGCATCGACGAACCCGGGCGAGGCGCCGGTGAGCGTGCCCGACCAGCCCGCCGGAAGGGCCGTCGTTCCGCTCTCCACCCAGTTGTCCTGTCCGGCGATCTGCTCGCCGTCGGTCCAGCAGCGCTCGCCGTCGTCGGCGCGCACCATCGGTGTCGCCCCCGCCGGCAGGGAGTGGAAGACGTTGTTGCTCATCGCGATCGACTGCAGGTAGCCGAACGGGCGGAAGACGTGCGAGCCGGCGCCGCCGTCGCGCCGCACGAACGTGTTGTTGACGAAGCGGTAGCGCCCGCGGGTCGAGTTCTGTCCCCCGTCGTCGCAGCGGAAGTCGGAGCCGACGCGGACGAAGTAGAAGTTGCCGTCGATCGCCGGCGGATCGACCCCCCAAGGCGTGAGCGGCGGATCGTAGGCCTTGTGCACGAGCACGTTGCCGACCACGTCCGAGTCCTCGCGAATGCCCGGCGGCGGGGTGACCGCGTCCTCGTCGGGGCCGATCAGCTCCATCAGGTGGTAGCGCGTTCCCTCGAACCAGTTGAAGTGGATCTCGTTGCGCTCGGCGCGCGACTTCAGCGCGTTGCCGCCGTTCATGTCGTGGACCCAGGAGTGGCGCAGCCGGAAGACCGAGCCGGGATGGGCGTTCTGGTCGCTGGTGACGTAGAGGCCGTGCTGCGACGAGCCGTTGCCGGCGCGCGCCACCTCGCTGAACTCGATGGTGAGCGACCCCGAGTCCTCGTCCGCCGAGAGGATGCCGTGCGCCGCGCAGTCGTGGACGAAGAGATCGCGCAGCGTCAGGTCGTCGCCGTGGTGATAGACGCAGCGGAAGGAGCCGCCGGTCACCTCGAACCCTTCGAGCACGAAGTGGTCGGACTGGATCTCGATCGTGTTGCTGCCGCCGGCGAGCACCGGGCGCGTGCCGCCCACCCGGACGCCGCGCACGACGATCGGATCGCCGGCCGCGCCGTCGTTGGTGAACAGCACCGGCGCGTAGGTCGCGCCGCCGTCGACCAGCACGAGATCGCCCGCTCCGACGAGCGGCGCCACCTGGGTGAGCTGAGTGTAGGGCCGACCGACGGGCCCGACTTCGTAGACCTCCCCCGACGCGGCGCGAGCCGCCAGGGCGAACAGGAGAAGGAGAGGCCGCGGACTCATCGCGGTTCGAGCTTAGGCGAGGAGGAGCGGGCGGAGTGCGGAGTTCGTCACCCTCGTCGCGGCGTCGTCGCCTCCGTGCCGCCGGGTCGTCGCCCCTCGGCAGCCAACTCCGGCTCGTACGGCTCCATGTGCACCAGCACGCCCTGGACGGCGGGGACCGCCGCGAGGATCGCGCTCTTGACGGTGCCCGAGAGGACGTGCGCGTCGTGCAGGCTCATCGCGGGATCGGCCTGGACGTGGAGGTCGACGTAGTGGCCGAGCCCCGAGCGCCGCACGCGGAGCTTCTCGATCTCGCGCACCCGCGCGACGCCGCGCGCCGTCGCTTCGATCGTCGCCAGGAGCTGCGGTTTGGGCGCCCGGTCCATCAGGTCGGCGACCGAGGGCTTGAGCAGACGCAGGCCGTTCCAGGCGATCACGGCCGCGGCGGCGAGCGCCGCCCAGTCGTCGGCCTGGGGGATCTTGGTCCACAGCGCGACGCCGATGCCGATCGCCGCGGCGGCCGAGGTGAGCGCGTCGCTGCGATGGTGCCAGGCGTCCGCCTGCACCGCGGTGCTGTCGACCTCGGCGCCCACCTTGAAGACCGTGCGGAAGAGCGTCTCCTTGATGAGGATCACCGCAAAGAGGACGATCAGCGTGAAGGGGGCCGGCAGATGGTGCGGATTGGCGATCTCGCGCAGCGCCTGGATCGAGATGCCGGCCGCGGCACCGAGCAGCATCAGGCTGACCACCGCGGCCGCCAGCGGCTCGGCCTTGCCGTAGCCGAAGGGATAGCGCTCGTCGGCCTCGCGGGTGGCGAGCCGCAAGCCCCGCCAGACGATCAGCGAGGAGACGATGTCGGCCGCCGATTCGACCGCATCGGCGATCAGCGCGTACGAATGGCCCACGATGCCGGCCACCAGCTTGGTCATGGCGAGCAGGCTGTTGACCAGCAGCCCCTGCTGCGCGGAGCGGGCGCCGCGCTCGGCGCGCGCTTCGATCGAGCTCGGGCTCGCGCCGGTCCTGCCGTCAGGTTCTGGGCTCAAAGGGGCCACGCGGCCGGCAAAGCGGGATGCGGTGGTTGGGAGGCAGGGATTCGAACCCCGATTCTGCGGTCCAGAGCCGCATGTCCTACCGTTGAACGACCTCCCAGAGGCCGGGAAAGCCTAGCCGGTCGCGCCGACCGGGGTCAAGCTGGGCCGCGGTTCAGAGCTGCCCGGAGGGAATCTCGCCGCGCTCCAGCCGGGCGCGATACCCCGCGTCCGCGTAGCGCGCCAGCAGGAGCTCCGCGGCTCCCCCCGGCAGGGCGCCGCCGGAGAGGTGGGCCCCCAGGATCTCCGCGGCGGCCGGCGAAGCCATGATGCCGTAGCCCGAGAGCCCACAGAGCAGGTGGAACCCCTCGACCGGAGTCGGACCGACCAGCAGCCGGTTCTCCCGCGTCTTGCAGTAGTAGCCGCCGTCGACGAACGGACGCTCGCGCCGCTCGAGGTAGACCGCGAGCCCGGGCGCCATCCGGCAGAGGCCGCGCAGCACGACCTCCGGGTAGTAGGGATCGAAGCGCGGCGGGAAGTGCGGCGCGACCGGGTCGAGGTGGTAGGTCCAGATGAGCAGGACGACGCGGCTCGCGGCGCCCCCCTCGGGACGGAAGTGGAGCCCGCCGGGGAGTGGCGCCAGCAGATAGGCGAGCTCCGGATCGCCGGCCAGTTCCTCGCGGGTCGCGGCGTCCCAGTCGAGGGTCACCGGATCGCACCAGATCATGAGCGGCGTCTCGCGCGGCAGCACGCCGAGCACATCCTCGAGATAGACCTTGCCGTGGAGCTCGCAGAAGAGCGGCAGCTCGACCCCGGCGAGCGCCGCGACCTCGCGCGCGTGCGGACCGGCGGCGTTCACCACCCGGCGGGTCGCGATGCGCTCCACGCCGCCGGCGCGGGCGACGCGCACCGCCGCCACCCGGCCCGCTTCGAGGTCGATCCCCACCACCCGGCCCTCGATCTCGCGCACCCCGCGCTCGCGCGCGCGTTCGAGGAGGTACATGCCGAGCTGTTGCGCCGAGAGCCAGCCGCAACGGCGCGGATGGAGCATCGCGAGGACGTCGGGGGCGAGGAACGGGTGGCGCCGGAGGATCAGCGCGCGATCGGCCACGAAGTCGGCGCCGCCCAGCTCCGGCGCCGGGCGGTCGAACGGGGTCTCGGGATAGACCGGATCGTCGGCCGCGCCGCGATGGATGCGCAGCTCGCCCGCTCCGAGCCGCGAGATCTCCCGCGCCGCGCGCTCGAGCTCGGCGGCGCGCCCGGGATCGGCGGTGAGGTAGGCGTAGCCGTTGCGGTTCATCGCGAAGCGATTGCCGCTCGCCGCGGTCCACGCGTCGAGGCGGTCGATCGAGCGCGCCATGAAGCGCGCCATGGTCTCGCCCGGCCACCAGTTGCGGTAGCACTCGGCCGACTTGTCGCTGGTGAGGGTGAGCGGCGGCAACGGATCGACCAGCAGCACGTCCGCGAAGCCGCGCTCGACCGCGAGCTCGTGCGCCGCCGCGATGCCGGCGATGCCGGCACCGCAGACCACGACGTCGGCGGTGGGCTGGCTCACGAGGTCTGTTTCTGGATCTTCGCCCAGCTGTCGCGCAGCGTCACGGTGCGATTGAACACCGCGCGATCCGGCGCGTGATCGGCGAGGTCGGACACGAAGTAGCCGATGCGCTCGAACTGCACCCGCTCGCCGGGCGCGGCCGCGGCGAGCGCCGGCTCCACCTTGGCGCCGGCGACGACCTCGAGCGAGCGCGGATCGACCGTGGCGAGCCAGTCGACCCCCTCCGCCACGGCGTCCGGATCGGGGCTCGCGAAGAGGTGGTCGTAGAGTCGCACCTCGCAGTCGACCGCGTCGGCCGCCCCGACCCAGTGGATCGTCCCCTGGACCTTGCGCCCGTCGGGCGTGCCGCCGCCGCGGGTCGCGGGATCGTGGGTGCAGCGCAGCTCGACCGGCTCGCCCGCGGCGTCCTTCACCACCTCGACGCACTTGACGATGTAGCCCCAGCGCAGGCGCACCTCGCGGCCCGGCGCCAGGCGGAAGAACTTCTTCGGCGGATCCTCGAGGAAGTCGTCGCGCTCGATCCAGAGCTCGCGGCCGAAGCGGACGCGCCGCGTGCCGGCGGCCGGATCTTCCGGGTTGTTCACCGCCTCGAGCTCCTCGAAGCGATCCTCCGGCCAATCGACGAGCACCAACTTCAGCGGCTTCAGCACCGCCATGCGGCGCAGGGAGGTGCGGTTGAGCTCCTCGCGCACGCAGTGCTCGAGCAGCTCGATCTCCACCCGGCTCTCCTGCTTGGTCACCCCGATGCGCTCGCAGAACTCGCGGATCGCCGCCGGCGGATAGCCCCGCCGTCGGATGCCGGCGAGCGTCGGCATGCGCGGATCGTCCCAGCCCGCGACGCGACCCTCCTGCACCAGGCGCAGGAGCTTGCGCTTCGAGAGCACGGTGTGGGTGAGGTTCAGGCGCGCGAACTCGATCTGGCGCGGCGGGAAGATGCCGAGCGCCTCGACGAACCAGTCGTAGAGCGGGCGGTGGTCCTCGAACTCGAGGGTGCAGATCGAGTGCGTGATGCGCTCGATCGAATCCGACTGGCCGTGCGCCCAGTCGTACATCGGGTAGACGCACCAGGCGTCGCCGGTGCGGTGGTGGCTGGCGTGGAGGATGCGGTACATCACCGGGTCGCGCAGGTTGACGTTGCCCGAGGCCATGTCGATCTTGGCGCGCAGCACGCGCGTGCCGTCGGGGAACTCCCCGGCGCGCATGCGGCGGAAGAGGTCGAGGTTCTCGGCGACCGGGCGACTGCGGAAGGGGCTCTCCCGACCGGGCTCGTTCCAGGGGCCGCGGTAGTCGCGGATCTCCTCGACCGAGAGGTCGTCGACGTAGGCCTTGCCCGCTTCGATCAGCTGCTCCGCCCAGCGGTAGAGCTCGGCGAAGTAGTCGGAGGCGTAGAACTCGCGGTCGCCCCAGTCGAAGCCCAGCCAGCGCACGTCCGCGCGGATCGAGCGGACGTACTCCTCCTCCTCGGTGGTCGGGTTGGTGTCGTCGAAGCGCAGGTTGCAGAGGCCCCCGTAGGTCTCCGCGAGCCCGAAGTTGAGGCAGATCGACTTGGCGTGGCCGATGTGCAGGTAGCCGTTGGGCTCCGGCGGGAAGCGGGTCTGGATCCGCGCGTGCTTGCCGGCGGCGAGGTCGTTCTCGATGATCTCGGCGATGAAGTGCTTGGCCATGGTCTTCGCTCAGGCGGCGTGGGCGAGCGCGCGGTCGATCCGCGCCAGCGTCCGCTCGCGCCCCAGGATGGCGAGGATATCGAACAGTCCGAAGCCGATCGTCTTGCCGGTGACCGCGAGGCGGACGGCGTGGACGATCGCCCCCAGGCCGAGACCGCGGCGCGCCACCAGCTCCTGGCAGGTCCGCTCGAGTGTCGCGGCATCGAAGTCGGCGAGCCCGGCGAGCGCGCCGCGCAGCTCCGCGAGCAGCTCGCGCGCCCCGGCGGCGTGACGCAGCCGCTTGTCGAAGGCTCTCTCGTCGAAGACCAGGTCCTGGTCGGCGACGAAGAACTCGTCGTAGTCGAGGATGTCGCCCGCGACCTTCAATCGGTCGCCTGCCGCGGCGACGATCGCCGCCACCTGGGCGCGCTCCGCGGGCGTCGCCGGCGTCGCGATCCAGCCCACCCGTTCGACGTAGGGCAGCGCCAGCGCGGCGCGCTCCTCGACCGGCAGCGCCTGAAAATAGCGCTCCTGGAAGGAGAGGAGCTTCTTCGGATCGAAGCTCGCCGCCGACTTGTTGACCCGCTCGAGCGAGAAGTGGGCGATGCGCTCGGCCGGGTCGAGGATCTCGGTCGTGCCGTCGAGCGCCCAGCCGAGGAGCAGCAGGTAGTTGAGCAGCGCCTCGGGCAGGAAGCCGGCGACGCGATAGAAGTCGACCACCACCGGATTGAACGTCTCGGTGGTGACCGCGAGACCCAGCCGGTCGGCGATCCGCCGGCCGCGCTCGTAGAGCTCGGCGAATTCCGGGTTCTTGAGGTACTTGTCGAGCTTGCGCTTGGAGAGCTTCACCCGGCTGCCCGGCTCGGCCACCACCGGCAGGTGGGCGAAGGCCGGCAACGGGGCGCCGAGCCCCTCGAAGATGAAGATCTGCCGCGGCGTGTTGGGCAGATGCTCCTCGGCGCGGATCACGTGGGTGATCCCCATCTCGACGTCGTCGGCGACGCTCGCCAGGTGGTAGAGGCAGCTCCCGTCGGCGCGCTGCACGACGTGATCGGCCTCCGACGCCCAGGCGGTCTCCACCCGGCCGCGGATCGCGTCGTCGATCCGGCAGACTCCGTCGCGCGGCATCTTCAACCGGACGACGGCGGTGCGCCCCTCGGCGGCGAAGCGCGCCGCGTCGGCCGCGCTCCCGGCGGCGAAAGCGCGGCTGGCGACGTAGGGGCGCTTCTCCGCCTCGGCCGCCTGACGCTCGGCCTGGATCTCCTCCGGGCGCGCGAAGTCGCGGTAGGCGTACCCGCGCTCGAGCAGCCGGTCGACCGCGCGCTGATAGATCGCGTGCCGCTCGGACTGGTAGTAGGGCGCGTGCGGCCCGCCGACGCCCGGGCCTTCGTCCCAGTCGATGCCCAGCCAGCGAAAACCGTCGAGGATCGGCTCGAGCGCCTCGGCGAGGTTGCGCTGCTGGTCCGTGTCGTCGACCCGCAGCACGAACCGCCCGCCGTGACGGCGCGCGAAGAGCCAGTTGAAGTAGGCGGTGCGCACGCCACCGATGTGCAGGAAACCGGTGGGCGAGGGCGCGAACCGGACGCGTGGCCCCGGGGGACTCGACAGCGACGTTGCGGCTTGATCCACGGCCCGGACCTCCTTCGTGACCTCCGGCGTCCCCGGGCCGCCGGCCGGCAACCAATCAGGATGGGATGCGAAGGATTGGCGGTGAGGGAGGGATTCGAACCCTCGATACAGGGTTTAGCCCCGTATGACGGTTTAGCAAACCGTTGCCTTCAGCCACTCGGCCACCTCACCGGCGCGCAGATTCTACCCTGTCGCGCCCTCCCGCCGTCGAGAGCGGTCGAGCCGATCTTCCCCGCCCCGTTCGGCCCCGCGCGCGAGGAGTGCGGATAGAGTCTCCAACCGAACGTCGTCCGAGCGCGCGCGAGGGACTCCATCGATGACCGAGACCGGCCAGAACGTCGATCAGCTGGCGATCAACACGCTCCGCTTCCTGGCCGTCGACATGGTGGAGAAGGCCAAGTCGGGCCATCCGGGGGCGCCGATGGGTCAGGCACCGCTCGCCTACCTGCTCTGGTCCCGCTTCCTGCGCCACGACCCGCGACATCCCGACTGGCCGGACCGCGATCGCTTCGTCCTCTCGTGCGGCCACGCCTCGGCGCTGCTCTACGGGTTGCTCCATCTCGCCGGCTACGACCTGCCGCTCGCCGAGCTCCAGCGCTTCCGCCAGCTCGGCTCGCGGACCCCCGGGCACCCGGAGTTCGGCCACACCCCGGGCGTCGAGACCACCACCGGCCCGCTCGGCCAGGGGATCTCGACCGCGGTCGGCATGGCGGTGGCGCGCGAGCACGCGGCGGCGCGCTTCCACCGCGACGACTTCGCGCTCTTCACCCATCGCATCTGGGTGCTCGCCTCCGACGGCGATCTGATGGAAGGGGTGGCCTCCGAAGCCGCGTCGCTGGCCGGTCATCTCGCGCTGGGCTCGCTCAAGGTCCTCTACGACGCCAACCAGATCTCGATCGACGGCCCGACCTCGCTCGCTTTCACCGAAGACGTCGGCCGGCGCTTCGCCGCCTACGGCTGGCGCGTGCTGGAGGTCGCCGAAGGCAACGACCTCGAGGCGCTCGCCTGGGCCCTCGGCGAAGCGGAGCGCGAGACGGCGCGGCCGACCCTGGTCGTCGTCCGCACCCACATCGGCTACGGCAGCCCGAACAAGCAGGACAGCGCCGAGGCGCACGGCGCGCCGCTCGGCGCCGACGAGGTGCGGCTCACCAAGCAGGCGCTCGGCTGGCCGCTCGAGCCGACCTTCCACGTGCCCGAAGCGGCGCGGCGGCCGTTCGTGGAGAGCGCGGCGCGCGGCGCCGCGGCCTGGGAGGAGTGGCAGGCGCTCCTCGCGCGCTACGCCGCGGCGCATCCGGCGCGCGCCGCCGAGCTCGCGCGTCGTCTGGCCGGCGAGCTCCCCGCCGATTGGGCCGATCAGTTGCCGCGCTTCACGCCAGGGGACGGCGCGCTGGCGACGCGCGCGGCCTCGGGCAAGGTGCTGCAGCGCCTCGCGGCGACGCTCCCGGAGCTCCTCGGCGGCTCGGCCGACCTGGCGGAGTCGAACAACACCTTGCTCGCGGGCGAGCAGGACTTCTCGCCCGCCAACCGCGCCGGCCGCAACCTCCGCTTCGGCGTCCGCGAGCACGCCATGGGAGCCATGCTCTCCGGCCTCGCCCTCTCGCGACTCGTGCGCCCGTACGGCGGGACCTTCCTGATCTTCTCCGACTACCTGCGGCCGTCGATCCGCCTGGCGGCCCTGATGCGCCTGCCGGTGGTCTACGTCTTCACCCACGACTCGATCTTCCTCGGCGAGGACGGCCCGACCCATCAGCCGGTCGATCAGCTCGCCTCGCTGCGCGCCATCCCCGGGCTGGTCACGCTCCGTCCGGCCGACGCCTGCGAGACCGCGGCCGCCTGGCGGGTGGCCCTCGAGCGACGCGACGGGCCGACCGCGCTCGCGCTCTCCCGGCAGAAGCTGCCGATCCTCGCCGAGACCGCCGAGCACGCCGCCGAGGGCGTCTCGCGCGGCGGTTACGTGCTCTGGGAGTCGCCGGGTGAGGCCCTGCGACTCCTCCTGGTGGCCACCGGGTCCGAGGTCCACCTGGCGCTCGCGGCCGCCCGGCGACTCGCCGGACGGGGGATCGGCGTCCGCGTGGTCTCGCTCCCGTCCTGGGAGCTCTTCGCCGCCCAGACCGCGGCCTATCGCGACCGCGTGCTGCCCCCGGAGCTCCCCCAGCGAGTTGCCGTGGAGGCCGCTTCCCCCCTCGGCTGGGAGCGTTTCGTCGGGTCCCAGGGGGGGATCCTGGCCCTCGGGGGCTTCGGCGCCTCGGCTCCGGCCGAGGCCCTGGCGGGCCACTTCGGCTTCGTCGAGGATCGGGTGGTGGAAATCGCCGAAACGCTGTTGGCAAAGGGCTCCGGAGGGGCTCCGGGGGGCCCGGAATAGCGGCGGCTCGGGGGCTGTGCTATTCTTTCCGTTGTCCGCTTCAGACAGCCGGTGGCCACGACGGTACCGCGCTGACGAGAGCGTAAGGTTGATTCGGTCCGAGACTCCACGCCACAGGAGATCCGTCATTCCCCGGGAATCGGGAGGGAAAGGAAACGATGCGTAACCAAAAGCTGGCTCTGCTCGCAGTTGCAGTCCTGATGTTGACGCTCGCCACCGGCTGCGCCAAGCCGCCGCAGCAGGAGATCGACGCCGTGAAGGCTTCGCTCTCCGCCGTCGAGGCCGATGCGTCGAAGTATGCCGGCGACGCCTGGAACAAGGCGCAGCAGGCGGTCAACGCGGTCAACGCCGAGGTCGAGGCGCAGGCGAACAAGTTCGCCCTGTTCCGCTCCTACACCAAGTCGAAGGAGCTCATCGCCGCCGCCACGGCCGCCGTCGCCGAGGCGAAGGACGCCGCCGCCGCCGCCAAGGAAGCCGCCAAGAACGCCGCCAACGAGACGCTCGCCGCCGCCAAGGCCGGTCTCGAGGCCGCCAACACCGCGTTCGCCGAGCTCGAGAAGTGCCGCCGGAAGCCCAAGGACTTCAAGAAGGACATGGAGGCCATGAAGGGCACCTACGACGGTTATGCGGCGCAGGTCGCCGGCATCGAGGGCGCGATCGCGGCCGAGGATTACCTGGGTGCCAAGGCCCAGGCCGAGTCGCTCAAGAGCTCGGTCGACACGCTGGTCACCGACCTCCAGGGCGCCAAAGAAAAGATTAAGTGCTGATCGCAGTCAGCTCGCGCTTCAACCGACCGGCGACGGGGTTCCGTCGCCGGTCGTTTGTTTTCGGTCTGTTTCTGCTGACCGCCGCTTTCGTGCTGCCCGCCGCGCTGCCGCAGACCGCGGCGCGCCCCTTCGATCCGGCGCCGGCGCGGCAGGCCGCGTTCCGCGCCGCCGCGGCGCTGCGGCCCGAGGCGCCCGCGGCGGCCCGCCTGGTCGACCGCCTGATCGCCCAGGCCGAAGTGGTGACCGCCGACGAGCGGTCGGCCCCGGTCTGGGAGCAGACGCCGGGCCGCGTCGAGACCGCCTGGCTGCGCGTCCTGGAAGCCGCGCGCCAGCCGCTCGTCGAGCTGCGCCTGCGCCAGGGCTCGCAGGCCACGCGCTGGAACGAGCAGCTGCCCGCCTTCGCGGACGACGTGCGGCGCGCCCTCGAGGAGTCCGAAGAGGCGGGGGTCGGGCGACGCGAGGTCGCCGCCGCCAAGGCGGCCAAGCTCAAGCTCGACCTCGCGCAGCGCTACGCCGCGGCGGGCGAGCACGACCGGGCGCTCGCCGAGGCCGAGGCGGCGCGCACCCTGACCACCGTGGTGCACGAGAGCTACGCCGCGCTCCACTCGCGCTTCTCCGACCCGCGCAATCTGCGCGCCTGGCGCCGCCTGGTCGAGGAGACCGTGGAGCAATCGAAGCGCGATGCGGCGGCCGCCTTCGTGGTCGACAAGCTCAACCGCCGGCTGCACGTCTACGATCGCGGCCGGCGGATCGCCACCTTCGAGGCGGAGCTCGGCGCCAAGGGACTGCGCCAGAAGGTGCACGCCGGTGACCAGGCGACCCCCGAGGGGCGCTACCGCATCACCGAGCTGCGCGGCCCCGGGCGCACCAAGTACTACAAGGCCCTGCTCATCGACTATCCCAACGCCCAGGATCGCGCGCGCTACGCCTACGGCCGGAAGAACGGCCAGGTGCCGCTGCGCGCCGGGATCGGCAGCCTGATCGAGATCCACGGCGACGGCGGTCAGGGGCGCGACTGGACGGACGGCTGCGTCGCCCTGACCAACGGCGACATGGACAAGGTCTTCGCGCACGCCCGGCTCGGCACGCCGGTGACGATCGTCGGAACGTTCTAGCTAGAATCTCCGCGTGATCCCCGAATCGCCGCGCCCCAGCGTCTCGCCTCCCGAGCTCTTCGAGCCGGGACCGCCGGAGCCGGGGCACGCCTGGCGGCGCGCGCTGCGCCTGCTCGCCGCCGCCGTGGCGATCGTCGCGATCGTCGGCGCCGGCGCGGCGCTCGGCCTGGCGCGCTACGGCGGCGCCTACTCCGAGGAGCCCTTCGCGCCGCGCCTCGAGCTGCCCGACCCGGCCTCGATCAAGGGGGATCCGGCGGCCCGCGCGCAGAAGCTCGCGGCCCGCCTCGCCGGCCTCGCCCCCAAGGACGTCTACGTCGTGGTGGACACCTACCACAACCGGCTGCGGGTCTATCGCGGCGGCGAGCTCCTGCGCGACGCGGTCTGCTCGACCGGCTCGGGGGTCCGCCTGCGCGACCCGCGCGACGGCAAGGAGTGGCTCTTCGACACGCCGCAGGG
The DNA here is from genome assembly GCA_964481735.1 of uncultured Thermoanaerobaculia bacterium. Classification (GTDB taxonomy): domain Bacteria; phylum Acidobacteriota; class Thermoanaerobaculia; order Multivoradales; family JAGPDF01; genus JAGPDF01. The sequence goes on from CAYZWR010000031.1 coordinate 12,189, forward strand.
CGAGCTCAAGATCCTCCGCAAGCAGAAGAACCCGATCTGGATCAAGCCCGACTGGGCGTTCATCGAGGAGGGCTACCTGCCGCCGAAGAGCGCCCGCGACCGGGTCGACGACTTCTCGCTCGGCGATTACGGGCTCTACATGAAGGACGGGTACATCATCCACGGCACGATCTTCAAGACGCTGCTCGGCAAACGCGTCACGCACGGCTGCATCCGCCTGGGCGACGACGACCTCAAGTACGTCTATGACACCGTCCCGGTCGGCGCGCGCGTCTTTCTGTTCTGACCTCGTCGCGGCGCTCGCCGGCGCCGTGCTGCTCGTCGCCGCCGCGTCCCCGGCGCGAGCGGCCGCCGAGCTGCCGCCGCTCGCCACGCTGCGCGCCGTCGAGTTCGAGACCGCCCTGGCGCGCGAGCCGCGGGTCTATCTGGTGCTCGTCGCCGGCGAACGCCGGCTCGAGGTCAAGTCGCGCGGCATGGTCCTCGAGCGCGTCCCCGTCGCTCAACTCTCGGTGCTCCACTTCGTGCCGCTCTTCGGCGGCAGCCCGGCGCCCGAGCTGGTGACCCCGGCGCTGTGGAAAGTCCGTCAGGGCCCGGGCGACACCGACCGCGAGACGATCGCGCCGACCACCCTGCGCCCCTACTCCGAGGAGGACGAGCAGGAGGAGCCGGCCGGCGGAACGCGGCCTGCGAAGCCACCGGGCGAGGCCGAGAAGCCCGCCACGTATCGCGTCGCGATCGACAACGGCTGGCAGTTGCTGATCACCGACCAGGCGCCGCAGTTGGGCTTCCTGCGGCGCTTCGCCGCCGCGGTGCGCGACGGCTGGCTGCGCTTCAAGGGCGAGGAGCCCGCCCATCCGCCGCTGGTCACCCTGGTCGTCGAGCGCGCGGCGGCGCAACGCCTGCACCACCTCTTCCGCAGCGGCACGGAAATCCTGCTCCTTCCCTGAAGGGAGTTCGCACCGCCGGTGCGGGGCGCGGCGACGCGCGGTCTGGCGGAGGGGGAGGGATTCGAACCCCCGGGACCCGTGAAGGCCCAGCGGTTTTCAAGACCGCCGCAATCGACCACTCTGCCACCCCTCCGCGCCGGCAAGTCTAGCCGGTCGCCGCGACCGCCGAGATTGGCGCGTTCGTCCATGCGGCTGGCGCGGCCATCCATGGACCTTCGTTGGCCCCGGCCCTAGCTTGGGCTCAGCCGCCGGCACTCCAGCGCTCGGCCAGGAGGTTCGCATGCGCCGTCGTCCAACCATCCTCTGCGTCCCGCTCCTCGCCGCGGCGCTCGTCGCGCCACCGACATCGGCCAGCGCCGACGAGCGCGGCGCGAACGACTTCCGGATCAGCACCATGGGCCCGGACGGCGACACCGACTATCGCGCCTCCGCCCCGGCGGTGGCCTACAGCCCGCTCGCCGACCGCTATCTGGTGGTCTGGAGCGGCGACGACGACACCGGCCTGCTGGTCCAGGGCGAGAACGAGATCCACGGCCAGCTGATCGTCGGGGCGACCGGCGCGACGACCGGCCCCGACGACCCGCTGATCAGCGCGACCGGAGGGCTCGGCGACCCCGCCTTCGCCGCGTTCACGCCCGACGTGGCCTACAACAGCGTCGACAACCGGTTCCTGGTGGTCTGGGCGGGCGACACCGACGAGGGCGCGCTGGTCGACGACGAGTTCGAGATCTGGGGGCAGATCGTCGACACCGGCCTGAACTTCGTCGGCAGCGACTTCCGCATCAGCTTCATGGGGCCGGACGGCTCGGCCGCCTGGGAGGCCGAGCACCCCGCCGCGGCCTACAACCCCTCGCGCAACGAATGGGTCGTGGTCTGGTCGGGAGACACCGACGCCGGGACTCTGGTCGACGACGAGTACGAAATCTGGGCGCAGCGCCTCTCCGCCAGCGGCGCGCTGCTCGGCGGCAACTTCCGGATCAGCGACATGGGCGGGAGCGGCGACGCCGACTACGACGCCCTGCGTCCCGACGTGGTCTTCAACACCCGGCGGCTCGAGTATCTGATCGTCTGGTACGGCGACGACAACACCGTGCCGCTGGTCGACCACGAGTTCGAGGTCTACGGCCAGCGCACGGACGAATTCGGCGCCGGGGTCGGCTCCAACGACGTCCGCTTGAGCGACGCCGGGGGGTCGGGCGATCCCGACTTCGACGCCAACCTGCCGACCGTCGCCTACAACCCGATCGCCGACCAGTATCTCGTCGTCTGGCAGGGCACCGACACGGTCGACGGGATGGCGCCGAACGAGATCGAGGTCTTCGCGCAGCGGTTGAGCGCCACTCTGGGAGGCCTGGGGGCGAACGACGTCCGGCTGAGCGACGTCGGCGGTCTCGGCAACACGGACTGCGAGATCTGGACCGGCCCTGACGTCGCCTTCAACCCATCCACCCAGCGTTACCTGGTGACCTGGTCGGGGAGCGATACGGTCGACGGCATGGCGACCAACGAGGTCGAGGCCTTCGCGCAGCTGCTGAACTGGGACGGCCAGCAGCTCGGTCCCAACGACGAGCGGATCTCGGACGCCGGCGGGCTGGGCGACGCCAGCTACGGGGTCTATGTGCCCACGGTGGCGGCCGATCCGCGCTCCGGCGAGTTCCTGGTCGGCTGGGAGGGCGAGGACAACGTCCCGCCGCAGGTCCTCAACGAGTTCGAGATCCTCTGCCAGCGCATGGACAGCCTGGCGATCTTCATCGACGGCTTCGAGGCGGGCGACACGACGAACTGGTCGTCCACCTCGCCTTGACGGAGTCCCGCGGACCGTTCGCGAGATTGGCGCATTCGTCCATGCGGTTGGCGCGACCGTCCATGGTTCCCGGATTCCGCCCGACTTACCCTGATCCGCAAGGCCGAGGTCCACGAAGCGGTCCGGGAGGATGTCATGCAACTCTTCGCCGCGCGAATCGTCGTCTGCACCCTCTTCGTCCTGCTCGCCGCCGCGCCTCCGCCGTCGAGGGCGGACGAGACCGGCGGCAACGACGTCCGGGTGAGTGATCTGGGGCCCAATGGCAACCCGGCCTACGACGCCCGCCAAGCCGCAGTCGCCTACAACCCTTCGGGCAGCAGCTACCTGGTCGTCTGGGAGGGGGACGACTCGGCCGGCGGACTGGCCGACGACGAGTTCGAGATCTTCGGTCAGCTCCTCTCGGTGACCGGCGGCGAGCTCGGCAACAACGACGTCCGCATCAGTTTCGCGGGTGGCACCGGCGACCCCGACTTCGACGCCTATTCCCCCGCCGTCGCCTGCAATCCGGAGAACAACGAGTATCTGGTCGTCTGGGCTCAAGACACCAACGCCGGGGACCTGGTCGACGAGGAGTTCGAGATCTGGGGGCAGTTGCTCGATGGGTTCCTCTTCCCGATCCTCGACAGCTTCCGGATCAGCAAGATGGGCCCGGACGGCAGCGCTCTCTACGACGCCGAGCGTCCAGCGGTCGTCTTCAACCCGCACGCCGGGGAGTACCTCGTCGTCTGGGCGGGCGACGACGACGCTGACGGCCTGGTCAACGACGAGTTCGAGATCTGGGCGCAGCGCGTCGATACGCTGGGCGGCCTCATCGGCGGCCACCTGCGCATCAGCGACCTGGGTGGGACCGGCGAGGCCGCCTACGACGCCGTGGTTCCCGATGTCGCCTTCAACTCCCAGGACCACGAGTACCTGATCGTCTGGGGGGGCGACGACAACGTCGGCGGCCTCGTCGACGGCGAGTACGAGGTCTTCGGCCAGCTCTTGGACGAGGCCGGCGGGGGACTCGGGCCCAACGACTACCGGCTGAGCGACATGGGGGGCGTCGGCAGCCCCGATTACGGCGGCACCGTTCCGGCGGTCGCCTACAATCCGAACGCCAACGAGTACTTCGTCGTCTGGCAGGGGGACGACAACGTCGGCGGCCTGGTGGACAACGAGTTCGAGGTCTTCTCGCAACGCCTGGATGCCGATCTCGGCGGCCTCGGTTCGAACGACTACCGCCTGAGCGACGTCGGCGGCACCGGCAACGCCGCCTACGACGTCGTGAGCCCCCCCGACGTCGCCTTCAACCCGATCGACGACGAGTACCTGGTCGTCTGGGCCGCCGACGATCCGGTCGACGGCATCGTCGACGAAGAGCTCGAGATCTTCGCGCAACGCCTGACCTGGGACATCCAGGGGGTGGGACCGAACGACCAACGAATCTCGGATGTCGGCGGCCTCGGCAACACGACCTACCTCGCCGACGATCCGGTGGTCGTCGCCCACGACGCGACCGGCCACTTCCTGGTCGCCTGGACGGGCGACGACAACACCGGCACCCTGGTCGACGACGAGGACGAAGCGTTCATCCAACGGATGACCGGCCGCTACATCTTCGTCGACGGCTTCGAGTCGGGCGACACGGGCAGCTGGTCGTCGACCACCCCCTGAGCGGAGGCCTCAGGCGACGCTCGACCGCTCCTCACGCCGCTCGCCGCGCTCGAGCAAGGCGACGGGAGAGAGACCGAAGTAGCTCTTGAAGCGGCGCGAAAAATGGGCCGGGTCGTCGTAGCCCACGCGATGCGCCACCTGTTGCACCTGCAGCCCGCCCGTCTCGAGCAGGCGGCGCGCCTCGCGCATCTTGACCGCCAGGATGAGCTCCCCCGGCGAGCAACCGAGCGACTCGTCGAGACGGCGCTGCAGGGAGCGCAGCGAGACGAAGAGCTCCCTGGCCAGCTCGCCCGGCGCGAGGTTCTCGCCCAGCCGGGCGTGGATCGCGCGCACCGCGCGGAGCTCCAGCCGTTCGCTCGCGTCCGCCGACGGCGCACGCTCGACCGCGTGCTCGAGCCACTCGAGCGGAGCGGGGGACGCCGGAGCGGGACGCGCCGCCACGGAAGCGGTGGCCGGGCGGGCAGCCGCGCTCGACGCTCCAGCCGGCGGAGGCGCCGCCTCGAGCGCGGCGAGGCGCGCGAGCAGGGCTCCGATGCGCCGGCGATGGCGAAACTCCTCGACCGCGATCAGGCCGACGACGAGCGCCAGGGTGGTGAGCGCCCCACCAGCGACCGTTCCACCGGGACCGAGCGTCTCGACCCAACGATCCGCGAGCGACGGAGCGCCGGTGAGGGTCGCCGGGAGCCAGCGCTGCGGATGGCCAAAGTCACCCGTGCCGGCGAGCGACCAGGGGCGATAGAGCCGCCGCTCGAGCTCCGCCGCCGGATCGGCCTCCAGACCGTTCTCGGTGTATTCCACCGCCGGCCGGGTCGCGCGTCGATCGAGCTTGCGCAAGGTCTCGAGGTCGAAGTGGAGTTGGCTCGCCAGCGCGTGATCGGCAAGCCAGTCGTTGAGACCGAGATCGATCGCCAGCGCCGCGCCGGCCTGCGGCGTGACGCCCAGGGCCGCGAACGGAATCGCGCACTCGACGCGGTAACCGCTGGCGGTAGGGCGTCCGGCCGCCGCGAGAGCGATCGCCGGGCGCTCCCGCTTCGGGACATCGAGCGCCTCGAGCTCGAGGAGCAGGGGATCCCCCTGCAGCACCGCGTAGCGGCCGTCGGGCGCGAGCAGGATCTGGAAATCGTCGGCGCCCATGCGCGGCGTCCGGTCCCCCCGGCCGTCGAGGTAGAGCTCGACCGAGTCCCACTGGAAGAGCTCCGCGCCCGCGACCCCGGCGGGCGGCGGATGGAACGTCGGATCGTCCACCTCGAAGAGCGCCCAGAGAGTGCTGCGGTCCCAGGCGAGCCGCACCGTGGCGCGCGCCGCCGGCTCGCCGCGCTCGACCGGTCGCGCGATCGCGAAGCGCGCGCCGGCGGCGCGCCAGTCGGCGGGGTCGCCGTCGACGACGAGACGCAGTGAGCGGTGGGGCAGGGCGAGGGGTGACGGGGTGGCGGCCGCCGCGGCGACGGGAAACGTCGCCAACAGCACGACGATCGGCAGGGTGATGCTCGCCACGGTCCCCTCCGACGAGGACGACAGATCGACTCCCGATCAAGGTAGCACGCCCCATCGCAGGCCGGCAATCGGCCGCGCGGCGCTCAGGCGGGCGGAACGATGCGCTCGAGGCCGCGCAGATAGGGGCGCAGCGGCTCGGGGACGATCACCGAGCCGTCCTCCTGCTGGTAGTTCTCGAGCACCGCGATCAGCGTCCGGCCGACCGCGAGGCCGGAGCCGTTCAAGGTGTGCAGGTAGCGCGCCTTCTCCCCGGCGCGACGGAACTTCAAGTCGGCGCGCCGGGCCTGGAAGTCCTCGCAGTTCGAGCAGGAGGAGATCTCGCGATAGGCCTGCTGCCCGGGCAGCCAGACCTCGAGATCGTAGGTCTTGGCGGCCGAGAAGCCCATGTCGCCGGTCGAGAGACAGACCACCCGGTAGGCGAGGTCGAGCCGCTCGAGCACCCGGCCGGCGTTCGCGGTCATCGTCTCGAGCTCGTCGTAGCTCGTCTCCGGCGTCGCCAGATGCACCAGCTCCACCTTGTGGAACTGGTGCTGGCGGATCAGGCCGCGCACGTCCTTGCCGTAGGAGCCCGCCTCGCTGCGAAAGCAGGGGGTCCAGGCGACGTAGCGCCGCGGCAGCGAGGCCTCGTCGAGGATCTCGCCGCGGAAGAGATTGGTCACCGGCACTTCGGCGGTGGGGATGAGGAAATAGTCGTGCCCCTCGAGCTTGAACAGGTCCTGCTCGAACTTGGGCAGCTGGCCGGTGCCGAAGAGGGTCTCGCGGTTGACGATGTAGGGCGGCAGCACCTCGGTGTACCCGTGCGCGCCGACGTGGAGGTCGAGCATGAACTGGGCGATCGCCCGCTCGAGCGCCGCGCCGGCGCCGAAGAGGGTGGTGAAACGCGCGCCCGCCACCTTGGCGCCGCGCTCGAAGTCGAGGATGCCGAGCTCCGGTCCGAGATCCCAGTGCGCCTTGGGCGTGAAGGCGAAACGCGGCGGCTGGCCCACCACCCGCTCGACCCGGTTGGCCCGCTCGTCGGCGCCGCGCGGCACCGAGGCGTGGGGCAGGTTGGGGATGCGCTGCTCGATCGCCGCGGTCTCGCTCTCGAGGGTCGCGATCCGCCCTTCGAGCGTCTCGATCCGCCCCTTGAGCTCGCCCACCTCGGCGATCAGCTCGTCGGCCGGTTGCTGCTTCGCCTTGCGCTGACCGACCTCTCGGCTCGCTTCGTTGCGCCGCCGCTTGAGCGCCTCGACCTCGGTCAGGGCGGCGCGGCGCTCGCCGTCGAGCCCGCTCCAGCGATCGAGCGTCGAGCGGTCCTGCCCGCGCTCGTCGAGCGCCCGGCGCACCCGCTCGAGATCCTCGCGCAACAGCTCTCGCGGCAACATGATGCAAACAGTCTAGCGATCGTACGAAGCGAGCGTCAACGAACGCGAGCACCGTGGGCCTGCGGCTCAACGCCTCGCGCGCGCCCTCCGTAGACCGGGAAGAGCCAACGAGGGTCAGGAGGCCGGCCATCCGCGCACCACGCGACGAACGGTTAGGATCTCGCGAGATGCCCGGAGCTCCGCGGCGCTCGCTCGGCAGCGCTCTCGCCTGGCTGACTCTGCCGGCGGCGTTCGTCGTCGCCCTCGTGGCGAGCGCCCCGGCGTTGCCCGATCGCGCCGCCGCCGCCGAGCTCCTGGCGATCGGGGGCGCTCTCGCCTGGGGCTTCGCCGTCCTGTTCCTCCATCCCGCGGCGCGCACGACGCCGCTCGCCGGCTGCGTGCTGGCGAGCGGAGCGGCGCTCCTGCTGCTGCCCCGCGATCATGGCGCTGCGCCGCTCGCGCTCGCCCTCGCCGCCGCCGGCATCGCCTGGGCGATCGTCCGCGCGGTGGCGCGCGACGGCTGCCGGAGCTTCCGTGACTTCGCGCCGCTCGCTCTCGCCGCCGCGACGATCGCCCACGGCCATCGACCCGCCGTCGCACCCGAGGCGCCAGCCACTTGGCTGCTGCTCGTCGCGCTGCCGCTCCTCGCCGCGTGGGTCCTCGGCCGCCTCGCCGCCGCCGGCCGGGAGGCGCTCGCCGGGGCCGGCGCTGCCGCGCTCGCCCTCGCTCCGACCCTCGCCCACGAGCCCTGGTGGATCCTCCTCGCGCTCGCCACTCTCGCCGCGCTGGGCGGCTTCACGCCCGGGTCGCTCGGCCGCGGCGCCCGCGGCGCGCTCTTCGCGTTGGCCACACTGGCGCAGCTCGCCGCCGGTTACCCCTGGCTGCGCGCCGCGCCGCTCGCCGCGCTGGCCGACGGCCTCGCGGGCACGGCGGCACGGCCGCGCAGCGCGCGCCTGCTGGGTCCTGGCGCGGTGGTGCTGACCGCCGCAAGGCCGCGGGTCGAGCTCGCGCTCGACGGCAGGCCGGTGGGCGAGCTCGTGGTCGAGAGCTATCTCACCAACTCCGCCGGGCTTGCCTGCGCGACACCGGTCGCCACGCTCAGCCTGGCGGGCGAGGGCAGAGCGCTTAACGAGCGCCTGGTGATCGGGCGCGACAGCGCGGAGTGGGCCGCCGGCCGCCCCGACGTCGCGGCGGCGCTCGCCTGCCCGCCACCCGCGGCCTTCCGCAGCTGGTTCCCCACCGCCGGGCGTTTCCTCGGCCACACCTATCGGGCGAGCTTCCGGGTGCGGCCGGCGGAAGCCCCCGCGGAGCTCCTCCTCGAGCGCGATCCGGCGCTGCCGCCAACGGTCGAGCTCGCTCTCTTCTCGCTCGAGGCGCGCTGGTGAGGCGGAGCGGTTTCGCCCTCTTCGCCGCCGCGCTGGCGAGCCTCGCGCTCGCCAAGCTCCTTCCCGCCACCGCCGAGCTCGGTCTCAGGGGCACGCTCGCCGTGCTGCCGGTGGTCGCCGCGCTCTTCGCCTCGGCGGCGCGGCCGCTCGGCGACCGGCTGCGCGGCGGCGACATCGCGGCCGCCGCGGCCTGGGCGGTGCTGGCGCTCGCCCACGGCCGGCTCGGTCTCGAGGGCTCCGGCGCCCTGGTGGTGGGGCTCGCCTACGCGCTCGCCGCCTGGCGCCTCGCCCACCTGCTGCCGCGCCTCGCGCGGGCGCTCGCCGCCGGCGACGCGCCCGACCGCGCCCGCTGGCCGCTCTTCGCGCTGCCGCTCGCGGCCTACCTGCTGACCTGGCCCTGGGCGAGCGCGGTGCGCCCCCCCGACGGCGACGAGCCCTACTACCTGATGCTCACCCACTCGCTCGCCGAGGACTTCGACGTCGACTTGGCCGACGACTACCGCGACCGGGTCTGGGAGCGCTTCTCGCCGGTGCCGCTCGCGCCGCAGCCGGGCGATCCGACCGGCGCGGCGGGCGAGGTCTACTCGCGGCACAGCGCCCTCCTGCCCGCGGCGCTGGTGCCCTTCTACTGGCTGGGCGGCGCGCGCGGCGCGCAGCTCGCGATGCTCGCCGCCGCCGCTCTGCTCGCCTGGGCGATCGCCGCCGCGGCCCGCCGGCTCTTCCCCGGTGCGCCGCGCGGTGCGCTGCTCGCCTGGGCGCTCGTCGCCTTCCTCCCGCCGCTGCTGCTCTACGCGCCGCAGCTCTGGGTCGAGGTGCCGGCCGCGCTGCTGGTCGCGCTGGCGCTCGGTGCGCTGGCGCGCCTCGAGCACTGGCCGAAAGCCGAGCTCCGCCACCTGCCGGCGCTCGCCCTGCCGCTCGTCCTGCTGCCGCTGCTCAAGATCCGCTTCCTCGCCGTCGCGCTGCCGCTCGCGCTCCTCGCGCTGCTGCGCCTCGGGCGGACCAACCGCCGCCTGCAACTGATCGTCGCCGGCAGCCTCGCCGCCGCCATCGCGGCGCTCGGGATCTGGAATCACGCCCGTTACGGCAATCCCTTCCGCATGCACCAGCTGGCGGAGCTCGACCTGACCAGCGTGCCGTTCGCGCGTCAGGCGACCGGTGGGCTCGGGCTCTTCTTCGACGTCGCCTTCGGCCTCTTCGCGGTCGCGCCGCTCTGGCTGGTCGTCCTGCCGGCCTTCGGCAGCGTGCTGCGCCGCGTCGCCGCGCCGCTTCCCGAGCTCCTGGCGCTCACGCCCTATCTGGCGCTGGTCGCCGCGCGGCGCGAGTGGTACGGCGGCTGGTCGCCGCCGTTCCGCTACGGTCTCGTCGTCCTGCCGGCGCTCGCGCTCCTCGCCGTTCCCTGGCTCGAGCTGCGCTGGCGCGGCGGGGCGCGATTCCTCCTCCAGGCGCTCGCCGCGGCGAGCGCGCTCCTCGCGCTGGTCTTCCTCGTCCAGCCGGCCTGGGCCTACAGCCTGGCCGACGGCGGCAGCCGATGGCTGGCCGAGCTCGCGACGCGCTACGCGGGCGATTTCGTCCGCTTCTTCCCCTCGGCGATCCGGCCGCGCCCCGCCACCTGGCTGGGCATCGCCGCGGCGCTCGCCCTCGCCATCGGGCTCGCGCGCGCCCGCGAGACGCGGCCGCGCGCGGCAGCGCCGCTCGCCGTCGCGCTGCTCTTCGCCGCCTGGGCGGGGCTGCAGGTCGCGACGCGGCTCCTGCCCACCCGGGTCATCGAGTTCGAGGACGCCTGGGTCGCCAAGCGGGGCGGGATGCTCCATCCGGAGCGCTGGACGATCGACCGCACGCGCCACTTCCAGGGATGGGTCCTCCCCCCCGGGGCCGAGGTCGCCTGCCGCCCGGTCGCCGGCGGCGGGTCGCCGACGCTGACCCTGCGCTGGTATTACCTCGCGCACGACCGGCCGCCGATCGCGCTCGAGCTGCGCGCCGGCGATCGCCTCCTCGCCTCGCTCGCCCCGCCCGCCGCGGGGAGCTGGCAGGCGGTGACGGTCGGGCCGCTCGACTGGCGGCCGGGCGAGGAGCTCCGCTTCCTGGTGCCGGTGGCCGCCGACCATCCCAAAGCCCGGCCCACCGCCGCCTTCATCCTCGACCGCGCCACGCTCGACTGGCGATGAGCGCGCTCACCTCGTTCGCCGCGGTAGTACCGTCGCTCGGCCGCTCGCCGCTCCTCCGCGAGGCGCTCGCGGCGCTGCGCCGCGAGCTCGCCTCGCTCGGCGGCGTGCTGGTCTGGGTGCAGCAGGGGGAGATCCCGCCGCCCGAGCTCGCGCGCGGCAGCGAGCGGCTGGTCGAGCTGCCCCGCCCGGTCGGCTTCGCCGCCGCCGCCAACGCCGGCATCCGCGAGGCGTTGCGCCTCGGCGGCCCCGAGGCGATCGCCCTGGTCAACGACGATCTGCTGCTCGCGCCGGGGTGGCTCGCGGCGCTCGCCGCGGAGCTCGCGGCGCGCCCGCGTGCCGGCGCGGTGCAGGGGGTGAATCTCGACCTCGCCCGCCCCGAGCTCGCCGACGGCTGGGGGCTCGCCTGGAACCAGGCCTTCCAGGCGGTGCAGCTCGGCCACGGCGAGCCGGCGCTCGCGCCGGAGACGCCCCCCTTCGAGATCTTCGGCGTCTCGGCGACCGCGGCGCTCTATCGCGTCGCCGCCCTGCGCGAGGCCGCCGGCCGGCGCGGCGCGGGCGACGCCTGCTTCGACGAACGGCTCGAGAGCTACTACGAGGACGCCCAGCTCGCGGTGGACCTGCGCGCCGCGGAGTGGGAGAGCTGGTGCGTGCCGCGGGCGCGCGCCCGCCACGCCGGGCAGGCGACCAGCGGGCGGCACTCCCTCACCCATCACCGGCTGGTGACCCGCAACCGCTGGCTGGTGGCCGCCGGGCTCCTGGGCGACAAGTTCGCCGGTGCGCGGCCGTTCCTCCTCGACCGCGACCTGCGCGACCTGGCCCGCGCCCTCCTCACCCTCGACGCGCCGCGCGTGGCCGGGCTCGTCGCCGGCTGGTCCGGCGCGCGCGCCCTGCTGCGCAAGGCCGCGGCGGCACCGCCCACCGAGGCTTCGCTGGCTTCCGTCGCCGCGCTCGCCGCGGCGCGCCGGTTGGCGGCGCCCTCGCCCGGTTCGCGCCCCAAAAGATAGGCTCTTCCCCGTGAGTCAGGTGGAGCTCTCGGCGGTGGTCGTCGCCTGGCGGGCCGCGAGCGACGTCGCCGAGCTCGTCGCCGCCTGGCCCACGGACGCGCGCGCCGAGTTGCTGATCGTCGATCAGTCGCGCGAGCTCCCGGCGACGTACCCCAACGCCCGGGTCCTCCGCCCCGCGCGCAATCTCGGCTTCGCGGGGGGCGCCAACTTCGGGGCCGCCGCCGCCGCCGGGAGCTCCCTGCTCTTCCTCAACCCCGACGTCCGACCCGAGCCGGGGGCGATCGCGGCGCTCCTCGACGGTTTCGCGGCGCACCGCGAAGCCGCCGGCCTGGTGCCCCGCCTCACCGGCTTCGACGGCGCGCCGCAGCACGCCTGGCAGCTACGCCGCCTCCCCTCGCCGCTCGCGCTCCTCGCCCACGCCGGCTTCGTCGATCCGGGCGGCGGGCCGCGCGCCGAACCTCCCGCGGGCACGCCGATCGAGCAGCCGGCCGCCGCCGCGCTCGCGCTCGACCGCGCCCGCTTCGCGCGGCTCGGGGGCTTCGACGCCGGGTTCTTCCCCGCCTGGTTCGAGGACGTCGATCTCGCCAAGCGTTACGCCGCGGCGGGCGAGCGGCTGCTCTACTTCCCGCACGCCCGCTTCCGCCACCGCCAGGGCTCGAGCGTCGCGACGCTCGGCTACCGCGCCTTCCTCGAGGCCTACGACCGCAATCTCGCGCGCTATCTCGCCAAGCACCACGGGCGCGCCTGGGCGCTCGCCTTCCGCGCCCTGGTGCCGCCGGCCGCGTTGCTGCGCCTCCTCCTGCTGCCGCTGCGCCGCCCGCGACGCGCCGCCTCGCGCGCCGCCGCCGCCGCGGCGCTCCTCGCGGTCGCCGCCGGGAGCCTGCGCGGTTGGCCGCTCCCCGCCGAAGCGGCCGAGGGGGCGCAATGACCGCGCCGGTCGCCGTCGCGATCGTCACCCACGACTCGGCCGAGGATCTGCCGGCCTGCCTCGCCGCGCTCGCCGCGCTCCAGCCGCTGCCGGCCGAGCTCGCCATCGTCGACTGCGCGAGCGCCGACCGGAGCGTCGAGGTGGCGCGCGCCGCCGCGCCGGCGACGATCCCCGCCCGCATCCTGCCGCTCGGCGAGAACCTGGGCTTCGCCGGCGGGATGAACCGCGCCCTCGCCGCGACCCGAGCTCCTTTCGTCCTCACCCTCAACGCCGACGCGACGCCTCGCCCCGACGCCGTGGCGCAGCTGCTCGCCCGGCTCGAAGCGCCCTCGCCCTACCGCCTCGCCGCGGCCACCGGGCGGCTGATCCGCCCCAACCCGCCGGGGGCGCCGGGCGCGCCGGCGACGCTCGACGCCTGCGGCATGCGGCTCGCCTGGAGCTGGCGCCACTTCGACCGCGCCTCGGGGGAGGCCGACCGCGGCCAGTTGGCGCAGCCCGAGCGGGTCTTCGGCGCGACCGGCGCGGCGACGCTCTGGCGGCGCGCGGCGCTCGACGACGTCGCGCTCGCCGGCCAGGTCTTCGACGAGCGCTTCCACTCCTTCCGCGAGGACGCCGAGCTCTGCTTCCGCCTGCGCGAGCGCGGCTGGGAGATCGTCTACGAGCCGGCCGCCCGGGTGACCCACCGCCGGCGGGTCCTCCCGGAGCGGCGCGCGGCGCTCCCCGCGGCGGTCAACTTCCACTCGCTCAAGAACCGCTACCTGCTGCGCCTCGATCACCAGACGGCGGGCAACTTCGCCTGGACGCTGCCGGCGACCCTCTCGCGCGATCTCGCGGCGCTCGTCTGGGTGCTCCTGCGCGAGCGCTCCTCGCTTCCCGCCTACGCCTGGCTCTGGCGCCACCGCCGCGCGCTCTGGTCGCACCGCCGCGAAGTCCAGGGGCGGCGGACGCTCCCGCCGCGCGCCGTCGGCCGCTGGTTTCTCACCTGGGGGGAGCCGCTGTGAGCGCCGCGGGCTCGCCGGCCCCACGGCGCATCGCCCTGATCGGCTCGCGCGGCATCCCGGCGCGCTATGGCGGCTACGAGACCCTCTTCGACGAGCTCGCGCCGCGCCTCGCGGCGCGCGGCTTCGCGGTCACCGTCTACTGCCGGAAGCACTATGCGCGCGGCACCGCCACCACCCGCCGCGGCGCCCGGCTGGTGCGCCTGCCGAGCGTCCGCAGCAAGCACCTCGACACGCCGGTGCACACCCTTCTCTCCTGCCTGCACGCCGCCGGCGAGCGCTTCGACGCCGCGCTGGTGGTGAACTCGGCGAACGCCCTCTTCCTGCCGCTCCTCTCGATCGCCGGCACGCCCACGGTGCTCAACGTCGACGGCATCGAGAAGCGGCGCGCCAAGTGGGGGCCCTTCGGGCGCGCGGTCTACGCCCTCTCCGAGCGCCTCGCCTGCTTCCTCCCCGACGCGCTGGTGACCGACGCCGCGGTGATCCGCGATCACTATCTCGCCCGCTACCGCGCCCCCTCGACGATCGTCACCTACGGGGTCGACGCCAAGCCGCTCCGTGCCGGGCGGACCCTCCGGCGCCTGGGGATGGAGTCGCGCCGCTTCTTCCTCTATGTCTCGCGCTTCGAGCCGGAGAACAACCCCCACCGGGTGGCCGCCGCCTACCGCCGGGTGAAGGGGGACCTGCCGCTGCTGATGGTCGGCTCGGCCCCCTACGCCTCCGCGTTCATCGCCTCGTTCACCGCGGGGGCCGACCCGCGCCTGCGCTTCCCGGGAGCGATCTACGGCCGCGGCTACCGTGAGCTGCTGTCGCACGCCTTCGCCTCGATCCACGCCACCGAGGTCGGCGGCACCCACCCGGCGCTGGTCGAGGCGATGGGCTACGGCAACTGCGTAGTGGTGCACGACACGCCGGAGAACCGGGAGGTGGCGGGCGACGTCGCGCTCTACTTCCGCGCCGACGACGAGGCTTCGCTCGCCGCCACCCTCGACTACCTGCTCGCCCACCCCGCCGAAGCCGCCGAGCGGGGCCGCGCCGCCGCCGAGCGCGCCCGCGCCCGCTTCGACTGGGACGAGATCGCCGACGCCTACGCGGCGCTGCTGCAGCGGGTGGCGGCGCGCCCCTGAGCAGCGATTCGACGGGGAGGAGGTAGGCAGGTTCGGCGACGCCGCGCCGCTCGCCGTCGCCTCGCCGCCTGGTACGGACGGCCCGCCACCGGGTCTCTCCTTCCATTGGGCCCACCCTTCTCCCGACGGTCTCCTGGCGTACGGCCCGGGGCCGACCCGCGGTGGGCACCTGGAGGTGGCGCATGCAGCGCGCCGTCCCTTGCAGCCTCGCGGTCCCGCTCGCCACGGCTCTCGCGCTGATCGGCGCCGTTCCGGAGGCCACGGCGCGCGAGGTCCCCTTCGCCGACCCCCAGCTGCTCGCCGAGAACACCCTCACCGGCGAGCTCGTCGCCGCCGCCGACCTCGACGGCGACGGCGACCTCGACCTCGTCGGCCACGGCGACGAGAACGTGCGCTGGTTCGAGCGATCGGGCGACGGCACGCTCCTCGCGCGGACGGTCTACGCCTATCCGGCCGGCACGATCGTCTACGAGGCGGTGGTCGGCGATCTCGACCGTGACGGCGACCCCGACGTCGCGGCGGTGCGCGAGAACAACGCGGAGGACATCTACGTCGACTGGTTCGAGAACGACGGCACGCCCGGCCAGGGTGCCTGGACGAAGCGCAACGCCTGGTGGTCGGACGCCGGGGTCGGCACCGAGCACCGCGTGCGCGGCCTCGCCTTGGGCGACGTCGATGCCGACGGTGATCTCGATCTGGTCGCCGGCCACTGGGAGCACACCGTCACCGGCGGCGACGACGGCCGGATCGACTGGTTCGAGAACGACGGCGGCGCGGTCCCCGGGTGGACCAGCCGAACGATCCAGGGCTGGTGGTCGGACCGGGAGCCGCGCGGCCTCGATCTCGGCGACATCGACGGCGACGGCGACCTCGATCTCGCGGCGATGGTGCCCGACGACGAGGATCTCGCGTTCGGCCAGGTCTACTGGTACGTCAACGACGGCACGCCCGGCAACGGCGCCTGGGCTCGCCACACCATCGACGACGCGCTCGGCAGCGAGATCTACCGCGTCCAGCTGGGCGACTACGACCGCGACGGCGACCTCGACCTGGTCGCTCAGGACTACCTCGGTACCCTGAACCTGTACGAGAACGACGGCACCCCCGCCGGACTCTGGCCGGTCGTCAGCTTCGGCGGCGGGCACGAGGCCGGCTTCGCGGATCTGGACGGCAATGGCTGGCTCGACGTTCTCTACTTCTTCCCGAGCGGCTGGCTCGAAAACCGCGGCGGCTGGTTTTCCGAGCGCGACCTGCCGGGCAGCGCCTCGGGGCGACCCGCGGCGGCCGACTTCGACGGCGACGGCGACCCCGACATCACCTACCCGGATTTCGGCGACCTCCTCCGGCTCGAGAACCGGACGATCCACCGCAGCGCGCTGCTGCGCGACGAGCGCAACGTCAACACGCTGGTCGACGACGCCTTCGACGTCGCGGCCGGCGACCTCGACGGCGACGGCGACCTCGACCTCGTCTCGGCGGCGGCGGGAAACGACCATGTCTACTGGCACCACAACGACGGCACGCCGGGCGACGACGGGAGCTGGAGCCTCTCGACGCTCACCGACGACCTCGACGGCCCACGGGCGGTGGCGCTCGGGGATCTCGACGGCGACGGCGACCTCGACGTGGTGGTCGCTTCGTACAACGACAACTCGGTGTCGTGGCTCGAGAACGACGGTACCTCGGCCAACTGGACGGTGCGCGGCGTCTCCGCCGGAGCGGGCGGCGCCAACGACGTCGCCCTCGGCGACTTCGACCGCGACGGGGATCTCGACATCGCCTGCGCCCAGTACGTCGACGACGAGGTCTCCTGGTACCGCAACAGCGGCGCGAGCCCACCGACTTTCGGCGCCTTCTTCGTCGACTCGCTGCCCTACGGGGGACCGCGGGCGCTCGCCGTCGGGGACGTCGAGGGCGACGGCGACCTCGACCTCGCCGTGGTCTCGGAGGACACCGATCGCGTCGTCTGGTACGCCAACGACGGCCTACCGGCGGACGGCGAGTGGACCCGCTATCGGGCGGACAACGGCGAGAGCGACGGACCGAAGGAAGTCGCGCTCGCCGACCTCGATCGCGACGGCGACCTCGACCTGCTGGTCGCCGCCTACGTCGGGGCTCTCGCCCTCTGGTACGAGAACGACGGCGACCCGACGGCGTGGGCGCCGCACTCGATCACGACCTGCAACGGCGTGCGCGGCCTCGCCACCGGCGACTTCGACCGCGACGGCGACCCCGATGCGCTGGTCTCCTGCTACGACGAGGACCGGGTGAAGCTCCAGGTGTCGAACGGCGGCTCGCCGCCTGATCTCAGCCAGACGGTCTCGTCGCTCCTCGGCGCGAACGGCGCCCGTACCGTTCTCGCGGTGGACCTCGATCGCGACGGCGACCTCGACGGCGTCGCCGCCCAGGGTACGGACGGCCAGATCGCCTGGTACGAGAACCAGGGCGGGCAGTTCCGGGTGATCGGCGCCAATCTCGCGGGATCGGCGCTCTACAACGACGCGGTTCAGGGGATCTTCCGCGCCGAGGTCGCGCACCGCGGCCGCGCGGGGGACGGCTCGATCGAGCTCGCGGCGGTGGCGGTGCGGCTCGAGGAGGCGGCCGGCGATCCGCTGAGCGCCCTGCAGGCGGCGGGCCTGATCGACGCCCTGCGCCTCTACGTCGACGACGGCGACGGCCTCTTCGCGCCGGGATCGGATGCCCTGGTGGCGAGCGGCTCGGTCGCCGGGATCGCCGCCGGCGGCGAGGTCGCGCTCGACCTCGCCGACGGCCTCGCGGCGGCGGCGATCGCTGCGACCGCGCAACGCATCTACTTCGTCGCTCTCGACCTCGCCAATCCCTACCCCGGCTTTGCGCCGAGCTCGCTCCGCGTCACCCTGCTCACCGCGGGCGGTCCGTTCACCTGGGAGGCCGAAGACCGGGATCACGACCTGCCGCTCGATCTGCAGTGGCGCGCCGAGCTCTCGACCGCGACGCTGCCGCTGATCGATGTCGTCTTCCGCGACGGCTTCGAATCCGGCTCGACGGCCGCCTGGTCGAGCGTCGTGCCCTGACCCGGCCGCGGGCGAGTCTCCCTCCACCGGCCTCCGGCCGGCCGCACCGGGCCCTGCCCGCCCGGACGGTCCGGTAGAATGTCGGTCCGCCATGCTCAAGCAGCAAGCGCGACTCATCGCCGGCTTGGTCTATCTGCTCGACCTGGCGTTGATTTCAGCCGCCTTCGCGCTCGCCCACCTGCTGCGCAGCCACCTCCTGCCGCGGGTGGGGG
>CAYZWR010000032.1:0-30161 GCA_964481735.1 uncultured Thermoanaerobaculia bacterium
GACGCCGAGATCCGCTTCGCCGGCGCCGGCGAGCGCTCCGCCTTCGCCGCCGAGCTCGTGGAGGCCTTCACGCGCCTGGTCGGCAAGTACCATGCGGCGCACCGTCCGGCCGAACGGGCCTTCCGGCTCACCGCCACCGTGCATCCGATCCCGCCGCCGGCGGCGCCCAGCGGGAGCTAGGCCAGCAGGTCGTCCAAGGAGGCCCCGGCAGGGCGCTCTTCGGGCGCCGCCCCGCGCCGGAAGATCCGCGCCCCGCGCGATCCGCCGAGCCATCCGCGGGCGCCCTCGACGCGGATCCAGCCCCCCTCGCGCAGGCCGAGAACCGGGGTCCTGTTTTCCTCCAGGAACTCCTGGATCCGCTGCTCCCGCGTCTCGCCCATGTGGGTCGAGGTGGGGTCGGGATCGACGTAATGCGGGTTGATCTGGAAGTCGATCAAGCCGAGCGCGTCGAGCGTGGCCGGCTCGACGATCGGCATGTCGTTGGTCGTCCGGACGGTCGGGCAGGCGACGTTCACCCCCGCCGAGGCGCCGAGGTAGGGCATGCCGCCGAGCGCGCGGTCGACCAGGGGCTCGACCAGCTCGAAGTCGAGCAGGGTCTTGAGCAGCCGGAAGGTGTTGCCTCCGCCGACGAACACCGCTTCGGCGGTCTCGATCCGGCGCGGCCCGGAGCTGTCCGCCGAGAGCTCGTCGACGGCGATGCCTTCCGGCTCGAGGCGGGCGCGGAACTTCGCGGCGTAGGCCGCCCGGTCCCTGAGCGCGAACGGCACGAAGAGGATCCGCCGCGCGCCTTGCAGGTGGTCGAGCATCTCGGCGAGAACATGGTCGAGGTAGCCCTGGCCGTGGTTGGTCGAGTTCGAGATCAGCAGCAGTCTTCTCACGGACCCTCCTTGCGGCGTCTGCGATTCATCGCCGGGCGAGCTCCAGGACGGCGTCGCCCAAGCGATCGTAGTCCGCCGGCTCGTTGTAGATCTGCGCCGCGATGCGCGTCCAGAGCCGCCCGGCGCGAGCGTGCACCTGCACCTCGATCGCCGCCCCGAAGAGCAACGCGTCGCGCAGCCGCGCGGCGTCCTCCGGCGCGCTGCCGAGCGACTCGGGGAGCGGCAGGGTCACCATCGGCCCGGCCATCGCCCGCGGCACGTCGAGGGAGGTCCCCCAGCGCGCGGCGAGCCGCTCGGCGGCGTGCCAGACGGTCCCGTCGTTCCAGGCGCGCACGCGCTCGGCTCCGACCGAGTCGAGCAGGTCGAGCGCCACGGGCGCAGCGAGGTTCGCCGTCGGATCCCGGGTGCCCAGCAGGTCGAATTCGGTCGCCAGCCCCTGATCCAGACCCCAGGAGATGACCGGCGGGTGGAGTCCCGCCTGGCGCTCCGGCGCCGCCCAGAGAATGCCGCAGGGGCGTGGCGTCCAGGCCCACTTGTGGAGGTTGCCCACGTACCAGTCGGCGCCGATCGCCGGGATGTCGAGCGGAAGCGCCCCCGGGGCATGGGCGCCGTCGATCAGCACCGGAACCCCCCGGGCGCGGCAGAGGGCGGCGATCTCGGCGGCCGGCAGGACGAGCGCCGTCTCCGAGGTGATGTGGTCGACGAGCGCCAGGCGGGTGCGCGGGCCGAGCGCGGCGTCGAGGGCCGCGAGAACGCCGTCGGGCGTCGTCTCGGGATAGGGCAGCACCACCGTGCGCAGCGTCGCTCCACGCTCGCGCGCCACGTAGCGCGCCGCGTTGGTGACTCCGCCGTAGCCATGGTCGGTCACCAACAGTTCGTCGCCGGGAGCGAAGGGCAGCGAGCGCAGGACGGCGTTCGCTCCCGCCGTCGCGTTGTCGACGAAGACGAGGTCGTCGCCGCGCACGCCGAAGTGCGGCGCGAGCGCGGCCGCGGCGGCGCGCAGCCGCGGCGGCTCGGTACGCGGCCCGCCGACCCGGATCGCCGCCAGCTCGCGCAGCAGGAAGCGCGCCGGCTGGCGCTCGATCTCGTCGCAGATCGCCTGTTGCGCCGCGAGGACGCGCCGCGGCGGCGCGCCGACCGTGCCGTGGTTGAGGTAGACGATCTGCGGATCGAGCGCCCAGTGGGCGAGCATGGGGTGTCCGAACGGTGTGCTCTCCATCGCCTCGACGCGGCTCATCGCACGGGCTCCCCTCCCAGGTCCAGGAGCGCCGCGATCCGCGGCGCGATCTCGGTGTTGTCCATGAGCCCGGCGAAGCGCGAGGCGCCCGGGCCGTAAGCGAACAATGGGACCGGCTCGCCGGAATGCACATCGCCCGACCAGGCGACGGCGAGTCGCTGCGCATCCCGGCCGGGCAGGATGACCGGTCCGCCGGTCGCGTGATCGCCGGTCACCAGGACGAGCGTCCGCCCGTCGCGCGCGGCGAAGTCGACGACCTCCGCGACTGCTGCGTCGAGATCGAGCAGGGCCCGGCTCAGCCCGGCGAGCTCGTTGTCGTGGCCGTAGGTGTCGATCCGCTCGTCCTCGATCATCAGGAAGAAGGGGCGCCCGGTCCCCGCCAGCGCCCCCACGGCGAAGCGCGCCATGTCCGCCAGAGCGGGCTGCGGCGCGGCGGGCGGCAGATCCCCGGCGGCGAAGAGCCCCAACAGCGGCAACTCGGCGCCCGCCAGCGCCGCCGGTTCCTCGATCACCCGGTAGCCTCGCGCCCGCGCCTCCGCCAGCAGGTCCCGCGCGTCGCGCCGCCCGCTCCCGGGGAGCGAGCTGGGCACGAAGAAACGGCGTCCGCCGCCCAGCAGCAGCTCGAAATCGGCCGCGACGAGCTGCTCCGCGATCGCGCTCTCGTCCTTGCGTCGCGCGACGTGCGCGCCGAAGGCGGCCGGCGTGGCGTCGGTGAGCCGCGCGGTGGTGATCAGACCGATCGCGACGCCGCGGGCGTGCAGGCGCTCGGCGATCGAAGCGAGCGCCCCGCCCTGCGAGTCCACGCCGATGCGGCCGTTGGCCGTCTTGTGGCCCGACGCCAGAGCGGTCGCCGCGGCGTCGGACTTGCTCACCAGGGCACCCTCGGCGTGGGTCGTGACGAGGCCGGCGACGGGCAATCGCTCGAGGGTCAGCCGCCCGTCGGGTCCGTAGGCGCGGATCCGGCCCGCGGCGAGTTGCGTGACCCCCAGCCCGTCCCCGACGCAGAGCACGACGTTGCGCACCGGGCCGTCGGGGACCCCCGGTGGCGGCGGAGCGACCTTCACTCCGAGGAGTGCGACCGGCGAGCGCTCGACCCGGCCGGCGCTCGTCCGCCGCGCGAGCTCGTAGCCCGCCGCCGCGACCAGCCCGACGAGGGCGATCGCGCCGATGCGCCGCGCGATCAAGCGGGTCGCGCCAGCCGGCCGTCGAGCTCGAGCTCGGCGGCGATCCCTTGCATGGCGCCGAGGACGTTGCCGATGTGCTCGGCGAGAGTGAGCGTGCCGCCGCACGCGACGCGCGAGAACTCCTCGGTCGAGTGCTCGACCTCCGCGCGATCGACGCCCGCCGCGAACGAGCGCTCCTTCCAACGCTTCTGGATCGACTTCACCTCGACGTCGCGGATGTCCTTGGTCGGTCGCACCAGCGCGGCGGCGATCACCAGCCCGGTGATCTCGTCGCAGGCCCGCAGCGCGAAGTCCATGATGGCGACGGCGCCCACCCCGGTGCCGGCCTCGTTGTGCGCCAGGATCGCCTGCCGCACCGGCTCCGGACAGCCGCGCTCGGCGAGCAGCGCGATGCCGTCGCGGGGGTGACTCTCGAGGGTGGGATGGATCTCCCAGTCGTAGTCGTGCAGCAGGCCAGCGAGGCCCCAGAGCTCGGCGTCCCCGCCGAGCCGTGCGGCGTAGTGTCGCATCGCCGCCTCGACCGCCAGCATGTGTCGCCGGAGGCCCGGTTGGGCGACGTGATCGAGGACGATCTGCCAGGCGGTGGCTCGCTCCATGATGCCGAATCGTACCCGAGGTCCGTGGTAGCTTGGATGGGATGTATCTGGAGTTCTACGGCTTCCGCGAGGCGCCGTTCAACATCACCCCGGACCCGCGCTTCCTCTACTTCAGCGCCCGCCACCGCGAGGCGCTGGAGCACCTGCTCTACGGGATCCGCGAGCGCAAGGGATTCGTGCAGATCACCGGCGAGGTCGGCGCCGGCAAGACCACGCTCTGCCGCGCCGCGCTCGAGCGCCTGGGGCCGGCCTTCCAGACCGCGCTCATCCTCAACCCGGTGATGTCCTCGTCGCAGCTGCTGCGCACCATCCTGGTCGAGCTCGGGTTGAAACCGCCCGGTCGCGCCGACCGGGTGGCTTATCTCGAAATGCTCAACGCCTTCCTGCTCGCGCAGGTGCCCCTCGGCCACGACGTCGTGCTGTTGATCGACGAGGCCCAGGACCTCTCCGCGGAGCTGCTGGAGCAGGTCCGGCTGCTCTCGAACCTCGAGACCGATCGGCAGAAGCTCCTCCAGATCGTGCTCATCGGCCAGCCCGAGCTCAAGCGGATGCTCGACGACCCGCGCCTGCGCCAGTTGCGGCAGCGCATCACCGTGCGCTATCACCTGGAGCCGCTGTCACGCGAGGAGACCGAGCTCTACATCTACTACCGGATGCAGGTCGCGGGCGGCAACGGGCGCCCGACGCTGAGCCCCTGGGCGCTGCGCCGCATCCACCGCTACTCGCGCGGCATCCCCCGATTGATCAACGCGGTCTGCGACACGGCGATGCTCGCCGGCTACGTGGCGGGGGAGAATCACCTCACCGCCCATCACGTCGGCCGCGCGATCCGCGAGCTCGAGGGCAAGGCGACATGAGCCTGGTCTCCGAAGCGCTCAAGAAGGCGCAACGCGAAGCGACCGCACGCCAGGGACGTGACGCCGGCCTGCCGGAGCCGCCTCCCCTGCAGCCCTTCCGGGCCCGCCCGCGCCGCCGTCGCGGCCTCCTGCTGGGCGCCGGCATGGGCCTCGCGGCGGCGCTCGTTCTCATCGGCGCCTACCTCGCCCGGAGCGGTCCCCGCGCGCCGTCCCCCGACGCCCGGCGCAGCCCGGCGGGAGAGGCCGGTGGCGCCGCCACCGCGGGCGCCGCGGCCGCCGCACGGTCGTCGAGCCCGCTGGCGGAGTCGCCCACCCCGAGCCAGCCGCCCGCCTCGCGTGCCGTCGGGCCGCGCACGAACGAGCCACCTCCGCCGCTCGAGCCTTCCCTCGCAGCCGAAGTGCCGCCACTCCCCCGCGCGCCGCAGACCCCACGCGACGCTCTGCCCGTGCCGACCGCCCGGCCCGCTCCTGCAGCGCCTGCCGCGGCCCGTCCGGACGCCAGGGCGGAGGCCGCCACGGCCACCGGAATCCTCGCGCCGGAGGCCGCCACCGCCCCCCCGGCCGCTCGCCCCGCACCGGCGAAGGACTTCGTCCGCCGCGCCGAGCTGCCCGACGGGACCGTGCTCGAGCTGGGCGGCATCGCCTACTCGGCCTCGGCCCCGTTCGCCTACCTCAACGGCAAGCTGCTCGCCGCCGGCGAGAGCGTCGCCGGATACCGCGTCGAGAGCATCGCCCGCGACCGCGTGGTGCTGGTTGCCGGAGGGGAGCGCATCACCCTCCGCCTCAAGGCCCCCTGACCCCGGGCTCCCGTCCGGACCTCTCCCGCCGCCCGCGCCGGGCGTGCCGCGGACACCCTTTCGGGTGGCGGCGGCGAGGCTCCCGGGTGGAACAATGCAGTCGGGATTTCAGCCCCTGGAGAGGAGGCGTCATGACCGACCTGCTGCGCCGCACGATGATGGGGGCCGCCGGGGTCCTGTTGGTCGGGGGAGTCGTCACCCTCTCCGCCGAGTCCGGCGAAGACCCGATCGCGCACGGCCAGATGCTCTATGACATGCACTGCGCGAAATGCCATGGCGACGAGGGCCGCGGCGACGGGCCGCTGGGCAAGAAGGCGGCGACCCGGCCGACCGACCTCACGCGATTGAGCCAGGCCAACGCTGGCGCCTTTCCGCGCGAGGTCCTGCGGCAGGTGATCGACGGGCGGACCAAGGTGCCGGCCCACGAGACCCCGGACATGCCGGTCTGGGGCGAGACGTTCGCCCGCCAGGCCGACCTCGGACAGGGCAGCGCCGACATCGAGAAAGTCGTGCAGGAACGGATCGATCACCTGCTCGCCTTCCTCGAGACGCTGCAGGCGAAGAAGTGACATGCGACGGCCCGCGCTGCGCCGCGCCCGCGGGCTGAGCGCCGCCGCCGCGGCGACGGCGCTCGCGACCTGCCTGACGTCGGTCCTCGTGGCGCAGGCCGAGGCACCGGCCACGCCCGCCGAGGAGGGCGCCCTGCTCTATCGGATCCACTGCGCGAGCTGCCACGGCGGCGGCGGGCGGGGCGACGGTTCGATGACCCGCTACCTCAACCTCCAGCCTGCCGACCTGACGCGTCTGAGCGAACGCAACGCCGGGGTCTTCCCCACCGAGCGGCTCCGCCGGACGATCGACGGCCGCGACGAAGTGGCCGGCCACGGCACGCGCGAGATGCCCGTCTGGGGAGCGACCTTCCGCTCGCTCGGCGACGTCGGCCAGCCCGCCGAGCAGCTCGACGAAGAAGTGTCCCAGCGGATCGAGCTGCTGGTCGCTCACGTCGCGACGCTGCAGTCGGCCCCGCCGACGCCCTGAAGCGGTCTACTTGTAGAGGCGCCGGACGCGCGCCGCGTCGATGTGGATGCGCCGCCGGCCGGTCGCGTCCGGATCGGCCTCGTCGCCCGGGTCGAACTCCAGGGGATTGACGATCTCCGAGAAGACGTCGCGCAACGCGCGGGCGCCGGTGCGGTTCTCCTGCGCCGCGCGCTCGGCGATCAGGGAGGCGGCGAGCGGCTCGATCTCGAGCTCGATCGAGAGCGATTCGAAGTAGCGCCGGGTGCGCGCCAGCGGCGAGTCGTAGGCATGGAGCAGGATCTCGCGCAGCACCGCCATGTCGAGGTCGTTGAGCACCACGACCTTGTCGAAGCGGGCCATGAACTGCGGCACCATGCCGTACTCGAAGAGGTCCTTCATCTTGAGGAACTGCGCCAGCGAGAAGCGCTCCTCGAGCCGCACGCTGCCGTCCGCGGTCTTCACCGCCTCGGTCTTGATGCGCTCGCCCGAGCCGGACCGGCTCACCCGGTTGTAGACCTGGTCGTAGAGACCCTCGAAGGCTCCGCCGCAGACGAACATCATCTTGCGCGTGTCGATCTCGACCGTGTGCTCGCGCTCCTGGCCGTCCTCGAAGGCGCGCAGCCGGTAGGGCACCCGCTCGCCTTCCATCAGGGTCAGCAGCCCCTGTTGCAGGACGACGCCGATCGGGTTCGGCTTGCCGGCGACGACCGTCGACATCTTGTCGATCTCGTCGACGCAGACGGTGGCCCGTTCCATCGTCTCCTTGAGCGCCGCGACGCTCGGCTGCTCGCCGAGGATCACCCGCGCGCGCTGCTCGATCGCCGAGAACATCCGGTCGGGGCGGAACTCGGTCCGCTCGCTGTCGACCAGCAGGTTGGCGTTGAGGATGGTGACCGCGCGGAACGGCTCGAACCCCGGCATCGTGTCGTAGAGCCGCTGGATGTTGTTCATGATCGTCGTCTTGCCGGTGCCCGACGAGCCGATCAGCAGGATGTTGCCCGAGACCTTGCCCAGCACGTGCTTGTGGATCGCCACCGCGACGAAGCGCAGCGCCCGGTCCTGACCCAGGACGCCCCGCCGCAACTCGTCGAACAGGACCTTGGGATTGATCGCTTCGTGGACTTCGGTGAGCGTCTCCGGGCTCTTGGTCATCGGCAGGATCATATCGGCAGGGCTCCTCGGGGCGAAGGTGGACCCGAGGTCTACGCAGGCGCCGCGGACGCCGTCTATCCGGAGGGGCCTTCCCGAGAAAGCGGCGAGGGACACGAATCCCTCGTGTCCCTCGGATCTCGACGGCGCTCGCTCGGCGCCGGGTCCTGCGGAATCAGGCGCGGCGCCGACGCAGCATCCAGAAGGCCATCGCCGCCAGCGCCACGACGAGCGCGGCGAGACCGCTCACCTGGAGGGTCGGAATCGCCTGAATCGGCACCACCTGCGGCACGGTGGCGACGGCCCGGATCATCCAGTTGCCGGGGAAGCCGAAGCCGTCGATGTAGCCGCGCAGCGAGTTGTTGGCCAGATTGACGATGTCGGGATCGATGCCGCCCGGCCCGAGGGCGCCGACCCACGACCGCCCCTGGGAGGCCGTGGTGTCGATCGCGGCAGGGAAGTTCGCCGACGTGGCGCCCCCGAGATTGAAGTCGTCGCGGAAGCCGATGTAGATGTCGCCCGGCCCCGCGCACGGTGGGTCACCGGCGAGGTCGTAGGTCTCGAAGCTCGCCCCGTCCTGGACCCCGATGGTGAAGGTCTCCTGGTACAGCAGGGTGGCGTTGTCGGGGTTGCCGTCGCCGTCGGTGTCCGCGTAGACCAGGATGGTCACCGGGTCCCCCACCAGGTTCCGGTTGGCGGATTCCAGGTCGGGCCACATGACCTCGACGTAGTCGATCGCCAGGGGGAACTCCGCCGGCGTGAAGCGGTTGATCCAGACGGCGGCGTTGTTCGTCACCTGATTCGTCAGGCCGATACTGTTCTCATACGTCCCGTCGTCGAGCACGAAGTACGTTCCGCCCGCCGGCACGTCGGCCGGCGGCGCCTGCCCGCCAGGACCCGAACCGCTCGCCCTGAACGTCACCGGCTCGGCGCCGAAGAGGGCGGGCGCGAGCAGCAGCACTGCGACTCCGAATCCGAGAATGGCTTTGCGCATGCGAATCCCTCCAGGTAGCTCTCCCACTGCAGCGAAAAGTACCGCTCCGAACCCGCTGCGTGCCCACCCGGGCGGGCGGGCGCGACGATAGGATGCCCTCGGTGTCTCGACCAGTCCTCTTCGCGGCCCACCTCCTCGGCAAGCTCTACCGCATGGGGGACTCCGTCGTGCGCGCGCTCGACCGGGTCGACCTGGAGGTCGGCGCCGGCGAGTTCGCCGTCGTCGCGGGCCCCTCGGGCAGCGGCAAGTCGACCCTGCTCCATCTCCTGGGCGCCCTGGAGTCCGCCGACGCCGGCCGGGTCGAAGTCGAGGGGCGAGACCTCACCGCGCTCTCCGAGCACGCACGGACGCTGCTTCGGCGCCGCCGGCTGGGGTTCGTCTTCCAGGCCTTCCACCTGGTTCCGGTGCTCAGCGCGCTCGAGAACGTCGAGTTCCCGCTGCTTCTCGACGGCGTCCCGCCGCCCGAGCGGCGCGCTCGGGCGATCGAGACGCTGGCCGCTGTCGGGCTCTCTGGCCGGCTCGCCCATCGCCCCGACCGGCTTTCGGGGGGCGAGCGGCAACGGGTCGCCATCGCCCGGGCGCTGGTCCATCGCCCGGCCGCGGTGCTCGCCGACGAACCGACCGGAAACCTCGACTCGGCCAACGCCGCCGCCGTGCTCGACCTCATGCTGCGCCTCAACGGCGAGCTCGGCACCACGTTCCTGGTCGCCACCCACGACCCGGCGCTGATCGATCGGGCGCCGCGTCGCATCCGCCTGGCCGACGGCCGGATCGTCGCCGACGAGCGCGGAGGGGGAGCTTGAGCTTCACCCGTCTCGCGCTGCGCAACCTGGCGCGCAACCGCCGCCGCACGGCGGCGACGCTCGCGGTCGTCGCCGCCGGCACCATGGCCCTCGTTCTCACCGCCGGCTTCGTGCGGTTCTCCTTCGACGGGTTGCGCGAGGCGATGATCCACGGCGGGCTCGGCCACCTCGAGATCGCCTCGCGGGCCGCGGTCGAGGCCAAGGGGGCGGCCGCGCTCGACCGGCCGCTCGGCGAGGCGCTGGCGGACTGGCGGCCGATCGCCGCACGGGTGGCGGGTCTGCCGCACGTGGTCGCGGTGGGCGCCAATCTGCAGATGCTCGGCCTCGCGCAGGCGGCGGGCGGTGCCTCGTTCTCCTACGTCGGCGTCGGCGTCGAGCCGGCGCAGGAGCGGGCGATGGGCTTCACGACCCGGCTGCGTCGCGGTGCGCCGCTGGCCGACGCGGCGCCCGACCCGGGAGACGACGGCGTGCTGCTCGCGCAGGGGCTCGCCACTTCACTCGGGGTCGACGTCGGGGACCTGGTCACCCTGCTGGCGACCAACGCCGAGGGCATGCTCAACGCGGTGGACGTGCGGGTCCAGGGCATTCTCACCACCGGCGTCGCCGAGCTCGACACACGGTATCTCAAGGTCCACCTGGCAACCGCGGAGCGGCTCCTGCAGACCGACCGCGCCTCGAACCTGCTGGTCGGCCTCGATTCGACCGCGGCGACCGACGCCACCCTGGCGGCAGCGCGCTCGCTGCTCGCCGCTGACCAGCCGCCGCTCGCCGTCACCCCCTGGAACGAGCGGGCGCTCTTCTACGAGCAGGTGCGCAATCTCTATCGCGGCATCTTCTGGTTCCTCGGCTCGATCGTCTTCGTGCTCGTCGTGCTGGCCGCTTCGAACACCCTGGCGATGACCGTCTTCGAGCGGGTTCGCGAGCTCGGAACGATGCGCGCCATCGGCACCGGGCGCGGGCAGCTCGCCCAGCTGATCCTCGCCGAAGCGCTCTGGCTCGGCCTCCTCGGCGCGGCGGCCGGCTGCCTGGGCGGCTATCTGCTGACCGTCGGCATCAACTCGGCGGGGCTCCAGATGCCCCCGCCGCCGGGCGCCGTCGACCCGATCGATCTGCGGCTCGCCCTCGTGCCCGAGGCCTTCCTCGGGGCGCTCGTGCTCATGGTCGTCGTGCTCGCGCTGGCTGCGCTCCCGCCGATCGTCCGCGCCGTGCGGCTGTCGATCGTCGAGGCGCTCGGCCATGTCTGAGCGGGCCCGGGCGTTGGGTCTGGGGGCCTGGGTGATGCTCGCCGCCGCGGCGGCCGGAACCGCCGAGACCCCCGCCGCCCTGCTCGCCGCGACCGACCTCTTCGCCCGGGCTCCCGCCGAGCTCCGGCTCGAGCTCGAGGTCGGCGCCGAGGGCGTCAGGACCCCCACCCGCCTCGAGCTCTTCCGCGCCGGTCCCGAACGCGCCCTGGTGCGGTTCCTCGCGGCGCAGGAGCGCGGCAAGTTCGTCTTGCGGATCGGGCGCGAGACCTGGTTCCTCGCGCCGGGAGCCCGGCCGGTGCGGCTGGGCGATGCGTTGCGCCTGCAGGGCGGCGCGGCGCTCGACGAGTTGCTCGGTCTCTCCCTGGCGCGCGACTACCGGATCGAGAGCTACGTGGAGCAGAACGGCATCGCAACCTTCGAGCTCGCGGCGCTGGCGCCCGCCGCCGCCACGCCGCGCGTCCGCTGGGTGGTCGACCTGGCACGACGCCGGCCGCGCCGCGCCGACCTCCTGCGCCGCGACGGCAAGCCACTCCGCGTGGTGGAGTTCCGCGGCTGGTTGGATCCGGAGCGGTTGATCCCGGGCGAGCTCGCGATCGCCGACATCGCGCGCGGCACGGGCAAGCTGGTCGTGCGCTTCACCGCTTTCGACGCCCAGCCGCTCGACCCGGCGCTCTTCGCGCTCGAGGACGGCGGGGCGCGCGCCCGGCTGCCGGAGCCTACCGGCCCGCCGCCGTGACTTCGACCACCCCTTCGGCGAGCGGGGCGCCGAGGCGGGAGGCGAACCAGGCGACGTCCTCGAGCACCAGATCGAGGGTCACGCGATAGCGCCCGGGGAGGGCGGGCGCCGCGAGATCAGCCACCATCTCGAGCCGCCCGCCGGGCGGGATCTCGTGCGGCAGCGAGGCCCGCGCTTCGCTCTGCGCGCCCCCCGGGTCGAGCGGAGCGAAGCGCAGGCCGAGCGACACCGGCAGCACGGCGTCGCTGCGCCACGACCAGGCGCCGGTATTGGTGAGCTCGACGGCGACCCGCAGCAACTCACCGGCCGGCACCTGCTCGGGGAGCACGGCGCGCGCGACGTCGCGGCCGAATCCCTCTTCCGGCAACTTCTCCCGGCCGAGGTAGCGCAGGCGGAGCTTCGCCGGGCGACCGTCCGGCGTCTCGACGGCGAAGCGCATCGCGCGCACCCGGTAGGGCGCGTCGACCGGCCACCAGAACCGGTGGCGACGCCAGGCCGGCGCCGTCTGCAGGAGGAGGGGACCGCCCGAGCGTCCGCCGGCGAATTCGGTCAATCCGTGCCGCTCGCTGCCCCGCCAGTCGGAAACCACGAGCGTCGCGTCGGGCGAGTCGGCGTGCACCAGCCAGCGGATCGCCTCGCCCGGCCAGGAGGTCGCGAGCTCGACCTCGGCCGGCGGCGATCCGGCGGCCAACTCGAAGCTCCAGGCCTCGGCGCGCGCGAAGGGATCGACGAAGCGCAGGAAGTCGCCGGACCAGTAGCGGTCGCGCCGCCCGTCGATCTCGCTCGCCACGCTCTCGTAGGGCAGCCAGCGGAAGAGGCCGGCGTAGGCGTGGTTCTGGCTGCCGGCATCGAGCGGCGCGGCCCGCGCCACCGAGACCAGCGCCGAGAGCCCGGCGGCCGCGGCGACGGCCCAGGCGGCGAGCAGGGTCCGCCGGGCCGGCAGGCGACGGAGCGCCACCAGCGCGCAGGGGGCGGCAGCGAGGATGTAGCGGTTGCCCACGAAGGTGCTGCCGCCGAAGTAGTTGCCGGGCATCCAGACGATGTAGAAGAGGGCCAGCGCCGCGAAGCCGCCGAGCGCGGCGAGGCTCCGCCGATCGCAGTGCCGGAGTGCCGCCGCGAGCAGCACGACCAGGCCGGGGAAGTAGGCCAGCAGACCGCTGTGGCGGCCGATCAGGAAGTAGAGCGCAGCGTAGGCGCTGCGCGCCGCGTCGTGCTCGCTCCGCAGACCCAGGCTGGAGGTCGCCAGCTGCCTCGCGTCGTCGAAGCGCGCGAGCGCTGCCGCGGCGCCCTCGCCCACCGGATACCCGGTCTCGACGTTGAACGTCGCGCGCACCGCCTTGTAGGGATTGGGCGCCCCGGCGAGCCCGATCGTCGCGCCGAGGACGAGGCCGTAGGCGAGCGCCATCGACACCAGGAGCCGCGTCGCGGTCCGCCAGCGGCGGGCGAGCAGCGCCGCGACCACCGGCGCCACGGCGACCAGGGCGTTGGGCTCGCGCAGGGAGACGAGCAGGCCGAGCAGGGCGCCGCCGGCGAGATCGGCCCTCCGGCTGGCGAGCCGCCGGTCGAGGCGGCCGGCGGCCGGCGCCGCCCGCTCGAACGACGCGAACGCGAGGACCAGCCCCGCCATCGCGAGCGCGAGCTGCAGCGCCTCGGTCATCCGCCAGACGACGAACGCCAGCGGCACGCCGGCAGCGACCAAGGTCAGGACTGCGTCGCGCGCCAGCCGGGGATCGCCCCACCGCGAGAGCCAGCGCGTCGCGAGCCAGCTGGCGGCCGCCAGGACGAGCAGGTGGAACGCGACCGGCCCCCACTCTCCGGCCAGGGCGACGAACGGCGCCACGAGCAACGGATAGAGCACCGGTTTCGAATAGTGCACGCCGCGCGGCGCCCGCTGCAGGATGACCGCCACCGGGCCGCCGGGATGCTGCTCCGCCCACTGCCGGTCGGCGAGCTCGAACCGCAGGTCGAAGTCCCGGGCGAGCGAGCTCGCCATGGCCACGAACGTCCCTTCGTCGCCGCGCAGCATGCGCGCGTCGGGGCGCAGGGCGAACAGGGTCGCGAGCAGCACCGCGGCAGCGCCGGCGAGCCAGGGGATCGGCGAACGGGCTGGCCCACCGGCCGGCGAAGGGAGCATCCGGGAAACGCTATCCCAGCGCCGCCCCAGCCGCCACGACGCGCCGGCCCGGAGCCCGGTTGCGGATAGACTGCCGGCGATGTCCCCGAACGTCCGCCGCACCTTCGCCGGCCTCGCGCTCTTCTTCGTCCTCTTCCCGCTGACCCTGCAGAAACCGGGGTTGCCGATGGACCTGAAGGCGGACGAGCCGGCCTATTACCTCATGGCGCTCTCGCTCGTTCACGACTTCGACCTGCGCTGCGAGATCAAGGACATCCGGCGCCTGGCGCTCGAGTTTCCCTACGTCGACGCGAACAACCTCATCCTGATGAGCGACGACGGTTGGCGGACGGTCTACTTCGGCAAGCCCTACCTGGTTTCGCTGCTCGCCGCCCCGGCGGTCGCCCTGTTCGGTGCCGACGGCATGATCGCCACCAACATGGCGCTGCTGATGCTGGCGATCTGGCTCGGCGCGCTCTATCTCCGCCAGTTCAACTCGGACGCGCTCGCGTTGCTCTTCTCGGCCGGTTTCTTCCTGCTCTCCAACGCCTTCGCGTACGTCTTCTGGCTGCACACCGAGGTGCTGTGCATGGCGGCGGTGACCGCCTGCCTCTACCTCGCATTCACGCCGCGCCCGCACGAGCTGCCGCTCTCTGGCGCCGGCCGCTTCGTGGCGCGCTTCTGGAACCCGGCGACCCGGCCCGCCTTCTCCGGCGCGGCGATCGTCGTGGCCGCCTACAACAAGCCGGTCCTCGCCCTGCTCGGCCTCGCGGCTCTCTATCTCGCGCAACGCCAGCGTGGCTGGCGCGGCACGCTCGCCTGGCTCGGCGGCGCCCTCGTCGCCGGGGCGCTGGTTTGCGGCATCGCGATCGGCTTCACCGGTCAGCCGTCGGCCTACCTCGGCATGGAACGTCAGGGGGTCAAGGTGGAGAGCTTCGACCGCATGCCGGAGCTGCCCGTCGAGGCCTCGCGTCTCTATCAGGAGCATGCCCCCAAGGAGCTGGGGCCGCGCAACTCCTGGGCGTGGATCTTCCGCCTGCCGGAGATCGATCGGCGGCTGCCGGCCCACCTCGCCTACTTCTTCGTCGGCCGGCACACCGGGCTCCTGCTCTACGCCCCGTTCAGCCTGCTCTGCCTGGCGCTCTTCGCGCTCTTCGGCCGGCGGCATCGCGAGCGCTGGCTGGTCGCCGTTTCGCTCGCCGGGGTGGCGCTCTTCTTCCTCACCCTGATCCCCTTCAACTGGCATGGCGGCGGCGGGTTCATCGGCAATCGCTACTTCGTCAACGCCTATCCGGCCTTCCTGTTCATGGTCACCCGCATCGCGCCGGCCTGGCTGCCGCTGCTCGGCTACGCCCTGGGCGGGATCTTCGTCGGGCCGATCCTCTTCACGCCGTTCGGCGCCGTGGTGCCACAGCCGACGCTGCAGGCTCACGTGCGCAACGCGCCCTTCCGCTACTTCCCGCTCGAGCAGTCGATGACTCCGCAGATCCCGGGGTATCGCGGCTGGCTGGGGAACGGGGCCTGGTTCTTCGGGCGTCGCGACGTGATGCTGCCGGTCGGCGACGCGCTCTGGCTGAGCGGCGGACGGCCGGTCGAGATCTTCGTGCGCACCGACCGCCCCCTGCGCCGTCCGGTGTTCGAGATCACGAGCTTCGTCGCGCCCAACGAGGTCACCCTCGTTCTCGGCGGCGACCGCAAGAGCGTCCGCTTCGCCGGCGCGACCGCGCCGCAGAACACCACCCGGATCACCTTCGCACCGCGCACGCCGCACGCCACCTCGGTCTTCGAGGGCGGAAGCTACTTCGGCTACCGGCTCGTCGTGCAGGCGAGCGCGCAGGATTTCCGCTACGAAGCGGTCGCGAAGAAGCCGCCCACCGAGGAGGAGGCCGCGGAGCTCGCGCGGCGGCCGGGGCCGCCGCCCGCCGAGTTCGACGAGGTCAACTTCCTGGTCGGCGCGAGCGTGCTCTTCCTGGGTGAAGAGGACGAGCTGGACGACGAGATCTACGCGATCGAGTGGTCGGCCACGGCGCCGGGCGCGCCCTGGCCGGCCCATCGCCTGGTCCGCCTGCCGGTCAGCGTGCGCAACCGCAGCGCGGCCACCTGGCCGGCGCGCGGCGCGGTGCGTGTGGCGCTCGCCTACCACTGGCTGACGGCCGCCGGCGAGCCGCTCGAGTGGGAGGGGCTGCGCACGCCGCTCCCGGCGGACCTCCCGCCCGGGGATGTCGCCGCGCGCGAGTTGGAGATCGCGACGCCGCGCGCCCCCGGCAGCTACCTCCTCGAGCTCGACGCCCTGCGCGAACGGGTCGCCTGGTTCTCGCAGCGCGCCGCGGGCAACACCCTCCGCCTGCCGGTCGAGATCGTGCCGGCGAACGGCCGCTAGGTCGCCGGTGGGCGCCGCCGGGGAGACCTCGCGCGGGCTGCTCCGGTCGGGCGGCGCCGCGACCTTGTCCCAGCTCGTCCGCATCGTCGCCATCCTGGCGACGCATCTGGCGCTGCGCCGCCTCGTCCCGCCCGCCGACTGGGGACTGCGCGACTGGACCGAGGCGCTCTTCCTGGTCCTCGCGACGGTGCGCGATCTCGGCCTGCCGAGCCACGTGATGCGGCTCCGCCCGGCGCCCTTCGGCACTCTGCTGCGCGTCCAGGCACTGTGGGGTGGCGCGCTCGCCGTGCTTCTCCTCGCCGCCGCGCCGCTGCTCGCCGAGGCCTTCCGCACCCCGCGGCCCGACGTCGCGCTGGTCATCCGCGTGATGGCGCTCTACCTCGTGCTCGAAGGGATCGCGAGCGTGCCGCTCACCCACTTCGAGGCGACGCTGCGCATCGGACGCGTCGTCCTGCCCGAGTTGGCGCGCACGGCGACCTACTGCCTGGGCGCGCTCGCCCTGGCGCTCACCGGGTGGGGGGTCTGGTCCTTCGTCCTCGCGATGGTCGCCTCGCAGGCCCTCTACACCCTGCTCCTCTGGCGGCGCGCACAGCCGACGATGGAGCTGCGGCACACCCCGGGGACGGTCGCGCCGCTGATCCAGGCCAGCCTGCCCCTGGGCTCGATCTGGCTGCTCGCCTTCGCGGTCACCTATGCCGACGCGCTCATTCTCGGCAGCCGGTTCCCGGACTCCGTCGTGGGCGGCTACATGTTCGCCTACGTCTGGGCGTTCTTCGCCTCGCGCGTCCTGCAGCCGCCCCTCGGACGCGCGCTCTACCCGGCGTTCGTGCAGTTCCGCGACCGCCCGCAGGAGCAGTTCGCCGCCTTTCGCCTGGCGACCAAGCTGCTACTCGCCATCGAGGTTCCGGCGGCCCTCTTCCTCTGCCTGAACGCCGAGCTCGCCGTCCGCCTGCTCGGCGGCCCGGCCTATGCAGACCAGGTCGGGCTGCTCCGCCTCCTCGCCTTCGCACCGCTGGTCGATCCGCTCGGCCGTTTCGGGGGCGAGTTGTTGATCGCGCGGCACCGCGACCGGGCACGCCTCGCCTCGCTCGTCCTGCACCTGGCGGCCCTGGTCGGCGGCGGCCTGCTGCTCTCGGCCCGCTTCGGTCCGACCGGCATGGCCTGGGCCAACTTCCTGCCGCTCGGCGCTCCGGTTCTCGTCTGGGCGCTGGCGCGCGGCCACGCTCGCGAGTTGCGCGCCCTGGCGATCGACCTCGCCGAGGTCTATCTCGCCCCCCTGCCGCTCTTCGCCGTTGCCTGGTGGCTCGGGCGGGGCAGCGTGCCCGGAACTCTGATCGCTTCGTCGCTCGCCGGGCTGATCAGCCTCGCCTGGTTCTGGCGCCGTTTCGGGTCGCGATTCCGCGAGTTCTTCGCCGCGGGTCGCCGCCCCGAGAGCGCGCTGGCGCCGGTTACCGGTACAATCCCCTGACCGCCAGGGGGCGGCAACCGCGGAGCTGCAGGCCGGCTGGACTCCGGAAGAAAACGAGGTGAGGGCGATGAGCGGATTCAACTGGCGCGGCCGCCGCGTCCTGGTCACCGGCCACACCGGTTTCAAGGGGAGCTGGCTCTGCCTCTGGCTGCAGCTGATGAGCGCCCAGGTGCACGGTTACGCCCGTCTCCCCCCGACGAAACCCAACCTGTTCGATCTGGCCGACGTCGGGCACGGCATGGAATCCACGGTCGGCGACATCCGCGACTTCGACCTGCTGCGCACGACGCTGCTCACCGCGCAGCCCGAGATCGTCTTTCACCTCGCCGCCCAGCCGATCGTCCAGCTCGGCTACGACGATCCGGTCGAGACGTACGCGACCAACACGATGGGCACCGTGCACCTGCTCGAGGCGGCGCGCCAGACTCCGTCGGTGCGCGCCGTGGTCGTGGTCACCAGCGACAAGTGCTACGCCAATCACGAGTGGCACTGGTCGTACCGCGAGAAGTCGCAGCTCGGCGGCCGCGACCCCTACGCCAGCAGCAAGAGCTGCGCCGAGCTCATCGTCCACTCCTACCGCGAGTCGTTCTTCAAGCCCGCACGCGCCGCCGGCGGGCAGGCGCTGGTCGCCTCGGCGCGCGCCGGCAACGTCATCGGCGGCGGCGACTGGGCCCCGCACCGGTTGGTGCCCGACGTGATGGCGACGCTGCTCGCCGGACAGCCGCTCCTCCTGCGGCATCCCGAGGCGATCCGTCCCTGGCAGCACGTGCTCGAGCCGCTGCGCGGCTACCTGCAGGTCGCCGAGCGTCTCTACCAGGGGGAGGACCGCTTCGCGGAGGCCTGGAACTTCGGGCCGGTCGACGAGGACTGCCTCACGGTCGGCTGGCTGGCGCGCGAGCTCAGCCTCAAGTGGG
The DNA here is from genome assembly GCA_964481735.1 of uncultured Thermoanaerobaculia bacterium. Taxonomy (GTDB): domain Bacteria; phylum Acidobacteriota; class Thermoanaerobaculia; order Multivoradales; family JAGPDF01; genus JAGPDF01. Next base: position 18,368 of record CAYZWR010000032.1, read on the forward strand.
GTCGGGAGGTGCACTGGCAGGCCGACCGCATCCCGCGCCCGCACGAGGACACCTTCCTCAAGCTCGACTGCAGCAAGGCGCGCGCCCTGCTCGGCTGGGTGCCGGTGCTGCGTCTCGAGGACGGCCTGCAGTGGATCGCCGACTGGTACCGCCAGCGCGAGCTCGGCCGGCCGGTGCGCGAGATCACCGAGGAGCAGATCGAGCGCTACCGGGAGCTCGCCGCCGCGCGCTCCGACGCCGGACTCAACGCGGCGCTGGTCCCCGCCTAGTAGCGCCGGATCGGTTTCGGCAATCGGCGCGGGAGCAGCCGGCGCAGGCGCTGCTTGAGCTGCTTCGCCGGCACGAGCAGGCGATCGACCGCCCGCTCGAACGCGCCCGCCGGCCCGCGAGCGTCGCCGCTCGCCGGGGCCGGCAGGCGCGCGAAACAGCTCTGCTGCGGGATGCGGTCGCCGGTCGCGCCGGCGAGCCGGGTCGCCACCACGAAGAGGGCCACCTGCCGCGCGCCGAATCCGCCGTACGCGACCGCGTCGAGGGCGCCCGGGGTGTAGGGCCGGACTCGCCAGCGATCGGAATGGAATCTCCCGCGATGCCAGAACGGGAAGAACTCGAAGAAGAACTCGCTCTCGATCCGCCAGCCGTTCGCGGTGTAGAAATCGTGGAAGAGCGTCGGCGAGAACATGTAGAAACCGTGGTCGACGTGGTTGCTCGACGGCGCCATGCCGTGGATCACGCGCCCCCCCGGCTTGAGCAGCGCCCAGATGTTGGCGAGCACCTGCGGCAGATGGAAGACGTGCTGGATCGTCCCGGCCTCGAAGACGGCGTCGTAGCGCCCGCGGAGCTCGCCGGGGACCGGCTGGTTGAGATCGAGGATCCGGTCGGCTCCCTCCCAGTCGGTGACGTCGCTGCTCTCCACCTCGTCGAATCCCAGCCGGCGGAAGAAGCTCTTGTCGTCGAGGCAACCGAGCCGTGCGAGCTCCGGCTGATGGGAGTACGCCAGCGGCTCGATGGCGCGCAGCTCGACCCCCTGTTCGCCGGCCCAGCGGACGAGCTCGTCGTCGGTCACGTAGACCGCCATCCGGCCGAGCTCCAGCAGACGCCCCCCGAAGGGGCGCCGCCGCGCCTCGTCGAGCAGCAGCCGCGCCGTGCCGCGCGGTATGCCCATCAGACCTTGTGGGCGGCGAACTCGCCGCGATACCAGACGATCGTCCGGTGGAGACCTTCGTCGAGCGCGACGCGGGGCCGCCAGCCGAGGCGTGCCGCGGTGCGTTCGAGCCTCGCACGGCGCGTCGGCTCGAGCGGACGGTCGGGCAGCGCGCCGATCTCCGGCGGCGGCGCGTCGAGCGCATTGGCGATCCGCTCCACCACTTCGCGCACGGTGACCAGCTCGCCGCTGCCCAGATCGAGCGTCTCTCCTTCCAGGTCCGGCGTTTCGGCGAGCCGCAACAGCCCCTCGACCACGTCACCGACGTAGATCCAGTCCACCGGGCGGGCGCCGCTCGACAACCGCGCCGCTTCGCCGCGCAGCGCCGAGAGGATGGAATAGGGCACCACTTTCTGCGTGTCGCGCTGCCCCGGACCGTAGACCATGAAGATCCTCGCCGAAACCACCGGCGTGGCGTAGAGCGCGCGAAAGAAACGCGCGTAGAGGCTCGCGGCGCCCTTCGCCACGGCGTAGGGCGAGCCCGGGGACTCGCCAGCGGCGACGTCGGGCTCCTCCATCGAGCCGGCGAGCACGATCCGCCGGCAGCGGTGCGCCGTGGCGCCGACCAGGAGGTTCACCGTGGTCGCCAAGTTGGCCTGGAAGCTGGGCGCCACCAGCTCGAGATCGCGCCGGCCGGTCACCAGGCTCGCGAGATGGAAGACCAGCTCGGGCTCGGTGACCTGGAAGAGCCGCTCGACCTCCGCCGCCTGCGTCAGGTCGGCCCGCCACCAGCGCACGCCGGGGTGGGTCGAGACCCGCGCCTGGCGGGACACCGCTTCGACGCGGGCGCCTGCGGCGGCGAGCGACTTCAGGAGCTCGGCGCCGAGGAAGCCCGAGGCTCCGGTGACCAGGATGCGCGCGTCGTGCACGATCATTCAAGCATAAGCCAAGCGGGCGGCAGGGATGTGATACCTTGCGTCCACGGCATGCGCTTGCGTCCTCTGGCCGGCCGCGGCCGGCGTTTCGTCGAGCGGACGCTCCGCCGCCTGCGTGGCACCGAGCGCCGCGTCGTCCGGCTCGAGCCCGACGGCCCGCCGGTCGGTCGCGCCCTCTTCAGCTACATCGTCGATCCCTTCCTCGCGCCCACCGGCGCCGAGCCGTCGCACGCCCACACCCACTTCTGGGAGTCGCTCACCATCGGCCGCACCCTCGCCGGGCTCGGCTTCGCGGTCGACGTCATCCACTGGACGAACCTCGCGTTCCGTCCGGCGGCGCCCTACGACCTGCTGATCGACGTGCGGGTCAACCTCGAGCGGCTGGCGCCCCTGGTGGGCGACGCCTGTCTCAAGTTGATGCACATCGAGACCGGACACCATCGCTTCTACAACGCCGCCCAAGAGCGACGGCGGCGCGAGCTCGAGCTGCGCCGCGGGATCCGTCTCGCGCCCTACAAGACGATCGCTCCGAACCGGGCGATCGAGAGCGCCGACGCGGCGACCATCCTGGGCAATGCCGCGACGCAGGCAACCTATGCCTTCGCCGGGAAACCGCTCTGGCCGGTTCCGATCTCGCAGCCCTTTCTCTATCCCTTCCCCGCGGGCAGGGACTTCGCCGCCGCGCGCCGCCGCTTCGTCTGGTTCGGCAGCGGCGGCCTCCTGCACAAGGGGCTCGACCGGGTGCTCGAGGTCTTCGCGGCGCTGCCGGACCTCGCCCTGACCGTCCTCGGGCCGGTGGAACGGGAGCCCGAGTTCGAGCGCGCTTTCGCGCGCGAGCTCTACCGGACGACGAACATCCGCACCCACGGCTGGATCGACGTCGCCGGCGCCGACTTCGCGGCGGTCGCCCGCGAACACCTCGCCCTGGTCTATCCCTCCTGCTCCGAGGGGCAGAACGGCGGCGCCGTCACCTGCATGCACGCCGGGCTCCTCCCCGTGCTCAGCCGGGAGAGCGGCCTCGATCTCGCGCCTGATCGCGGCGTCGAGCTCGCGACCTCCTCGCTCGAGGAGATCCGGAGCGCGGTGCTGGCGCTCGCCGCGCGACCGCCCGTCGAGCTCGAGGCGATGAGCCGCCGCGCCTGGGAGTGGGCGCGCACCCACCACACGCGCGAGCGCTTCGCCGCCGCTTACCGCGACGCGCTCCGCGAGATCCTCTCGCGATTCCGCCCCGCGCTCGCCGCGCGCCTGCGGAGCTGAGGCGATGGCCGACGTCGTCTACCTCTCGCCCCACCTGGACGACGCGGTCCTGTCGTGCGGCGCCCGCATCGCGTACGAGCTGGCGCGCGGGCTGCGGGTGCGGGTCGTCACCCTGTTCACCGCCGACGAGCCGCCCGAGCCTCCTTCCGCGCTCGCCGCGGACCTCGCGCGCTGGTGGCGGCTGCCGCGCGGCGAGGTGATGCGGGCGCGGCGCGCCGAGGACGCGGAGGCGCTGCGCCGCCTGGGGGCCGAGCTCGAGCACGCCGGACTGCCTGAAGCGCCTTACCGGCGGGCCGGCGACGGCGGAGTCTTCTACTCCGCGCTCGCTGATCTGTTCGCGCCAGCCGTTCCGGAGGACGAGGCGGCGCTCCTGCCCGTTCTCGCCGCGCGCCTGGCGACCGTGCCGGAGTCGACCCGGATCATCGGTCCGCTCGGCGTCGGCGGCCACGTCGATCACCGCCTGGTCCGCCGCGCGATGGAGGCCACCGGCCGTCCGGTCTGGTTCTACGAGGAGTTCCCCTACGTCGAGTGGAAGTGGCTCGCGCTGCGCCGCGCCCTGGGCACGCCACGCGCCTGGGAGAGCCAGATCCTGCCGCTCTCCGACGAGCTCTTCGAGCGCAAGGTGACGGCCATCCTGGCCTACGCCTCGCAGGTGCCGGCGATGTTCCGCAGCGAGGCCCGGCTGCGCAAGCAGCTGCGCCGCCACGCGCGGCGCGCCGGCGGCGAGCGGGTCTGGCGGACCGTCTCGCCGACGGACGGGGGCTCACGATAGGCTCCACGGCGATGAGCGCGCGACCCTACGACAAACGCGATCTGCCGGTGGTGATCCTCTGCGGCGGCCAGGGGACGCGCCTGCGCGAGCACACCGAGAACCTGCCCAAGCCGATGGTCGAGATCGGCGACCAGCCGATCCTCTGGCACATCCTCAAGATCTACGGCGCCGCGGGCTTCGAGCGCTTCGTGCTCTGCCTGGGCTACAAGGGCTGGGTCATCAAGCAGTACTTCCTGCGCTTCCACGAGATGCAGCGCGATTTCACGGTGTCGATGAAGGGCGATCCCCCGCGGGTCGACTTCCACAACCAGGCGGGCGAGGAGGACTGGCGGATCACCTGCGCCGAGACCGGGGCCGACAGCGGCACCGGGGGACGCCTCAAGCTGGTGGAGCAGTACGTCGACACCGAGACCTTCCTCTTCACCTACGGCGACGCGGTCGGCAACGTCGATCTCGACGCGCTGCTCGACTTCCACCGGCGCCAGGGGCGGATCGCCACGGTGACCGGCGTCCATCCCACCTCACGCTATGGCGAGATGAAGGTCGAGGCCGGCAAGGTGGTCGAGTTCAACGAGAAGCCGACGGTCGCCGAAGGGGTCGTGTCGGGCGGCTTCTTCGTCTTCGAACGCCGGGTCTTCGACTACCTCGGCGACGATCCCCGGACCTTCCTCGAGCTCGAGCCGCTGCAGCGGCTGGCGCGCGACGGCGAGCTCTCGGTCTTCGTCCACGAGGGCTTCTGGCATCCGATGGACACCTACCGCGACTGGATCCACCTGAACGAGCTCTGGCGCAAGGGCAACGCGCCGTGGCGCGTCTGGCCGGGCTGACGTCGCCTGGCAGCGGCCGCTCAGCCGCTCGCCCGCGGGCGCCGCAGCTCGCGTCCCCAGCCCACCAGGATCGCGGCGCCGAGCAGCGCCGCCATCCCGTAACCCGGCAGCAACCCGTCGACGAAGAAAGATGTCTCGGCCCCGGGGGCGACGTCGCCCAGCCGTCCCGCGACCTGCAACGCCACGACGGCGCCGAAGTGCGCGCCGATCGCCCCCCAGGCGTGCCCCTGACGCCAGGCGTAGAGGTAGAGCGCCAGGCCGACGGCGAACAGCCCGAGCCAGGCCTCGCGGTACTCCACGACGGCGCGCGGCACCGCGGCCCAGATCTGCCACGCCGCGGCGAGGTCGACCGCGGAGCCGCGCATGCCGCCGCGCACGAAGTGCGCCGTAGCGAAGAGGGCCGCGTTGAGCACGGCCGCGCCGGCGAGCGCCAGCCCGCGCAGGCGTCCGAAGGGGAAGATCAGGACGCCACGGCAGAAGCCCTCCTCGAGCAGGGCCACCAGCGCCGAGCTCGCCAGGATGCCGCCGAGCGCCGCTGCGCCGATCCCCCCGGTGGGGCGGCGGGCGCCGAGCGCGAGCTCGGCGAGGATCGGCAAGGTGACGAAGACGAAGCCGAGGCCTGCCGCCTGGAGGAGCTGGCGCGCGCGCCCGCTCGACCAGCCGAGGCCGACCTCCGCGAAGCGCCGCACCCCGAGCCGCCGGAGGCCGACGATCGCCAGCACGAGCGCCACCAGTTGAGCGAGTCGGCGGGTCACCCGCCGGAAGTGGAAGCGGCCGGGCGCGAGCCCCTCCACCAGCGGATGGACGAGCGGCGCGAGCAGCACGCTCGCCGCGAGCGACAGGGCGAGCCAGAGGAGCACCCCGACGAAGTACGCCCCCGGCCGGGGTTTCGGCCAGAAGGCCGATGGCAGCTCCGGCGGCTTGGGGGCTCCTGCACTCATTCGATGCGCCGACTCTATCGCCTCGGCGACACCGCGGCCGCGTCGAGCCGCCGCGTGATAGCGTGCCTCCGCCCCGCGGGCGACCGGCTGTGACCCTTCCCGAGCTCTCCCTCGTCATTCCCCTCTTCAACGAGGAGGAGAATCTGACCGACCTGGCGCGCGAGATCCGCGCGGCGCTCGAGGCCACCGGCATCTCCTACGAAGTGCTCTTCGTCGACGACGGCTCGACCGATCGCTCGGCGGCCGTGCTCTCGGAGCTCGCCGCCGCCGATCCGCGCCTGCGCGTGCTGCGACACCGCCGCAACGCCGGGCAGTCGGCGGGGCTCGCGACCGGCTTCGCCCACGCTCGTGGCCGGCTGGTCGCCACGCTCGACGCCGACCTGCAGAACGATCCCGCCGACATTCCGCGGCTGCTCGCCGAGCTCGAGCGCGGTTTCGACGCCATCTCGGGCGTGCGCGTCGAGCGCCACGACAGCTGGGTGCGCAAGGCCTCGTCGCGCATCGCGAACGCGGTGCGCAACTGGGCGACCGACGAACGCATCACCGACGTCGGCTGTTCCCTCAAGGTCTACCGGCGCGAGTTCCTGGAGCATCTCCCGATGTTCACCGGCATGCATCGCTTCCTGCCGACCCTGGTGCGCTGGAACGGCGCCCGGGTCGGCGAGCTGCCGGTGCGACATCGGCCCCGTTTGCACGGCGTCGCCAAGTACGGGATCGGCAACCGGCTCTTCCGTGCCCTGGCGGACCTCATGGCGGTGCGTTGGATGCGCCGGCGATGGATCGACCGGCGCGGCCTCGCGACGGAAGCAACGCGGCGCGACAGCGCCCTCGACGCGCCGAGCGGGAGCCCGGGGCGGCCGCCGGCATGAGCTTCCTCGAGCGCCTCGCCCTGGTCGGGTTGGGACTCCTCATCTTCCTGCCCGGGGTCACCGCGCGCGACCTGTGGAATCCCGACGAGCCGCGCTACGCCGAGGTGGCGCGCGAGATGCGCGAGTCCGGGGAGTACTTCGTCCCCCACCTGAACGGGCGGATCTACTCCGAGAAGCCGCCGCTCCTCTTCTGGTCGATCGCGCTCGCCTCGCTCGCCACCGGCGGGGTCGACGAGCTGTCCGCCCGGCTCCCCTCGATCCTCGCCGCCGTGGCCACCCTGGCGCTGCTCTTCGGGCTCGCCCGGCGGCTCTTCGACTGGCGGGTCGCCTGGTGGGCGACGCTCGTCTTCGCGACCTCGGGTCGCGTGCTCTGGCAGGGGCGGGTCGGCCAGATCGACATGCTGCTCATCGCCCTGGTGACCGGCGCCATGTACTGCTTCGTCCGCGGCTGGCTGGAGGAGCGCCCGGGCTGGTTCCGGCTCTTCTTCGTCCTGGCGGGGCTCGCGACCCTCGCCAAGGGGCCGGTCGGGCTGCTGCCGCCACTCCTCGCGCTGCTCGTCTTCGCCTGGTCGACCGGCAACCGGGAGCTCCTGCGGCGACTGCGGATCTGGACCGGCCTGCTGATCTGGGCGGCGATCGTGCTCGCCTGGCTGGTCCCCGCGGCGCTCTCCGGCGGAAGTGAGTACCTGGAGACCCTGGTCGTCAAGCAGAACCTGACCCGCTACGCCGACCCCTGGCATCACTTCAAGCCCTTCTACTACTACCTGACGGTGATCCCGGCCGACTTCTTCCCCTGGTCGTTCTTCCTGCCGGGCGCGCTCTGGATCGGCTGGCGCCGGCTCACCGGCGACGCCCGGCGCGGCTTCCTCTTCGCGCTCGCCTGGGTTGCCGTGACTCTGGTCTTCTTCAGCGTTTCGCCCGCCAAGCGGACGGTCTACGTCCTGCAGATGTTTCCCGCGCTGGCGATGCTGGTGGCGGCCCCCTGTCTGGAGATCGAACGGAGCTGGCCGCGCCTGCGCGGCTGGCTGCTCTGGCCGACGCTGCTGCTCGCGGCCCTCTTCGCCGCCCTGCCCGCGGCCTGGCCGCTCCTGCCGCGCTGGGCGCCGCGCGCCGCCGAACGGGCGCGCGTCGCGATCGCGCCGTTCGAGCCCGGGCTGCTGCGCGACGTGCTGCTGCTCACCCTGGTCCTGGGGGTCGCCGCCTGCGCGGCCTACTGGCTGGGCCGGAGCGGCCGCCCGGGGCGCACGATCGGCGCGCTCGCCGCCGGCATGATCGCGGTCGCGGTCTACACGAGCGTCGTCGTCCTGCCCCGCTTCCAGCCCGCGAAGAGCGCGCGCCCGCTCGCCGAGCAGCTCCTCGCGCTCTCCCGGCCCGGCGAGCCCTACGCCATCTATCCGCGGATCGACCCGCCGTTCATCTTCTACACCCGGCGCTTCGCCGAGCTGCCGGCTTCGGAAGCGGAACTGCACGCCTTCGCGGCGCGCCCGGAACGGGTCTGGCTGCTGATCGCCAAACCCGCGCTCGCCGAGCTCGCGCAGCCGCTGCCGCTCGTCGAGGTGGCCCGCGACGCGGCGCGAGAGGACGGCTACGTGCTCCTCGCCACGCCTCCCCGAGCCCTTCCCCCGTCCTGAGATCGCGCCGCGCGGGCCCGCGGCGTGGCGGCCCTACTTGGCGCCGTTGGTCGGGCGCTGCCAGGTTTCCTGGTTGTCGTCGAAGGCGGGGAGCTCGAGCTGCTCGCCGCGCGCCGCGCGGATGCGGTACTCCCAGAGGCGGGCGTACTTGAGGAAGACGCCGAACGCCTGCAGCACGCAGAGCGCGAAGCCGTGCATGCCGTCGAGGAAGCCGAGCTGCAGGAAGTAGGTGCGGACGAAGCGCCACCAGGGGCGCACGGCGATCTCCAGGATCCCGGCCCGTCGCCCGTCGCGGAAGGCCTGCGCGGCGCCCCACTCCGCGTAGTTGAGGAACTTCGGGAAGTACTGCTCGAACGTGCGGAAGGTGTAGTGGAGGAAGCTGTTCTTGAGCACCGGCACCGGGCCCTCGATCTCGAGGTCGGCGTGCACCCGCCGGTTGGGGTAGCGCCCCTTGTCGCGCCGGAAGAGCCGCACCACCTTGTCGGTCGACCAGCCCGAGTGACGAATGACCTTGTCGATGAAGACGTTCTCGCGCCGGATGTAGAAGCCGTTGACCGCCGGCTCGCCGGCCAGCACCGTGAGCAGCTCGCGCGCCAGCACCTCGGGCACGCGCTCGTCGGCGTCGATGATCAGCACCCAGTCGTGGGCCACCCGGTCGATCGCCCAGTTCTTCTGCGCCGCCGAGCCGAAGTACTCGCGCTGCAGGATGGTGATCGGATAGCGGCTCGCCAGCTCGATCGTCCGGTCGGAGGAGAACGAGTCGACGAGCAGGATCTCGTCGGCCCAGAGCACCGACTCGAGACACTCGGCGACGTTCGCCTCTTCGTTGTAGGTGGTGACGATGACCGAGAGCTTCTTGCGCCCCGGGGCGGACTTCAGGGTCTCGATCGAGGCTGGCTTCGCCATCTCTCAGGCCTCCCCGGCCGCGACGAGCCGGCGCTCGATGCCGCGCGCGCGGCCGCTCGTCTCGTCGATGTCGATCAGCACCGCGGCGAGCCGCACGTCGCGCTTGGCCACCTCGAAGGAGCTCGGGGTCTGGAGCAGGAAGCGCTCCAGGACCCGGTCGGCGCGGAAACCGATGACGCCGTCGTAGGGGCCGGTCATCCCGGCATCGGTGAGGAACGCGGTTCCCTTGGGCAGCAGGCGCTCGTCGGCGGTCGGCACGTGGGTGTGCGTGCCGACGACCGCCGACACCCGGCCGTCGAGGTAGAGCCCGAGCGCCTGCTTCTCGCTGGTCGCCTCGGCGTGGAAGTCGACGAAGATCACCTTGACCTCCGGCCTGAGGCCCGCGAGCAGCCGGTCCGCGATGCGAAAGGGCGAGTCGATCTGGCGCATGAAGACCTGCCCCTCGAGATTGATCGTCGCGACCGGGATGCCGGCCGCCGTCTCGCCCAGGTGCAGGCCGACTCCCGCATTGCCCTCCGGATAGTTGGCCGGCCGCAGCAGCCGCGGCTCGTGGACGAAGAGCTCGCCGACCTCCTTCTTGTCCCACACGTGGTTGCCGGTGGTCATGGCGTGGATCGGGAGATCCTCGAGCTCGGCCAGGGTGTCCGGAGTCACGCCGAATCCGCCGGCGAGATTCTCGACGTTGACCACCACGTAGTCGGCGCGCTGCTCGTCGACCAGGCGCGGCAGGTGCCGGCGAAGCGCCTGGCGGCCGGGCTTGCCGATGATGTCGCCGACGAAGAGCAGCCTCATCGGGCGAACTCGACGGCGCGCGTCTCGCGGATCACGGTCACCCGGATCTCGCCGGGATAGGTGAGCTCGGCCTCGATCTTCTTGGCGATGTCCTTGGAGAGCCAGATCGCCTGCTCGTCGCCGATCTTGCCGCTGTCGACGATGATGCGCACTTCGCGCCCGGCCTGGATGGCGAAGCTCTTCTGCACGCCCTTGAAGCCGTTGGCGATCTCCTCGAGCTTCTCCAGGCGCTTGACGTAGGTCTCGAGCACCTCGCGGCGCGCGCCGGGCCGAGCCGCGGAGAGGGCGTCGGCCGCGGTGACCAGGACCGCCTCGACGGTCTGCGGGTCGTAGTCGCCGTGGTGGCAGGCCATGGCGTGCACGACCTCTTCCGATTCGCCGTACTTGCGCAGCAGCTCGATGCCCAGCTGCAGGTGGGTGCCGTCGACCTCGCGGTCGATCGCCTTGCCGACGTCGTGCAACAGGCCGGCGCGCTTCGCCACGTTGACGTTGGCCTTGAGCTCCGCGGCCATGGCGGCCGAGAGGAAGGCGACCTCCTTCGAGTGGTGCAGCACGTTCTGGCCGTACGAATAGCGGAAGCGCAGCCGCCCGAGGAGCTTCACCAGCTCCGGGTGCATGCCGGGGATCTTGAGCTCGAGCAGGGCCGCGTCCCCCTCCTGCTGGATCCGCTGCTCGAACTCCGCCTTCACCTTCTCGACGATCTCCTCGATGCGCGCCGGGTGGATCCGCCCGTCGGCGATCAGCCGCTCGAGCGCGACGCGCGCGATCTCCCGGCGATAGGGGTCGAATCCAGAGAGGATCACCGCTTCCGGCGTGTCGTCGACGATCAGATCGATGCCGGTCGCCATCTCGAGGGCGCGGATGTTGCGACCCTCGCGGCCGATGATGCGTCCCTTCATCTCGTCGTTGGGCAGCTCGACCACCGAGACCGTGGTCTCCGAGACGTAGTCCGACGCCAGGCGCTGCACCGCGAGGCCCATGACCCACTGCGCCTTGCGATGGCCCTGCTCACGCGCCTCGTCCTCGATCCGCTTGACCAGGTGAGCCGCGTCGATGCGGGCCTCGTCCTCGAGCGACCTCACGAGCTCTTCCTTGGCCTGCTGCGCGGTCAGGCCGGCGAGCTGTTCGAGCTTGACGCGCTGCTCTCCGACCAGCCGATCGAGCTCCGTCCCCTGAGCCGCGATCTCCTTCTCCCGTCCGACCAGGGTGCGCTCCCGGCCGGAGATGTCGCGGTCGCGTTGGTCGACCTGCTCGACCCGCTTCTCGAGGGCGTCCTCCTTCTGGGTCAGCCGCCGCTCGAGCGCCTCGAGCTCCCCACGCCGCTTGCGCGAGGCCGTCTCGAACTCGCTGCGCGCCTGGAGCAGTTTCTCCTTCGCCGCGAGCTCGGCCTCGCGGAGCTTCGTGTCGCTGTCGCGCCGCGCCTCCTCACGCAGGCGCGTCGCTTCGCGCTCGGCCTCGGCCAGGCGGCGAGCACCTTCCTGCCGCAGGCGCGACCAGCCAAACCCCAGAATCCCCGCCGAGACGACCAGGGCGACGACGGCGATCCAGAGACCAAGATTCATCGGACACCCCCAAATATCCGTCACGGGGGCGGAGGCTGTGGACGCGTGCTGCGGAGTGCCGGAAAGGGAAGAGGCACCCCCTGGAGGGTCGTGCGAGCCGCTGCGTTTTAGAACCTGAAACGCGTCAGGTGGGTGTCCTCATGAGCGGCCGTTAGCGTCCC